>NZ_JBHLUE010000005.1:0-161665 GCF_042434095.1 Plantactinospora siamensis
CGGGAGCAGGCCTTGACCCCGGCCGAGGAAGCCGTACGCATCTACCGCCGGTTGGCCGAGGTGAACCCGGACGCCTACCTGCCCGACCTCGCCGGATCGTTGAACAACCTCGGCAATCGCCTGTCCGGGCTGGGGCGGCGGGAGCAGGCCTTGACCCCGGCCGAGGAAGCCGTACGCATCTGGCGCCGGTTGGCCGAGGCCAACCCCGACGCTTGCCTGCCCGACCTCGCCATGTCGTTGTGGGCGTACGGGTGGGTGTGTGTGAACGTGAAGGCCAACTACGTTGAGGCTCTGGAATCGGTCACCGAGGCGATCAGCCTCTACGAGCCGCTCGTCCGCCAGCTGCCGCAGGTGTTCGCCGGACAGCTGCTCTCGGCATATCGGACCCTGGCGGACGTGCTCGACGGTCTTGGCCGTACCGAGGAGGCCGCCGAGTTGCGCCAGCAGCTCGATGAGGCGGCCGGTAGTGGCACAGGCACGCAATGACGGATGGGGTTCGGGAGGAACCCGGTGATGGACCTGTACAGGTTCGGGTTCGGGCGTACCCAGTTGGGCACGTTGGCCCGTACGCCGCCAGAGGACCGCGACGCAGCCGTGACGGGTTGAACAAGATCGCTAACCGGGTTGAACAAGATCCTCGCCTGCTGAACACCATCGGGTTCTCCGTCTCCGGGCATAAACAAGCCTGTCCCAGGCGATTCCGCGGCCTCTCCTGACCCTCCACTCTCCCGATGTAGGTGGATCTGTTGCGGACGTGTTCAAGCCGGCCGGCTCGACGCGGCTGTGGCCTGCAAGGAGGGGGTTGAACAGCCTGACCACGGATTGAACACCTCGACTCCCGGCGTCGGCGGACTCCCGCCGAGGCGTATTGAGGCGCGCTGGCGACGACCGCATTGAACACGTATCGGGACCGCTTGAACAAGATCGTCAACGTTCAGGATCTGTTCAAAGGCCCTGGTGGCGTGGTGGCACAGCGCTGACCGGCAGTCCGCCGGCCGGCACACGGTCATCACGAGGGAGCACCACCATGGACCGTCGTTTCCCCGCCACCGGCCCGGCCGCCTGGCAGTGTCGCGAGACCCTCCTCAACGACATCGAGTACCGGTTCCGGCTGCTTGGGCAGGGGCCGAGCCCGCTGTCGGTGGATGGCCGCAGTCTCGGCCACGGCCTGCCCCGTCGGGTCATCGCCCTGCCGGAGCTGTCGGCGATCCTGATGCACCCGTCCTGCGGCTACGTCGCTCGGGATGCGGTGTGGCGGCTGCTGGTGCAGCGTGCCCGTACCGGGGATCCGGCGTGGCGGGTTGGTGCGGTCGGCGTCGCGTTGCCGGGCCTGCGGTTCAAGGCGTATCTGCTGGCCAAGCTGTTCACCGGCGACGTGCAGGCCGCCATCGTCGAGCACTTCCTTCGCGCTCTCGGCACGGTCGATCCGGCCAGGCCGGGCATGGTCGGGAACCTGTTGTCGGCCGCGTTCTCGAAGGCCCGCGCGGAACTGCGGGACCTGGAGCCGGCCTCCTCCGGGACTCCGAACCATGCCCCGGGCGCTGTGTTGCCGCCGGCCCCGTACGGCCACCCGGATCTCATCCTCGCCCGCGCGGTCACTACCGGGGTCATCACCGTTCAGGAAGCGGAGCTGATCGGCGCGACGTACCTGGAGGAGGTCAGCCTCACCGCGTACGCCGAGCGCACCGGCAAGCCCCGCTGGAACCTCTACAAGCGGCGGACGGCTGCTGTCGCCCGGCTCAAGGCCGCGATCGAGGCCGGCGACCTGTCCGATCCGTACGCCGATGTGATCAACGAGGCCACCGCGACCCTGGGCCTCGACACGCTAACCACCCGGAAGCGTCCGTAAGCAAGCCGCCTGAGCTGCGGATTTCCAACACGCAACTCGGATTTGTAATCCCCTGGTGCGGGACCTTTCCGCGCAGGTGATCCTTTCCGACCGGACCCGTTGACGGCGCTGACGCCCCCGCACGGTTCCCGGCTCACCGCCTTCCCCAGTGAGGAGGACGGCCGCGCCGGTCGGCACCGCAGGTCACCGCAAAGCGCCTCGTCCGGTCCCGTCTTCGTCGCCCACTCGCGCACCTCTGCCCCGTGACGGGTTGTTCAGACGTGCGCACCGGAGGTGCCAAGCCATGAACCACGTCCCCTTCCCGTACCCCGAGGCGGCTCGTCGCCGCCTCGGGGTAGCCAGGGGCGGACGGCCGGTCCGTCGCCTGCGTCGATGCCTTACTCGGCTTGTCCTCGGCGGGGTAGCCCTGCTCAATGCCGCCGCGATGACGGCAGTCTTTGTCGCCGCCCCCGCCGCGGCGTATGCGGCCGATCCTGCCCCGGCGGTGTTGGCCGTGGACTCCATCCAGCAAGTCGCGGAGAACATTCGGACCTGGCTCGTCGGCATCCTCGTCGCCGTTGCCACGCTGTTCCTGACGGTCGGCGGGCTGCGCTACCTGGTCGCCAACGGTGACCCGGGCGAGGTCGAGAGGGCCAAGCTCGCGCTGCGGTCGGCCGCGATCGGGTATGCCCTCGCGCTGCTGGCGCCGTTGTTCGTGACCATCGTCGGCGCGTGGGTGGCCTGATGACTGCCCGTGCGGTCCCATCCCGCCGCGCGATTCGCTCGGTGGCGCTGCTGCTTGGCGTCGTGATTCTCGCCGGCCTGGGCCTCGCCGCGGCTGGGACGGCTCATGCCGAGCCGAGTCCGACCGTCGGGCCGTCCACCGCGGTCAGCCTGCCGCCGATGCCCGGGGTGCCTGAGCGCGGTGTCCTTCCGCCGGGCGTAGAACCGTCGCCACCGGCGCCCACGCTTGGTCCGGCCCCAACTCCCGGCCGGCCTTCTGCCGACGATGATCCGGCTTGGTACGACATCGGCGGCCAGGTCCGCAAGGCCGTCGTGGATCTGGTCGTGTGGGCCGCTGAGCAGGCCCTGCAGCCCGTGATGGAAGCCCTCGGCGCGTCATGGCTGTCCACCCCGGACCTTACGACCAACGAGCACGTCACGGCGATCTGGACGACCAGCCTGACCATCGCCAACGGCATCCTCGTCCTGTTCATCGTCGCCGGAGGATTCCTGGTCACTGTCCGGGAGACCTTGCAGACCCGGTACGGCCTCAAGCAGGTGCTACCTCGCATCGCTGTGGGGGTGGTTCTGGCCAATTGCAGCCTGATCATCGGCCAGAAGGCCATCGAGCTGACCAACGCGCTGACCGTGTCCATCGCCGGCAACACAATCGACGGGCCGGCCGCCGCGACAGCGATCCGGCAGGTCGTGGACAACGCCCTGCAAGGCGGCGGCTTCCTGATGGTGCTCATGGCCATTGCCGTGATCGTGATGTGCCTGATTCTGGAGTTCACGTTCGTGCTGCGCCTCGCTGCCCTCATCATTCTGTTCGGCCTCGCTCCGGTGGCGCTGATCTGCCACGCCAGTCCACTCACCGAAGGCGTTGCCAACCTGTGGTGGCGCTGCGTGCTGGCCTGCCTCGGCCTGCAACTCGGCCAGGCCATCGTGGTCATGGCCAGCATCAAGGTATTCCTCGCCCCGGCTGGGCCAACAGCGATGGGCGTACCCGCGACCGGAGCCGGACTGCTCGGCGTGCTGGTGTGCCTGACGATGCTGTGGCTGCTGATCAAGCTGCCTGGGTGGATGCGACAGTTCATCCTCGGCCCGCTCGGGCAGCGCCACGGCCGAGGGCTGATCGGTCAGCTCGTCCACGCCATTCTGATGATCAAGACAATCGGTGCGGCGGCCGGCGTTCTGAGCGGCGCGAGCGCAGCGAGGACCGCCGGACGGACGATGCCTCGCCCGTCCGGTCCCCGTCCGCTGCCCGGTGGCCTCCGTCCGCCCCGTCCACCTCGTCCGGGGCCCGCTCCGGCCTTGCCGTCCCCGCCGGGACCCGTGGCCTTCAGCCATGCCCCCCTCACCCACACCCCACTGCCCAAGCCGTCCGGGACGACCGGCGCACCACCCTTCAGTCACCCGGCGACCCCGTCCACACCATCGGCATCGCCGTCCGGCGGCGTCCCGGCCGCACAGTTCTCCCACCCGTCCTCGCCCGAGCCGACTGCACCGTCCCCAGCCGGGTCACCGGCGCGAGTCGTCTTCAGCGACGCCACCACCACGGCCCCGAGACCCACGCCCGACGGTCCGGTACCGGCGGTGACGTTCTCAGCCGCGCCAACGCCGCAGAGCGCGCCGCGCCGGCCACCTGCCCCAGCCACCCCGGTGTTCTCCGCAGCTCCGACCACACCTGCGGGCAGCGAACGACGACGCACCTCGACCCCAGCGACGCGGCCCACGGCGGCGCGGCGTCCTACCCCGAGTAGGCAAGCCGCCGCGCCTGTGGCTGCCGTCCGTCCGGTCCCGTCCACCAGCGCGCCCCGTCCACCGGCCCCGTCCGTACCGCCGTCCCCGGACGACCGCCGATCGGTGGGGCCCGCCGTGCCGCAGACACCGTCCGCGGCGGCGGGGCCGTCCCCGACCGGCGGTATGGCATCGCCGGGTTCCGCTGCCGGTGCCGACCCGTCCCCGTCCCCGCCGCCGGCCCGGTCGTCCGCCCCGGTACGGCGGTCGAAGCGGAGGGGTGATCAGCGATGAGCCGCCGCAGCGACGAGGCGCCGATGCGGGCTCGGGTGCCCGCAGACATCGAACGGGCCGACAAGATCGCGTTCAACCTGTCCGGTCGGCAGTTGGTGATCCTCGCCGTCACGGGTCTGCTGCTCTACGCGGCGTGGACGACGGTGGCCACGCTCCTCCAGCCGCTGGTGTTCCTCGCAGGAGCGACGCCGGTCGCCGCTGGGGCGTTCCTGCTCGCGGTCGGCCGCCGCGATGGCATCAGCCTCGACGCCTGGGTCCTCGCGGCGCTGCGGCACCGCCACAGTCCGCGCCGGCTCGTGCCGACCGACGGACCGGTCGTCCCGGCCCCGGCGTGGGTGCAGACCACCGCCGGGCCGGGTGACCGGCTCCCGCTGCCCGCACCCCTGCGGCTGCCCGCGAAGGGCATCACCAGTGACGGGTTGATCGACCTCGGCTCGGACGGCACGACGAGCCTGGTCGCCGCCTCGACGGTGGCCTTCGGCCTGCGGACAGCAGGGGAACAGAACGGCCTGGTAGCCGGGTTCGCGCGGTGGCTGCACAGCCTGGAGAGTCCGGTGCAGATCGTGGTGCGGGCGCAGCGGGTCGACCTGACCTACCTCGCCGACCGGTTCCTCGCCGCCGCCCCGACCCTGCCGCATCCCGCGTTGGAAGACGCGGCCCGCGCGCACGCGGCGTTCCTCGACGACCTCGCTAGGCAGCGCGAGCTGCTGCACCGACAGATCACCGTCGCCGTGCGCAGCCGACGCGGCGCACCCCACGCAGCACAGCGCATCGCCGAGGTCGTCCGGGCGCTCGGAGGCTGTGAGATTCCGGCCCGGGTCCTCGATGGGCCGGACGCCACGGTGCGGCTCGCGGCCAGCCTCAAGCCCACCGCCCCGGCCCTCGCGCCCTACCCCACACCTGATGGAGGTGACGACCGGTGAGCCTGTTATCCACACTGCTGCCGACACGGCGGCGTCCGGCGTCTGAGTCGGCGACGGTCCTGCCCGGTTCACCGGACGCCGTCGAGGTCGACGGCCGACACGTGCGAATCGGCGATGGCTACAGCGCCACCCTGGCCGTTGTCGGCTACCCGGCCGAGGTCGGCCCCGGGTGGGCGGAGCCCATCCTGTCCTACCCTGGCCTGCTTGACGCCGCGTTCCACATCGAGCCGGTCCCGCCCGCGGTGGCCTCCGAGCGGCTGCGCAAGCAGCGCGGCCGGTTCGAATCCTCCCGCCGCCAGGACGCGGCCAAGGGCCGCCTCGACGATCCCGAACTCGACGCCGCCGCGGTCGACGCTGCCGAGCTGGCCGGCCGGTTGGCGCGAGGCGAGGCCAGGCTGTTTCGTCTCGGCCTGTACCTGACCGTCCACGGCGTCGACCTCGACGACCTCGCGGAGCGGGTGGCTGAGGTGCGGTCCTTGGCCTCCTCGCTGCTGCTGAACACCGCACCGGTGACGTGGCGGCAGTTGCAGGGGTGGGTGAGCGGCCTACCCCTCGCGTTCGACGCGTTGGGGATGAAACGGGTCTTCGACACCGACGCCCTCGCCGCGTCTTTTCCCTTCACCAGCCCCGACCTGCCGGACACCGCCGCAGACAGCGGCATGGGCGTGCTATTCGGGCTCAACCTCCACTCGGCCGGAGTCGTCGTCTGGGACCGGTGGGCGCAGTCCAACTACAACGCCGTCATCCTCGCCCGATCCGGGGAGGGCAAGTCGTACCTGGCCAAGCTCGACCTGTTGCGAAACCTGTGCCTCGGGGTGGAGGCATTCGTCATCGACCCCGAAGACGAATACCTCCGCCTGGCCGACGCGGTCGGCGGCACGGTCGTCCGCCTCGGCGCGGCCGGCGTGAAGATCAACCCTCTCGACCTGCCGCCCGGCCACGATGCCCTCCACGACCGGGCACGGTTCATGCACACGCTCGTGACCGTCATGGGCAGCGGCGACACCGCCGTCACCGCGCCGCTGCCCGGCGACGAGGCCCGCTCCCTCGATGTCGCCGTGCTGGCCGCGTACCGGGCCAAGGGCATCACCACCGACCCGCGCACCTGGAAGCGACCCGCGCCGCTCCTCGGCGATGTGATGGCTGCCTTGGAAGACACCGACGACGCCGGCCGCCGAGTTGCCGCCCGCCTGCACCCCTACGTCGCCGGCAGCATGAAGGGCCTGTTCGACGGGCCGACCACCACCGCCGCACAAGGGCACCTCGTGGTCTTCGCCCTCAAGGACCTGCCCGAGCAACTTCACCCGGTCGGCACGCTGCTCACCCTGGACACGATCTGGCGCACCGTACGCGGCGCGGCCGCCTCCGGCGCCCGCCCGGACGCGCTGCGGATGGTGTTGGTGGACGAGGCGTGGAAACTGCTGTCCGGCGGCCGCGGCGGCGTGTTCCTGGAGACCTTGGCCAAGTCGGCGCGCAAGTACGGCGTGGGCTTGACCGTGGTGACCCAGGACGCCGCTGACGTGCTCGCCACCAAGACCGGCCGCGCCGTCGTCAGCAACGCGGCCACGCAGATCCTGCTGCGGCAGGCGCCGCAGGCGATCGACGCCGTGGCGGAGGCGTTCGGGCTCACCGACGGCGAGCGGGCGTTCCTGCTGTCCTGTCAGCGCGGGGATGCCCTCCTCGCGGCGGGATCTGCGCGGGTGGCCTTCCACGGCCACGCCTCGGCCACCGAGCACGAGCTGATCGTCACCGGCCCGGTTTCCGGCCTACCGGCCCGCCGCCGCTGACCCTGTCCGACGAGCCTCCCTCGACACCGCCGATCGGAGTCCTGATGGTTCCCATCCCGGCCCTGTCCCCATCCCCGCCTCCAGAGCCCGCCGGATGTGTGCCTGGCCAGGGCGGTGGGCCCAGCTCCTTCGTCGGTAAAGTGCTCTGCGGGTCCTGGGATGACGACGTCGCCGACGCCGTGTGGCGTCTCGTCCGTGACCGGTGGCCATTGCTCCTCGTCGCCGTGGCGGCGCTCATGGCCATCCGAGTCATGTGGGCGGTGTGGCGGCGGCGCGTCTGGCGGCGGCACGCTGCCGCAGCGCGGTGGCTGGAGATCATCCCGCCCGTGACTGCCACTCCGGCCGCGACGATCGGCCTGTGGCGGCTGCTCGCCACCGTATTGCCCGCGCCGCGCCGCTGGACGCTGCGCCCAGCCCGGCTCGTCTGGGAGGTCGAAGCCGACCCCGACGGGATGCGCTGCGGACTGTGGCTGCCACCGGGGGTCAACCCGACCGCTGTCGTGCGGCTGCTGCAGCGCGGCTGGCCCGGCGTACGCGCCAAACAGGCCCGCCCACCGGCCGTCCCGACGACCGGGGCTGTGGCCGCCCTCGCGGTCTGGCCCACCCAGCCGGACTGGCGACCCCTGGTCGAGGGCGCTACACCTGCTCCGCGCCGTGGCGCGGACGCGGGCGCCCCCGAGGACGATCGGCTGCGGGCCGTCTTCGGGGGGCTCGCCTCGGCCGGGCGCACCGGCGGCGCGCTCCTGCAAGTTCACCTCGGCCGGGCACCAGCCCACCGGCTACGCGTGCTGCGCCGCGCGATGACCAACCCACACCGCGTCCACCGCCCCCGAGGGACCGCCCGTATCCCGGGGCTGGCCGCCGATGGACTGAGGGCGCTGATCCTGGGGGCCCTGAACCTCCTCACCCCCGGCCCATCGAGCCCGCAGCGGCGCACCAGCCCGACCGACCCGTACATCGCTGACCTGGCCCGGCATGCGCGGGCGAAGTACGCCGACGCACCTCACCTGCTCGTCGCCGTATACACGGTGGCCGCCGGCCCGACCAAGGCCGCTGCCCTCGCGGCGGCGGCTGATGTCACCTCCGGGTTCGGGCTGCTGTCGGCGCACTTCACCCGCCGCCGGCTACGGCACGGTGCGGCCGCGGCGGCCGACCGGTGGGTGCCGGAGTCCCGGATGAGTCTCGCTTCCATCGCGGAAGCCGCCGCCTTCGCGGGGTTGCCCGCTGAGCCGGCCGCCTACGGACTCCCCGGCGCGGCGTCACGGCGTCGGGCCGCCACCCGCGAAGTCTTCCGCACCGCGCCGACCCCGCACCGCCAGCCACCCGCCGATCCGCCAGCTGCGCCGCAGCGGTCCGACGAGCCGCCGACCGTCTGGAGCACACCCTGAACAAGATCAAGAACAGGGCTACCGGATCGAACGCCCGCCCGGAGGGTCGCAGGCTCAACCTGGTACCGCTCGACCAACGGCACGGCTCGGGCGGCAAGGTCATCGGTATCACCAACGCCGGGCCGCCGATGCGGGTCGGGATCTCCCTGACCGACTGCCGGTACCACGTCCACGCGCTCGGACCGACCGGCACGGGCAAGACGACCCTGCTGATGCGGATGGTCCTGGACGACGTGGAGGCCGGGCGCGGCGTCGCGGCGTTCGACCCGGCCAAGGGCGACCTGATCCGTGACCTGCTGGCCCGGCTACCGAAGAACTGTGGTGACCGCCTGGTGCTCATCGACCCGGACGAGCGGGCCGCGCCGCCGGCGATCAACCTGCTCGACCCGAGCGTGCACGGCGGCACCGCGCACGACGTGGCCGCGAACCTCACGGCGGTGATGGCGAAGGTGTGGTCGCGGTGGTGGGGCCACCGCACCGCCGACATCTGCTACCACGGCCTGCTCACCCTTGCCCACCTCGACGGCGCCACCCTGGCCCAGCTGCCGCGGTTGCTGTCGGACTCCGGCTGGAGGGCCGCCCGGGTCAACGCCGTTGCCAGCCGGTTGAACGCGTGGGAGGGCAACACCCTCGGCGAGTTCTGGGAAGGGTTCAACGAGCTGCCCGCCGCGCAGCGTTCCGGCCTCGTGGCCCCGCTGCTGTCCCGGCTGCGCCTCGTGCTGGCGCACCCCATGGCGAACAGCCTGTTCGGGGCGCCGGCCACCACGTTCTCCTTCGCCGACGTCCTCGACGGCGGCATCATGCTTGCCCGGCTGCCCAAGGGCATCCTCGGCGAGGACGGCACCCGCCTGGTCGGCTCCCTGCTCATCGCGGGCCTGTGGCAGGCCACGACCGCCCGCGCCCGCATCCCCGAAGACGACCGTCCCGACGCGATGATCGTGCTGGACGAGTGCCATAACTTCCTGCATCTGCCCATCGGGATCGACGACGCGCTCGCCGAGGCCCGCGGCTTGCACACCTCGTTCGTCCTGGCCCACCAGTACCTCGGCCAACTATCCGGGGACATGGTGGAGGCGATCGACGCCAACGCGCGGAACAAGGTGTACTTCGCCCTCGCCCCTCGCGACGCCATCGACCAGGCCCGGCACCTGCGCCCATACCTCGATGACGGGGACCTGATCCGGCTCGGCGGCTACGAAGTCGTCCTGCGGCCGGTCGCGGGCGGGCGGATCGTGCCACCGGTCACCGCCGACACCGAGCCCCCACCCCCGCCCGTCAAGGGGCGTGCCGGCGAGCTGCGGCGGGCGGCCCGCGACCACACCGGCCTTGCCGCCAAGGAACGTCGCCGGCTGCTCGGGGAGACCGCGACCGCCGCCGTGCCGGCCGAGGGGCCGACGTCGGTCGAGGGCGCAATGGTGGAACTGGTGGGTCGCAACACCTTCGCCCGACACCCCGAGTGGTCTAACGAGACCTCTAACGACTGGTCCAACGAGGAACGCAACGACCACGAACAGCCGGGTGAACACGCCCCCGTGAACACGCCGTACGCGCACGCGGACGGGGCTGAGGAGGACCCGTGGACCGGAACCGACTGATAAGAGATATCCCTCCCACCAGCACACCAGCCAAGGGCAGCTGCCGCCTCACGGCGTCGGTCGTGGCTGCCGAACTCGGCCGGCTCACCCCCCGAGACCGGCTCCTGCTCGACCTGCTCGACCAGCACCGGACCTTCACCACCGACCAGCTCGTCGACCTGGCCTTCGGATCCGTTGGCCGTGCCCGCAACCGGCTCAACACCCTCCACAGCCGAGACATCCTCGACCGGTTCCGGCACTACCAACGCCCCGGGTCGCAAGCGTGGCGGTGGACCCTCGGCCCGGTCGGCGCGGCCCTCCTGGCGGCCGGACGCGGTGAGGCGCTGCCCCGGCCGGCCGCTGTACGCGACGCCACCGCCCGCCTCGCCATGTCCCCGACACTGGCGCACCTCCTGGCCGTGAACGGGTTCTTCGTCGCGCTGACCGCGTACGCGCGCACGCACCCCGGCGCGCGGCTGACGCGGTGGTGGAACGAGGCACGGTGCCGGGAGGCGTGCGGCAACCTGGTCCACCCGGACGGGCACGGCGTGTGGTCCGACAACGGCCCGGCGGTGCCGTTCTGGGTCGAGGTCGACCTCGGCACCGAGTCGCTGGGCCGGGTGGTGGGCAAGCTGACCGGGTACGCCGCACTACCGCCCCGGCGGGCGTACCCGGTGCTGTTCTGGCTACCCACCGCAGCCCGCGAGGCCAACCTGCACACCCACCTGCGGCGGACCGGGGTACCGGACGGGGTAACCGTCGCCACCGCCGCCGCCGACCACACAGCCGCGTCCGGCGGCCCGGCCGGGCCGGTCTGGCGCGTCGTCGGGGGGCCCGACCGGGTGAGCCTGGCCGAGCTGCCCGCACCGGTCGAGGACGGTGACGCGCCGTGGGACGAGTAGCGGCCTGGGTCACGCCCGGGGCCGCCGGGTTGCTGCTGTTGCTCACGGCCGCTACCGCCGGAGTCGTCTCCTCGGCGTCCGGCGGGGGTAGCTGCGTCGGCGCGGTCACCGTGCCCGGCGCCACCCCGGCGGGGTTGTCGGCTGAGCAGGCCCGTAACGCCGGGGTGATCGTGACCGTGGGTGAGCGGTTGCGGGTACCGGCGCGCGGTTGGGTGATCGCGATAGCCACCGCACTCCAAGAATCCTCGCTGGTAAACCACGGCGACCTCGACCCGAACAACGATCATGACTCGTTGGGGCTGTTCCAGCAGCGACCGTCACAAGGATGGGGCACCCCGGAACAGATCATGAACCCCGAATACGCCGCGGGGAAGTTGTACGAGCGTCTCCTCACCGTCCCCGGGTGGGAACGGCTGCCGCTCACCGAGGCCGCGCAGAAGGTGCAACGGTCGGCGTACCCGGACGCGTACGCCAAATACGAGCCCCGCGCGAGCGCCATCGTGACCGCGTACACCGGGGGAACGCTGCCAGGCTGCGACGGCGCGCCGGTCAGCGCCCCCGGCTGGACCCGGCCCGTGGCCGGCACGATCGGCGCCGGCTTCCGCACTGCCGACCGGCCCAGCCACGACGGGGTCGACATCATGGCCACGAAAGGCAGCGTCATCCGTGCCGCGTCCGGCGGGGTGGTGGTACGCGTGCGGTGCAACATCGGGGGCAACTCGTGGGGACCCAGCGGCGGCCCGATGCCCTGCGACAGCGACGGCTACCTCGGCCTCGGCGGGTGCGGCTGGTACGCGGAGATCCGCCACGCGGGCGGCATCGTTTCGCGGTACTGCCACATGGTGCGACAACCGATGGTGCGGGTAGGGCAGACGGTCATCGCTGGGCAGCCGATCGGACACGTCGGGAGTTCCGGAAACTCCTCCGGCCCACATTTGCACTACGAGATCCACGAAGGCTATCCCGCTACCGAGAACAATGCGGTTGACCCGGTTCCATTCATGCGCCGAAAAGGCGTGGCCCTGTAAATTCATGAAGTGGTTTTTTTACACATTCCGAGGAGATCCGCATCGGTTGCGGTGAGCGCCGCGCGTCCGGTCCGTTCGGGGCACGCCGCGTAGTCGTTTCGGCCCGGAAATCGCGAGCCCGTAAGACGGTGTGAGCGGCCGCCGCACTGTCGACCCATGCAGCACCACGGAGCGGCGCGGAACGGGTAGCAGCGTCGGGCATGGGGCCATCAAATGGCGTTTCAGGCGACGGTAGCGGTTCCTGAAATCGAGAACGGAAGCGGCGTGGCGTGGTCCCCGTAAAGAGTCTTGCGCAACAGGGTTGACAGTCGGCGCGTGCAGAGGGTCCATGGACGTGGGCAACAAAAACCGCCCCGGCGGAACCGCAAACAATGCGCATCACGCGTATGCGGAATCGCCATTCGTCAACCCCTTATGTGGAGGTGTATTGCCATGACCGCAAACATCGTTCTCACCCCCGGCACCGACGAGGCCCGGTCCGCCGTCGCCGAGGCGCTGCGCGATTACCCCGGCGTGACCGCCCGGAAGCTGGCCGGACAGGCGAACCTGCCGCTACCGGTCGTCACCGAGGCGCTCACCGCCATGGAGGCCGCCGGGACCGCCACCCGCACCCCCGACCCGGCCAAGGGCAACCGCAAGAGCGCCGACACCTGGCAGACCACCACCGACCCGACCGCCACCATCGACCCGGCAGCCGAGGACGACCCCGCCACCGACACGACGCCGGACGCGAGCGACGAGCCCCCCGTTGACGAGCCCACCGCCGACGAGCGGGCGGCCGAGGACGCCCCGGCGACAGACGCGGCCAGCGACGAGGCCGGCGCGGACACGACATCGGACACGGCCGACGAGGCACCCCTGCCCGAGGCCCCGGTATCCGATGCGCCCGTGTCCGGGGCACCGGTCGGCCCGCGTCAGCCCGACCTGAAGGTTTTGATCATGGCGGGGGTGTTGGGTGGGCACCCGGACGGGATCACGGCCGATGCGGCGATCGGGGAGAGCGGCCTGTCGGTGGCGATGGGAGACACGATCCTCGCCGCGATGGAGGTTGCCGGTGCCGCCCGCCGCCTGCCCGTCACCGAGGACGGTGACGAGCTGTGGGTGATCGGCGACGGTGACCTCGCCACGGTGGACCCGGCCAACGCGCCGACGCACTCCACGTGCCCGACGTGCGGTCACACCCGCAAGATCCGCCGACCCTCGGCCCGCCGCACCACCGGCGTCGGACGCACCACGGGTGAGATTAACAGCGACGGGTCGGCCAAGCTGGGCAAGAACGAGTTGCGCAACCGGGTGGAGGCGTTCATGCGTGACCTCGGCCCCGACCACGACGTCACCCCCGGCACGGTCGCCCGTGAGATCGGCGGACGGAGCCCCGGGGCGGTCCGCAACGGCATGGACAAGCTGACCGGGCTCGGGGTGCTGATCCTGACCCGTGAGGCCCCGGAAACCTACGCCCTCGCGGACAACCCGCCCGCCCCGACCGCCGAGGTCCGCGCATTCATGGCCCCGCCCAAGGACACCACCGCCCGTGACCAGGCCGATGACGAGCCGGTCACCGACGAGGCCACCGCCGCGCCGGTAGCGGCCTGATCTACCGCCCCGCCGGGGCCGGGCACCACGCCCGGCCCCGGCACCCGCGCGCCCACCCACAAGCGCCACGGAAGGAACGAACCATGACCACACACGACCATGAGCGCCACGCCCACGGCCCGACGGTCGCGCCTGGGTCGCTGCGATGCCCCGAATGCGGCGAACCGGCCCGGCCCGTGCCGCCGCGCCGCTGGCCCCTCGACGGGTTCGCCTCACTCCCGGCCGCATCCCACCACCACGGCACCCCGCTATGCCCGGTGCCCGGCCCGAAGGGCTCACAACCGGCCGAACCGATCGGCGCACCGGCGCGGCTGACCATGTGGCAGGCCGTCCGGCAGTCGTGGCTCATCCACCCTGACTGGACGGTCGCCGATCACCTCGCATGGCTCGATGACGAGGCGTACGACACCGGCGCCCTGATCGGCGACCCGGCCGAGGTGGTCGGCCGGTGGCTGGCCGAACATCGCCGTACCGCCCCGGTGGCCTCGCCCGCCGACGGCCCCGCGTCTACGTGGTCGCCGGGGGCGACATGGTGACCGTGTTCGACTCCGCGCAAACGGCTCGCATCATGGCCGTGACGATGACCGGCGCGAACCTCGAAGCGGTGACCCGGTGGATGACCGAGGCGCGATGGGAACAGGCACACGCCGTGCTGCGGTCACAGCCACCGCACCCCACCGTGACCGATGCCCGGCCCACCCGCGCGGCCGGCGCCCCCGTGACCGGCCCCTCCATCCCGCCCGGACCGCTGGGCGACAAACCCGACCGGTACCTGTTCGACATCACCCGCATCTACCGGACCCGGTTCACCCCCGAACACGCGTTCACCGTGTACCGACCGGCCCCGTTCAAAACCGTCCGCGGCTATGTGTACGGGCCGGACGGGCGGCTACGCCCGGCCACCGACACCCGGTAGGCCACCCCCAGCGGCGGGGCGTCAGATTCGCCGCAGAAACCTCGATCGACTCCAACCGATCGCCTTGATCCGTCGGTAGAGGTAGTAAACATTGTTTATGACGGCGGGGCCCGGGGGTTGCAACCCCCGGCCCGCCGCCCGCCAAAACACAATCTGGAAGGGGTGCCACCGTGGCACACGCACTGGAAACCCTCGCGAACGGCCAGACAGCCTTCGCCTCCGCCCGACTGTCCGCCTGGCACCAACTCGGCACTGTCACCGAGGCGTGCATGACCGCCGAGGAGGTCATGAGCAAGGCGTGGCTCGGCGGCTGGGAGGTCCGCAAGATCGCCCTCCAGGGCATCGAGGTCACCGAGCGCGGGGTGACGAAGGTCGACTGCCCCGACAAGTACATGACCGTGCGCACCAACCCGGCCACCGGGGAGACCGAGTACCTCGGGGTGGTCGGCGAGGACTACAGCGTGGTCCAGAACGAGCAGGTCGCCGAGACGCTCAACCTCCTGGTCGACCAGTCCGGCGCGCACTTCGAGACCGCCGGCTCGATGCGCAAGGGTCGGTCGGTCTTCGTGACCATGAAGCTGCCCACGGCCATGCAGATCGCCGGGGTGGACGACCTGGATCTCTATCTCGCGGCCACCACCTCCCACGACGGCACGGCCTCATTGCGTCTCGACGCGACCCCGGTGCGGATCGTGTGCGCGAACACGCAGGCCCTCGCCTACCGGCGGTCGGTCAGTTCCTACACGTTCCGACACACCTCGAACGTCAGCAGCAAGATCGCCGAGGCACGGCAGGCCCTCGGCCTGATGTGGAAGGCATTCGCCGACTTCGAGACCGAAGCCGAAAAGATGATCAACGAGTCGCTGGCCATGGGCGAGTTCGAGAAGATCGTCGCGCAGGTGTGGCCCCTCGCCGACGACGCCTCCGACACCGCGAAGAACAACGCGAAACAGCGCACCGCAACGCTGCGGTACTTGATCCGCGACGCCGACACGCAGAAGGCGATCAAGGGCACCCGGTGGGCCGGATACCAAGCCATCACCGAGTACGTCGACCACTTCGCTCCCGCCAAATCCGACCTCGTTCGGGCGACGCGGGCGCTGACCGGTGCCGGTGCGGACCTGAAGGCCCGCGCGTTCGAGTTGCTGGCGGTCTGAGGTGGGCCGGCATTGGGGCCGGCGCGGGAACACCCCGCCCGGCCCCGGTACCGGCGCGCACCCCGCCACCGGTACCGCACCCGTCCCCACCGAGCCCCCTGCCACGGCCCCGCCGACCCGGGAGGCTGCCGCAACGGCCCTGCACCCCCCGGTGCCGACGGCCACCTCGATGATCGAGCTGGCCAACCGGGTGTGCTCTCACTTCGCGGCGGCCCAGGTCGCTCACGCGATGGCCGAACACTCGGCCAGCGAGGCCGAACACGCCGCACTGACCGCCCGCGCGCAGCAGTGGGAAGCCCTCGTCAACGAGCAGTGGACCGCACTCTGCTCGGCGATCTGGACCACGGCGCCCGAAGGCGCGCAGGTCGAGCGGTTCCTGCCGGTCCGGCCGCTAACCAACGGTCACGTCGAGCTGCACGTCCACGACACCCAGGCCCACCGTCTCGTCGTCCTGCTCACCGGCGCGCAGGCCCTCGCCGTGGGCGCGCACCTGACCGCGTCCGGTGCCGTGAGCCTCGACCGCATCGGCCAGAAGCTCGACTCCGGCCTGCCCCACGTGAAGGCCGCCCCACCGTTCCCCACCAGCGGGGCCGCCCGCCCAGGGACCACCCCGGGCGATGCCGCCGGGCCACCACCCGGCCGACCTTGACCCCCGTGACGTAGGCCGCGCGGCCCCGGTCCAAACCCCGGGGCCGTCCGGCCCCGCTTTCGCGGGCCACCGACCCGCGGCGAGTTCGACCACCCCATCCGCTGAACGGAGTTGTGATGTACCGATCCTTGGAGTACGGCGACACCGCCCGAGTGACCGAGCCGACCGACGCCATCGAGTACCGCCTTGGCACCGTCACCGACGTCCGCTATTCCACCCCGCACACCACCTACGCTTGCCGCTACACCCTCCGCTTCCCCAACGGCACCGAGCGCACCTACCCGGCCGCGGACATCAGGCGAGCCACCCGGGACGACGACCGCGCCGCCCTGCAGGCCGCGCTCACCACGGCGGCCGAGGCGGTGCGCGACGCCTGCCGCATCGCCCACGACTACGACGACGACCTCAGCAGCGGAACCGCGAGCCTGCTGCGGCGGCTGGTCGACCTCGCCCGCCTGCGCCTCGGACTGACCCTCGACCGCGCCGACCCCGCTCGACCGCTGATTTGCGACCAGGACGAAGGCGACCAGTAATGTCACACCTCCCGTACCCCGAGGAATCCGAGCGTCCTCCCGAAGTCGGAGCAATCGACGCGAGCAGCGCGCGGATCCCGGAGTCGCTCTACTGCCGCCGCTGCCGTCGAGCGCTCAACGTCCGCTTCAACAACCAGGGCATGATCCTTGAGTACCTGCACGCGGCCGAGCAGCGCGGCCAGCGCAGCGACCACCGTCCCGAACCCGCACCCATCACCGAGATTCCCGACCCGATCGTCGAGTGCGACTTCTGTACCGCACCCGAGGCCGCCTGGATCTACCGGTGCGCCAACCAGGTCACCGACGCCCGGCGGATCACTGCCCAGGTGGTCGCCGTGGGCGACTACCAGTCTCGGCACCACGCGGCGCGGGTACGCCGCACCGACACCGAGCACGCCTTCACCCAGGCATGGGGAGAAGCCTGGTCGGCGTGCGAGGGATGCGCTCGATGCATCGAGGACCGTGACCTGTATGGGCTGATCGGCCGGGTGATCGAGTCCCTCCCCGCGAAGCTCACCCGAGGCAGACACCTGACCCGGACCCGGGGCCAGCTCCACGAGCGTTACTCCGACGTGTTCGACACCCTCGCCCCCAGCCGAGGTCGCATCGCCCCCGGCCACCCGCTCGGCATTTGGACCCACCCGCCGGGGCGGCGCCATGACGGGCAACACGAGGCGGCACAACTGGCCCGTCTTCACTCACGCGAAGGCCCGCCGCCGGATGGATCCGGTGTGTGGCGCAGATGACGTGCCGTTGAGCCGCCTCACCGAAGACCCGCACCTCGTGGCCTGCCCCGACTGCGAAGGGCTGGCCGACATCGACGCGCTCCCCAACGACGCGACAGCTGGTGACCCTCGGGTGATCGAGCTGCTGCGGGAGGCAAAGGGTGGCGCATGCTGCAAGATTGACGGGGTGCTGGTGGACGCGACCACCGCCGCCGCGATCCTGACCGTGTACGACGCGGCCACACCCGTTACCCGTGCGAAACTGGCCGCGCTGCGCATCGACCGCATGGCGCAGGTGGTCTGGAAGGCGCTGCGCCCACCGGAGTAACCGGGTGGGTCGGTGGCCGGCGGGCACACCCGAGGGTGCGTGCAAGTCCCGACCGGCCACCTCGCCCACTCCGGGCCGCCTGCGGACACAAGACCGCTTCTACCCGAGTCAGGGCGTGCCGCCGATCCTACGGCGAGCCGTACCGCCTCGACGTGCGGTGCCGGCGGCGGCTGCCCGGAGGGAGGATGGGGTGTGGCGCGACGCATGATCGGCGGACGGCTCGCCCTCAACCGAGCCGAAGTCGCCGGGCTAACCGGTGCCGCCTACTCCACGGTCAATCATTGGTGTCGTCACCGCGCCCGGTTCGCCTTCCCGGAGGGCTTCCAGTACGACGACCGTGAGTGGTTCTGGCTCGACGACATCGAGGCGTTCCATACCGCGCACCAAGCGGCGAAACGCGCCGAGCTGACGAAGGTCGACCGCCGCGGCGACCCGCAGGATCTCATCGGCTCGGGCGCGGCCGCGAGGGTCCTCGGATACCGCTCGTACCGCAACCTGCCCGACACCCTGTACGACCGCCCCGACCGCGTCGAGACGCTGCCGGACGGGCGGCTGCGCCGTCTATGGTTCCGGCGCACCGTGTGGGCCGTGGCCGACGCCCGTACGGGCCGGCAGTCCACCGGCCGCACCCCCGGCACGCATGGCGCCCGCAAGCCGCATCCGTACGCCGACGATCCTCGACTCCCCGCCGCCATCGCACTCCTGGCCGAGGTCGACCGCACCGGCCGAGACCGGCGCGGCCTCGGTGTCGCGCTCGCCCAGCAGCTCGGCATCACTCAACGCACCGCGCAACGACTGCTCGCCGCCGCCTGCGCGGCGAGCGGAACCACTACCGGGCAAGGAGCCTGAGTACGACAGGTGCCGCCGAGTTGAGTCTGCTCGGTCCCGGCGGCACCTGTCCTGCGAGCTGCTCAGTCTTCGTCGTCCTCGTCAGCAGTCCGAGGCGTCGGAACCTCAAGCAGATAGCGCAGCGCGCCGTTGATGTCCGTCCCTCGGCTGCCGGCGGTGCGCTTCAGCACGTCGTACACGTCGTCAGCGACCTCGATCGCGCGAAGGCCGGGCTTGCTGTCGGTCATGGATTTTCCCTTCTGGCACATCGGCGTGGTGCCCGTACGGACAGCCGTGCCCATCCACGCCGACCTCGACGGTGCGATCAAGACCGCCGCCGGTCCCAGACCTGATTACGACTGACGGTTCTCCGCCAGACAACGAGCGCATAGGACCGAATGTGCAGGTAGGTGCGCCAGGCTTATGGACCGACGGCGGCAGCGCCGGCAGCGCCGTGATGCAAGATCCTCGTTGTACGGCATTAACCGATACGATCGGTTGCAACGGGTACAGTGGCGGCGCTCGAGGAGTTGACGTGGCAGAGTTCGGATCCGGTGAGTTGAACCGAGGGCTGATCAGCCTGGAGGGAAGCTCGGCGGGAGTGGCTGTTGTCTACTTTCACGCAACGCTTGAATCCCTGAAGGCGCTACACCTGCCTGAAGGCGAAAACTTCGAGCCGGTCCGAATAATTGAAATCGACGAGAACGAGGATCGCATTCTAATCTATCCAATTGGCACCCAGCCGGTGGCTCACCGATTCGGAAAGCCGAAATACCGTAGGCTCCGGACGATCAGTGTCCCGTTGGATTACCTCACTCTCCCAACGAGTGCAAACGAAGTGCCGGATCTACTTGGAAGCCTTCCGCGTGGCTTCCTGAAGGATTATCAGTTTGGTCTTGGTTTGGCAAAACCCTACCAGGCCATCGTCACGGCAATTGAGACGCAGGCCAGATGCTCACACTTGCACCTCACCACGAAGGGGGAGGCCAGGGTTGACATTGATACGTTGTACATCTCTTTATCTGATTTCGACCTTGCACGGTCGGAATGCGATCGTATAGCCGCACGAGCCAATACTGCTGCGTTGAATGTTAAGGTGGCAACCGCAGCTAACTGGCTGGCGGGCCATCTTGGCACCGAGAGCATGCAGTACAAGCGTGGACGCCATCCCATGATTCAACGCTTCGCTGACGCCTCCGCAGGTCAAGATGGCCTTGACGAGGAAGATACCGCTGATCTTTTGGCTCTTATGGAGCAGAATGTAGATTCGATATCTAGTAGGCGCCCAGGGGCGGTGGCGAAGCTAAGGAGAGATATCGAGCTCGTGCAGTTGGACGGACTTATTGATAGGTTTGAGACGATGCTCACCGCTTCTCACAATGAGGAGGCCTGGCAAAGTTTCTTCACGGAGAATCCTTTCATTCTGACTTTCGCCTTCGGCTATCCTATGATCTTGGTTCAGGACCAAGCCGTCGCTGGTGGCCGCAAAATCTCCGGCTCGGGCGAAAAGATAGCGGACTTCATCTCGAAGAATCCTACTACCAACAACGTAGCGATTATTGAAATCAAGAAGCCGGACACCTCTTTACTCCAGCGCACTGAATATCGACGAGGTGTTTACGGCCCATCGAAGGAATTAACCGGCTCGATTACTCAAATTCTCGATCAACGATACCAATTGGTTAGCGAATTTGCATCGATGCAACGAGCATCGAGAATCTTTGACATCGAGTCGTTCGCCGTGCAGCTGTGCCTGGTTGTTGGCCGCACGCCGACGAATCCTGACGAAGCTAAGTCGTTTGAGTTATTTCGTGACTCTCTCGCCACGATCGAAATCGTCACATTCGATGAGCTGTTGGAGAGGGTTCGGCTACTTAGATCGTTCCTTGCCGATTAAATGTTCCAGGATGGCAAGTTTGGGCGGGGGACGGCATTGACCGGTCGGGCGGACTGGGCCAACAGGCGGCCTCCTCCCGTGTCTGATCCTGCGGTGAACTGACAGCGGCATGTCATACCGGTGCCGCAGTACGGGTGCCGTTGACCGGCTGCGTCTCCTGACGCAGCGTAACGAGCAGTTGTGAGACGGCGCTGTTGCGGATCGAGTGGCCGTTCTGGCGTAGCCGCCGGGCCAGGGCATCCCGGCTGACGGTGTGGCCTTCGCTGGTCAGCTCGTCACGGGCCGCGCGGGCCGCGGCTAGTAGCGGCACCAGATCCGGGCCGAGGTCGACATCGGTCTCGTTGGCCGTCTCGTAATCGTCAGGTTGAGCAGCGAGGTCACGGTGAGTCTCGCTGCCGTCTGTTCCCTGATCGTCGTTCCGGTGTTCGGCAGCGTCAGGAGTCGTGCGCTGGGCTGGTTGGCTGGTATCGACATCAAGGAGGGGAAGCTTGGACCGTGGACTCCTGCCGGGTGGCCTGGTGTCGTTGATCTCAGGCGTGGGCTCGATGGGCGATGCGATGGGCTGGCCTGGTGATGGTGCCGGTGGGGTCTTCGCGGCTACGACGCGCGGTGGGTGTTCAGCTTTGCGGCGGCGGGCGGCGAGTTCCACGAGCGATACCGAGGCGACGATGATCAGCCCGTCGACTGAAAGCGGTAGGAGGTAGGGGACGGTGCCGGTCTCGCCGTACCTGGCGACGACTCCCACCATGTGGTGATAGCTGATCCAGGCGGCGATCGTGGCGATGGTCGAGGCGGCGACGATCCGGATGACGCCGAGCGCACGGTGGTGAACTGGTATGCGGGTGACCAGCTCGACGGTGATAAGGAGGGCCATGGGAGGCCACGCCGCGATGGTCTGAGAGACCGGGTTTGGTTTGGCGTGCAGGATGTTCGCGGTGACGGAGGCTGCCACGCCGAGGACCAGGGTGGCCCGCACGGCCCATTGCGTCCGCTGGAGCCGTCTGTCGGTCATGGCCGTCCTCCTGGAACGGGGGCGGCGGGTCGGAATTGACGTTCGGCGATGCGGCGGGTGGCTTGGGATGGTTCGGCGCCGCCGAGGTCGGCGAGGCGGTCCTCCAGGCGGCGGAGGGTGCGGCGTACGGCGTCGGGCCGGTGCTGTCGGCCGTGGATGCGCATGATCCGCTGGTACAGCTCCTCGTTGACCGGCTCGAGTTCGGCGGCGCCTTCGAGCGCGGCAAGAGCTTGGTCGGGATGGTCAGCTTCGACGATCTCGGCGATCCGGGCGTAGGCGGTCAAAACCTGGTGCCGGTAGCTGGTGGCATGGTCGGCGGCCCAGGTGTAGTCGTGGCCCTCGGCGAAGTCGCCGCCGTAGAGCCCGGTGGCCCTGCGCAGCGCCGCCAGCGTGGCGGCCTCGTCGTCGCTGTTGAGGGCCTCGTTGATGGCGGTGAGCATTTGCCACAGGTCGACGGAGACGGTCTGCGGGTCGAGCTGGTATCGGCCGGTGGCCGGGTCGTAGACGATGAACATGGGCTCGTCGTGGCCGCTCGCCGTGCGCAGGACCCGGCGAGCGGAGGTGATGTCTGTGCGGACGCGGTTGACCGCGGCGGCCGGGTCGACGTCGGGGTGCAGGGCTGCGGCGAGCTGGTCAAGGGTGCGGCCCGCAGGGTGGGCGGCCAGGACGGCGAGGATCAGGTAGGAGCCGCTGCGCATGCCGGTAGTGATCGGCCCGGCGTCGGTGGCGACGGTAACCGGGCCCAAGACCCGGAGGCGGACCAGGGTCGCCGTCTGACAAGGCTGGGCCGGTACCGGTTCGGCGGCCTCGGCGCTGATCGCAGCTGCCGGGTTCTCGGTGGGTCGTTCGTCAACGTCGGTGCCTGGCTCGGGGCGAGCCGTGGTCTCGGTGAGCATGGTGAGGATGGCGGCGAGGTCGTCCGCGCTGAGCGTGGAGAACCGGACCACTGTGTGCGGCTCGTCGCTGCTGGCGGTGCCGTCGGCGGTGATGTCGATGGTGGGGATGCCATCTTGCGGGCCGAGGATGACGGGGTGCAGGTCCAGGGCGGTGCGGTGGGTGGCTACAGCCTGCAGGCGGGCACCGTGCGGGGGGTTGGCGTCGATGAGCAGCACGTACGGCGGTTGCGTCTCGGCGTGGTCGGTGCGGGTGTTGAGGTCGGTGATCGTTTCGGCGTTGAAGGTCTCCAGCAGGCGGCACCGGCCGACCGTCTCCTCCTCGGCGTGGGTGACCGCCGCCGCGGTGTCGGCGAGCACGAGGAGGCGTTCCCCGTCGTAGGAGGTGCCGTCGGGGTCCAGCCCGACCGCCGGGGCGTCTTCGGGCAGGAGCCGGGCGAGTAGGTCGGCGGTTGTGACCACCACCGGGCGGCTAGTTGCGGAATCGAGCACGTCGCTGGTTAAGACGGACGCGAGGACGGCGCGGGCCGCTGGTACGGCCCCGTCGCCGTGCAGGGCGACGCCAGGACCGGGCAGCTGGAACAGGCTCACCTCGGTGCCCTCCGAGTCGACGCCGATCGGCGCCGCAACGGCCGGACTGGCGAGGTGATGGGCACCGCCGCTGGAGCCGAGGTAGCGGCTGCCGATGTTGTCGACGGCGGCCCGACGAGGCGGCGTCGGGGCGGGCTGCGTCGCGGTGCTGGTCGGGGCGGGGAAGGTGAGTCGTGCTCGGCGGCGGCGTTGCAGGCGCAGGAGGGTGGCCACGGTGGCGATGGCGGCGGCTAGGCCGAGGCTGATCCAGCCCTGCGGCGGCACTGCGATTCCGGCCTGGTGCTGGGACGGGGCGGTGTTCGGTGCGGGCGTCGTGACGTCGGCCGAGTTGGCTGGTGGGCTCGGTTCGGTGGCACGTGGTGCTTGAGCGCTGGGCGTCGGGGTGCCGGTAGCTGGCGTCGGGGCTCCTGGAGCGGTCTTGCTGCCGCTGGGTGCAGTGTGTCCGGAACTGCCCGACGGTGGTTTCTGGGTGCGGTGTGGGGCGGCGGCTGGCTTGGTGTCGCTGCCGGGGAGGGTGAGTATCCAGCCTGTGTGGATCATGTCGGGGTCGGTGAGGGCGTAGCCGTTGGCCTGCTTGTGTCCCCGGTTGAGTTTGTAGATCTCCGGCCAGCGGTTGGGATCGCCGAGATGGTCGGCGGCGAGGTCCCACAAGGTATCTCCGGCAACGACGCGGACCGCGCCGTTCGGAGCGCGACGCGCATGGGCGGCGCTGCGTCCGCCGGGTCGGTCTCGGTCCAGGGGCGTGGCGAGGGCCGCCGCCGACATCACGATCTCTGGAGAGTTCGACGAGGTACGGGAAGGCGTCCATGCCGCCGGCTCTTCATGGTGGACCGGGGTGCCCTGATCTGCTTGAAGTGGCGTGAGCGGAAGGAGGCTGGCGCCGGTGGCGGCGGACTCCTGCGCGGCGGCAGGCAGAGCTGCGGTGGCCACAGCGGTGGAGCCCAGCACCGTCGCGGCGAGGGCCTGGACGGGGCCGGGTAGGCGCAGGTCGAATTGGCACCGGATGCGAGCGGCGACGTGCCGGTGGATGTGGTTGACCACGGCAGAGACCAGAAGTGCCCACAGCAGCCAGGCGCAGGCCTCGCCCAGTACCACGAGGAATTCGGGGCTCAGCGGCTCGTGTACCCACTCCGACAGCCACCGCGTCGACAGGCTGGGGGCGGTGAGTCGGCCAGTCGAGTAGAGCAGCAGTGCCGGCGCGAGCGCGACAACAGCGGTGACGGCACGTACGACTCCGGTCAGGCTCTGCTTCGCCATGGCTAGTCCTCCACCTTGTTGCGGCGGCTCATGGACCAGACCGTACGAGCAGGACGCGGCGCCGCGACCGTCGAGCGATCTGACAGCACCTCACACTTCCTTACACGACCTCACACCCACAGGTCAGACGGCCTGACGCCGTGGACGTGACCGGCCGGACAACTTCAGCCATCCCGGGCGGCCGGAGCGCAGGGTGAACGCCGCGAGCGGACGGGCGTGTGCGGACCGTGGTCCTGCGGGCATCGGCGGTCGTCAGGATCGGCTTGGACAAGCCGACCGGTGCACCGGCTTATGCGGCCGCTCCGCGCAGCTGTTGGCTGGGCTCAAGGCCGACCGCGGCGAGCCGCTGCGTGTAGCGGTCGACCAGGTCGTCAAGGGCTGTCTGGTCTCCGGCGGCGGCCAGCAACCGGATGGCTCTGTGGTGGAGGTCTTCGTTGTAGGGGTCGACGCGTATGCCCTCCTGCACCAGGGCCAGCGCCGCTTGCGGGTCGGGCGCGATCTCAGCAAGGTGGCCGTAGGCGTCCAGGACGAGTCGGCGGCCGGCTTCTCGTGGCCCGTCGATCCAGGCCCAGGATCGGCCGGCGGCCAGGTCACCGGTGTAGGCGTCAATGACGGCCTGCCAGGCGGCGGTGGTGTCGGTGACTGCGGTGGCGGCATGGCGGGCGGCGTCGCGGAGGCGCCATAGGTCAACTTCGAGGTGATCGCCTTGGAGGTGGTACCTCTGGTCGGTGGAGGTGATGACGGTGGTGTCGGCCGCGGTGCGGGTGATGACGCGCAGGTCGCTGAGGGTGGTGTAGAGCCGGCCCGTGACGGTGCGCGGGGAGATACCCGGCCAGATCGCACCGACCAGTTCCCCGGCAGTGGCGCCCTCGGGACGAATGGCTAGGAACGCCAGCACCTGCCAAGTGGCGTTGCGCCGGATCGTCAGCCCCTGTCCGGCGTAGCGCAGCTCGGGTTCGCCGAGGAGCCGCAGCCGCAGTTGCGGGGTCGGTTCGGACGTACGTACTTCGGCAGGCGGAGGTGTGGTCTGGCGGGGAATCCGCACCTGCGATGCTGCGGAAGCCGGTTGGGGTGGCGGCGCCGGAGAGGCCGCGTGCCGGATCACGGTCAGCAGGTCAGCCGTCGCGGTGGCGTTCAGGACACACAGCCTTCGCCCTGCCGCGTCCGGGCGGTACGGGTCGTGGACGTGGCCCGACGGATTGACCTGCCATGTCGTCCCGGCCTGCCACTCGCCGAGCAGTACGACAGCTGCCACACCCGAGCCTTCACCGAATGCGGCGGTCCTCCGGGCAACCTGGGCGTCGGTGACACTGTCCATGAGCAGCAGCGTCTCAGCATGGCGATCCGGGTATGGCGGTGCCGCCGCTACGGCCATGGCCTCGTGTTCGGTGCCGGTGACGATGAGGCCGGGTAGGTCACCGATGTTTTCGGGGAGGAGCCGGTCGAGCACGGTGCGAGTGGTGATGATTCGCTGCGGGCGGTACGTGGTGGGTCGGATTGCAAGGAGCGCGGTGACCAGGATGCCGCGGGCGGCGTCCAGGGCTCCTGGCCCGGTCAGCCCCACGCCGCCCGCCGGCAGGTCGCGCAGCGGTGGCGGTAACCACCCGATCTCCGGGCCGGTGGCCGTGGTGGGTTCCGAGGACAGCGAGGAAAGGGCGGCTTGGACCGCTCGGACGGTGACGGGCAGGTCGGCGAGGTCGAGGTCGGCGTTGCCGGGCCGGTTTGTGGGACGGGGTCGGTAGACGCGGCGGCGGCGTATCCACAGCAGAGTAGCGGCGGCGCCGACCTGTTGAGCCGTGTGTGCAGGCATCCATCCGCCCGGAAGGTGCACCCCATCTGTCGGTGCCGTTGCCTCCCTCTCGCCGCCGGGCAGAATGGGGTCCGCGACGGTGGAGCGGTCGAGGACGTCCCCGGCGGCGGGCCCACCATGCCCGGGATCGGCGGGTGCGGTGGTACTGCTGCCTCCGGGGATGGCGAGGAGGGCCGCGCCAGCCATGCCGCTCGCGGTGGCCTGCATCGGTGTCGGCAGCGGAATGCGGCGCAGCCACCGCACCCCAGCCTGGACCCGAGCCAACAGCCGCAGCACGAGGGTGGAGGCGAGGAAGAGCCACACGAGCCACCCGGCGGCGGTGAGCGCGAACCGGAGGGTCTGGTCGGTGACGGGATCGGCCAGCCACTGCCGCAACTGCGGCTGTGAGGGCCAAGACGTCGGTACGACTCCGTAACGCAGCAGAACCAGCGGAGGAACCGCTACCAAGACGGCGACGACCAGCCCGCGGGCGAGGTGCTGTGGCCAGCGCATCACCGCCGGGCCCCCGTCGGAGGTTGTTGGATCGGGACGACGGCGGTCCAGAGGCGGCTGGCGTAGCCGACGGCCAGGGCGATCGTGTAGGCCACGCCGAGGAGTTGCATCGAGGCGTCGCTGTAGACGGCGGCGGAGATGACCGCGACGGGTAGGCCGACGATCAGCCGCAGGATGGGTGTCTGGGTGATCGCCATGACCATCGCGGCGCCCATCAGCAGCCCGCCGCCTCGCGCCATGAGTAGTGGGAGCAGGTCCGCGTCGACCCAGATCGCGGCGGGGAAGGCGTACTGCATGAGCAGCATGCCGGCGGCCGCTGCCGCGACGGAGGCGGTGGGGACGGCGAAGCTGGCGTACCAGCCGCCGCGCGGGGTGCGCCACTGCCGGGCGGCTACCGTGGCCGCCACGGCGGTCAACACGGCCAGCGGGGCGACCGGGAGTAGCGCCCACCGCAGGTACGGGCCGATCGGCATCTCCAGGTAGGCGCTGGCCAGCACGGCGTACATCGCGCTGATCGCCACGCTGAGCGACGCGGCGGCCAGGAGACCCATGGCGACTTGCGAGCCGGGCGCCCGCATCGGTGCGGTGGCGCCCCGGTTGGCGATCAGCGCGGCCAGGATGCTTCCCGACCCCAGGCAGGCCACCGTCGCGAGGACGCCGGCCAGGGCCAGCTCGGCCCAGTTCGCGATGACCCAATACCCGATGCCGGAGTGTTTGGTGGCGGTGGTGAGGAACTGGGCGGCCATCGCCAACGACGCCAGGCCGGGCAGGACGATGCCCAACGCCCGCCGCACCGGCGGAAGCGCGGCCCCCGCGTCGTCCACCGCCTCCGCGGTGGAGGTGTCCGGGATGCCGGCGCCGGCTGCCCCTCGTACCGCGGCGGTGGCGGGATCGGCGAGGGTGACGGGGGCGATGCCGGTCCGTTCCGCGAGGACCTTCTCCACCAGCGGCAGGTTCGCGCTGCCGCCCACGCACCACAGGCCGGCGATCTGCGAGGGGTCGATCTCCGCCGCCCCAATCGCCTCGACCGCCAGATCCGCCACCCGCGTGACTGTCGGGGACGCGGCCCGATCCAGCAGGTCCGCGCCCAGCACCACCATCGACCCGTTCAGCGGCACCGTGACCGCCGGATGCTGCGACAACGCTTCCTTCGCCGTCCGTGCCGCAGCCAGCGACGCCCAATCATGACCGGCGCCATCGGCCGGGACGTTGGCCTGTAGGGCGGTCAGCAGGGCCTCGTCTACGGCCTGTCCACCGGCCTGCGGGTCGTGCAGTGTAGAGAGCACCTCGAACCCGGCCGGACCCCGCCGTAGAACCGACACCTCACACCCGGCGCCGACATCCACCACCACCAGGAACCCGCCGACCAGGATCTGGATGCCGGAGGCCAGCAGGTGCTCGGCCACCGCTACCGGTGCCTCGACCAGCTGGGCCTGCCCGAGACCCGCGCGGTGCACCGCCTGCCGGAACCACGTCCGGCGCCGCGGACCCCACCCCGCCGGTACGACCAGCCGTACGTCGCGCACCGGGCCGTCCGCGACTCGAGCCACTTCCTCCGCCACCCGCCGCACCGTCGCCGCGACAAGGTCCGCCGCCGGTACCTGCCGGCCAGCCACATCCAACTGCTCCGCCCCGGTCGTCGTCGGTGAGGCGACGAACCGCTCCGGGTACTCCGACGCCGCCCGCCACGCCTGCTGACCGGTAACCACCTCGCCATGGGTGTCGACCAGCACAGCGCTGGGCAGTACGTCCGACCCGTCGAATGTCAACACCGACGAGCGGCCGTCCGACCACACCAACACTGCGGTCGTGCCGACGGCACCGTAG
The DNA here is from genome assembly GCF_042434095.1 of Plantactinospora siamensis. Classification (NCBI taxonomy): domain Bacteria; kingdom Bacillati; phylum Actinomycetota; class Actinomycetes; order Micromonosporales; family Micromonosporaceae; genus Plantactinospora; species Plantactinospora siamensis. The sequence goes on from NZ_JBHLUE010000005.1 coordinate 28,696, forward strand.
TCGACCGCCAGCCGCGCCTCCGGTGACCCCATCGACAAAGTCAAACATGAAACAGTCACTCACGTCACGCGCGGTGATCTACCAATCGCTTCTGGTGCCCTGCTGGCGCAGGCAGGCCAGTAAGGTGCGCCGGCTGCCGGGCGACCCGGTCCGGCACGACGCGGGAGTCACCACCTTCAACGAAAGATTGCGACGTACGCCCACCAGCTTTGCGAGGGCGCGACCGAGGAGTGGCAGTCCTGATATCTGGGCTCCGATCTAGTTCCCTCCCCCGCGATCTATCACCCTCCAGGCAGCATCCGCCGCCCGGCCCGTGCTAAGCGCGCGGCCCGAGACCGGATGACCCCATATCGAAGGGCCACTAGGCTGCTGAGCGTGGGGAGCATCGGTGTAGGGCAGGCGCGAGCGGCGGTGGAGACGACCGAGCCTGGCACGACGTTCAGCTTCGACGAGGGCGACTACGTGGGCCTGCATGTCCACCACGAATATCGATACATGGAGCCGAGTGGCTCTCCCATCGTGACGGTGGGCTTGTTCGTCGATAACGATGACGACGACTCGCCCCCGGTGCAGATCCGACTGCCGCGACTGTTGCTCGACGGGCCGACGGCACGGCCATTAGTCCAGACGCTTATCGCCGCAGTCGACCACGCCGAGCGGATCGCTGACGGGTTGGAGCCCGGGGCCTGCCTGAGTCCGCGAGTTGACGAATCTTTGTGAGGTGGCCGTGGACGTCAGCCAAAACTGGCTCGTGATCGGGGTCGTCGACATTCGCGAGCCCGGCCCGTACGAGATCCTCTTCCAGGACGGCGGCGTCGGCGTCCGACGGGTTGGCTCCGCGGTCGACGGCCCGGAACCGATGGTCCTGGACGTCGAGGGAGTAGCACATCCCTGCACCTCATGCGCGTGTTGTGGCGAGTGCGGCTGTAGCCATCCCTTCGGCGGGCGGCCCATGTGCGGAGACTGCGCTCAATACGGCCGATGGGCTGCCGAGACGCGGCCGCTGCTCGATCGCTACCTAGCCGCGGTCGGCTCCAAGGACGCCTTCGTCGAGACCAACGGCCGCACCCACGCCGTGGGCTGCCCCTCCCTGAAGAGGAACATCAACGCCGCTTCTGACGCGTTGACCGTGGGCTGCACTCATCGGCAGGAATGGTACGTCCGCGTGCCCCACGTCCTCGGGGCGGCGGCGCCGCGACGCAGGCGGTGCGCCGTGTGCTGTCCCGACGTCATCGTGCCGACCAGCTAAAGCCCGACGACTTTGGCGGATGCCAGTCATTGATCCGTCATCGGCTAGGCTCACTCCTGGCTCTCTACTCGAGAACGCCGCGGTGTCCGTGCGCCGACAAGAGGTCGACCGGACGGAGCCGACGCCCGAATAGCGGGCGGCCTGGGTCCTGGAGCGCCCCGTGGCTGGCATCAACTCCGGCGCTGCGGTGGTCCAGCGGACCCGCACAGGATCGACGCCGGCGGATGTTCGTTGTGCGGCAGCCGGGAATCGAACCCGGAATCTCCGGCACGCTACCCGTACCGGCGCTCTACCCCGACGTTCCCTACCCCCAGAGGGATGTCACGGCGGTCCATCTGAGCTACTGCCGCCCCGGTCCGTGCGCCGAAGGGTCGCCCTCGTTCCAGCGCACGGACCGTTCCACTCGCCTCGGCCGGGGGTTGCCGCCTCCGACCGGGCGGGTGAGATTCAGGAGCCCCGTGCCCGGCGGCGGGCTGGTGGGAGGATGCGGGTACCGGGCACGGGGCCGTTCATGAGGCCATGGTCGGCCGGTCGAATTCCCCGTTCTTCGCGCCCTCCACGAAGTCCTCCCATTCGACGTTGTCGAAGACAAGGACGAGTCCGCTCTCGCCTCGACGGATGGAGACGGTGTTCACGTTGTGTCGGACGAGAATGGCGGTTGCCCGGGTGGGATCGGCGAAAGATGATCTGAGCCATCTGCACTCTTGAGCGGCGTCGGACAGGTATCGCTCCATGGCGGTTGACTCTTTTCCGGGGCGGACGGTGGGAGTAGTCGGTCAGGGATCGATGCCGGGTCCGGCAGCGGCAAGGGGATGGGGGGCGGGACCCAGCCCTCCCAGTCACGTTCAAACACCGTCGGCGCTCCGTTGCGTCGAGGAGGACCGTTGCTGTAGCACGCGGCGGTACCGCCTGATGACCATGCGGGCCTTGAGCACCCGGGGGCAGGTACCTCCGTTCCTCGGGCAGGCGTTGCAGGGCTTGATCGTGTGGTACTCCAACACGAACGTCGAGGCGATGATCTCCCACGGCGCATACTCCCGGTGCCGGCCGGGCCGGTTCGGGCGGTCTGGCGTCGCGACCGCAGTACTCATCGGTTGTTCCGCGCCGCAGCGACAGCGGCCCGCAGTCCTGGCGCGCGAACCTCCGTGCCCAAGGTCAGCAGCGGATACCAGGCGTCCTCAGGCTTCGGCCGTGACCTCGACCTGCGGGCGGCGTGCACACCAGCGGAGCGCATCTCGGCGCCCAGCGTCATCAGCAGCCTGTCCGGGAAAGGCTCGGCCGACGCGTGACGGCCGCCCCGGCCGGACAGCACCCGGCTGGGCAGGGGAACCCCTAACGCGGTGGTGATTTCACCGTCCCTGGGCTGGAACCAACTCCAACGCATGCTCCACTCCTCACCCTGTGCGTGCCCTGAGGGATCCGGAGGGCCGCCCCGGCCCCAGCGCCGGAGACACATACCCGGGGACGGACCCTCCGGAGGCGCCTCGCCGCGACATCTGCCCAAGGATTGCCAGTCGGGCTGATCCACAAAGCGCCGCCTTCCACATTCACCGATCAATGGCTATTCTTTCAAGGAAATGGGATCACACAGAAGCGATCTATTTTGGATCTGTTTAGGCATGGGGACACACACGCAAAATCTGGGAAAGGTTTGGGAATCGAATGGGAACCGGAAGTGAATTCCTCATAAGCGAGCTTCGGACCGCCCGACAGGCTCGCGGCCTGACGCAGGGCGAGTTCGCCAAGCTGATCAACTATTCGGACACCCACGTCTCCGGAGTGGAGTGCAAGCAACGGCCGGTAACCGCCGACTACGTCAAGGCCGTCGACAACGCCTTGCGCACGGGCGGGGTGTATCTGCGGTTCTACGAGCGGCTCGGCGCTCCACAGTGGTTGCAGAACTGGATCGAGTACGAGCAGCAGGCGACCGTCCTGCGGTGGTTCGAACCGGCATGGGTCCCAGCGGTCCTACAGGTCGAAAGCTACGCCCGGTTGACTCTGGCCAGCGAGCTGCTGCAGCCGGAGGAGCTGGACCGGCTCGTCGCGGCCCGCCTGGCGCGGCGGGCTGTGCTCGACCGCGTCCCGTCGCCCATGCTCACGGTCCTGCTCGACCAGTACGCCATCGAGCGCGTTTCGGACGCCCAGCACAAGGCGATGGAGGAGCAGATGTGGCACCTCATCCAGATGGCCGCTCGACCGAACGTCCAGATCCAGATCGTGCCATCGCGCTTAGGCATCTATGGCGGTCTCGGTGGCAACTTCGTGCTCGCTGACCTGTCCGACGCCCGCCGGCTGGCATGCGTAGACAACCAGCTCCTGGCGCAAGTATCCGACCGGGCCGAAGACATTGGTACCCTCGAACAGCGGTGGGTGCGCATCGCATCCGAAGCGCTCCCGCGTCCAGAATCCCTAGACTTGATCAAGAGAGCGGCAGAGAGATGGAGCTGACCGGCGCCAAGTGGCGCAAGAGCACCCGCAGTGGGAACAACGGTAACTGCGTAGAGGTGGCCGACAACCTGGCCGAGGTGGTCGGCGTCCGGGACAGCAAGGACCCGCAGGGCCCCGCGCTGATCTTCAAGCCGGCCGCGTGGAAGGGCTTCGTGAGCAGCCTCAAGTAGTCTGAGCCCGTCCGACCCGGGGAGGTCCCGCAACCGCGGCGCCTCCCCGCGCCGGTCTCCAGCTTGGCCCGCTCGACCGGCCAGATGGGCTCCCGGGTCGATGAGCTTCAGCCCGGCGAACATTGGCTTCGGCCTGCTAGCGGGACTGCCTGATGACGGAGATGCCTTGGGCATGCGCCGCTCGTATCGCGAGACTGACCTGGTCGGGCGCAGACCTGTGGCGGCGGTGAAACGAGAGCTACCAAATCCAGGCGCTTCAGGCATCCCTTCGCAGCTGAGAATTGGGCCGGGCCACGGCGGCCCGGCCGAACCCACCCATTATGGTCACCTTTGGCCGCGGTTCTGTCGTTCCTCGTTGCGCTCCGCGGCCTGCTCGGCGCGGGCGGGGCACTCGGTCCGAGCGGTCGGCGAGTTTGGATCGTGTTCGGCCCGCCGCGCGGATCCGGCCTGCACCTGCGAAGGACCGACGAATGCACCAAGCGCGGGCCACGCACGCCCGCCATTAGTCCGACGCCGGATGTCAAGTCTTCCCCCAGCGACGACGAGCCGGTTTTGTCGGTGCATGCCCATACAGTGACGAGGCCGAAGCACGAAGAGCAGGGAGTGGAGATGTTCGATCGCGACGTGGACTACCCGACTGCCGTCGCCAGCTATGACGACGAGGGGGTGGCCGCGGCCATCGAGTGGTGCCGCGAGCACATGGGGGACGGCGACAAGCTGACCGTGTGGACCAGCCTGAAGTCCAACCTGCGCAACAGTCCCGAGCTGGAGCGGTTCGTGCAGCGGTACTCCGACGTCGAGCACATCACTGGCAGGGGCGGCGGGTTCATTCGCGGCACCGGCCCGGTGCTGATGGCGTGGGCGGACATGGAGGACATCGGCAGGCTGGTGCAGCATGGAGGTCAACGGATCCGAGCGCTATGCGTCATTGCTTGGAACGAGGACGGGATCAGGCCGTGGGTTTCAGCCGTCAGACCGACGGCCCTCGGCGACAGTTCGGCGTGGGAGGACCTGACGCCCGAACTCGATCCGGTGCTCATCGAGGCGATGAAGGGCCTCACCCAGATGGTCAACCACAACAACACCATTTCTGCCGGCTTTGAGAAGGACATGGTCGTGAGCACCCTGCTCGCACTTCACGACGACGGCATTCAGATGAACGGTGAGGCGATACAGGGCTGGGCCCTCGCGAACGGGTGGTCCGGGCGCAACCCGGAGCGGCTGGCCAAGTACGTTAAGGACATCAACGAGGGAAAGCGCCCCCGCTGTCGTCGGGAGCTCAGGGCGGACTACGTCGACAGTCTCCGACGCCGCGTTGCAGCGAACGAGTAGATCGACTCGTGCCTTGTCGGCGAGGGAGGCACCGTCGTACCGCGGCGCCTCCCCGAATCGCGTGCGATAGCCAGTGCACGCACCCGTCCGCGTAAACGCACCAGCCGCGAACCCCATCTCGTTAGCTCTGCTCAACTCAGAGGGGTTCTCGGATGGTCTATGTGAGCAACCGCATGGCGGTAGTGGCCTGCCTTCGGGTCGCGGCGAGGGTGTGGGGATCGATGGGGCCATCGGCCAGGGTTGCTTGGTGCAGGAGGGTCTCGGCGGCCCAGATGCGGTGCCAGGCGAGGGCCCAGGTTTCGGCGGGTAGGTCGGCGCGCGGTTTGAGGGCGTGGGGGTGACCGCCGGCGTGGATGTATCGGTGCAGCAGGTGGCGTAGTTGCGCGGGTTGGGGTGGATGGCGAGTGCCGTACCAGGTGGCGAGGTCGAGGATGCCGGGGCCGATGTAGGCGTTGGCGACATCGAGGAGGTGCCAGCGCTCGGTGGTGAGGTGCAGTGAGGTGGGGTGCAGTTCGGAGTGGCAGACCGCGAACGGTGGCGTCGTCGCGCCGTTAGCTCGTGGTATGGCCGCGGTGCGGAGGGCGGTGAACAGTGGCAGCAGGTCAGTGGTGTCGGGGAGGAGCTGCTCCTCACCGAGAAGCCGCAGATGGTCGAGAGCGCGCTGCGGGAGTGCGCGTAACGCCTCCTCGTCCAGCGTGCGCAGGTGAGATGGCAGCGGCGCGCTGTGTAGCCGCGCGGCGGCGACCGCCGCGTCCTGCTCGGTCGGTACGCGGGTAGCCGTGCCGAGGTCGTCGAGGATCATGCCGAGCATGCCTCCGGCGACGATCGAGGCTTGAACATCGGGGACGGGGATCCGGTGGGCGGCGAGGTGGCGCAGGGTAGCGGCCTCGCCGGTGAACGGTTCGGCGGCGTATTTGTAGATCAGCGTGGTGCCGTCTTGCAGACGAAGCCGTTCGACGCCGCTGCGGGACCAGACGCGGATCGGTTCCCGGGCCACGGTCGTCAAGCGCAGGACGGTGGTGAGGTAATCGAGCAGTCCGGTGGCCGCTTGGTTCAGCATCGGCCGGTGGTGGAGCGGGTGAGCTTTGCAAGGGCGTCGCCCAGGTGGGCGGCCATGGCGATCGGAACATGTGGCCGCGCTGCCTGGTGCATGGCGTGAAAGTGGGGCAGCAGACGCAGGAGGGCGGGCCGGGCTGCGTAGAACGCGGCGGCGTCACCGCTGGCGTGGGCGCGGTGTACGAGGGAGCGGAAGACGACGATCTTGTCGGCGGTGGAGATGAGCAGGACGGGCTGGTCGCTGGTGTTGATCGGCGGGTCCGGCTGGTCGAGGGCAGCGTGCTCGTCGTGCAGCGCGTACACGATCCGGGTGACCTCCGTCCCGTAGCGGCGGGTCAAGACGCCGGGGAGGTCGATGTCCGGCGGGGCGAACTCCGGGGCGTCGTGCAGGAGTGCTGCGGCGATCAGGGCTGTCGGTGGGTCGGGCAGGTACCGGGCGAGGGTGACGGCGACGCGAACGGCGTGCACGAGCGCGGGCCGGTCGTCGATGATCTGGCCGGCGCACCATGCACGGGCGTCAGTGAGTGCCCGCGCGACGTGGGGGTGTCGCGGCGCGGCGAAGACGTTCACTGTTTGAACCTCCTGGCGCTCGTAGCATGGCGGGATGGAGCGTGGTCCGCTGCCGCAGTGGGAGAACGACACCTGCGTGGTGTGCCCGGCGCAGGTGTTGGGACCGGGCCGGTTCGACGTGGTCGACCGGCCAGGGCCGCAGTACGCCTACAGCCCGGCGGCGGGGTGGCGGATCGGTCCGGACGGCCAACCGGTGTGCGTGCATCCGTTCCGGGTCGGTATGCCGCCGGGGTCTTACGCCTCGGCGGGAGATCCGCTGCCCGAGCCGGCGGAGGGGCGGCCGGCGCCCACCCAGGCGGCCTTGGAGCTGCCCACCGAGTTGGACGATCTGGAGGGGTGGCTGGTGGCCACCCTCCGGGTCGCCCCGCCCGATGGGCTGTTCGCGGCCGTGGCGCGGGCCGAACGGGAGGCCGGTGAACGGTTCGCACCCGGCGCGGTGGTTCGGGCGTTGCGCCGGGTGCTCTCCGTCGAGCTGGCCAACCGGTGACCCCTACCGAGATCAGACGGTTGCCGGCCGCAGCGTGTCGGTGGTGAAGGTGAGGTCGTGGCTACGTCCGCCCCGGCCGATGCCGGCGCTGCCGTAGTGCTCGTTGAGGATGGCCAGGCGCCGGTTGACCTCGCTGGCGTCGAGCCAGTACCGGGTGGGCTGTTCGCCCCATCCGGCCGCCGCGTAGTAGTCGTCGGTGATGCAGCCCCGGGTGTAGCCGAAGTCCTCCAGCTCGGTGGCGTGCGGGAAGATCACTCCGAGGTCGGCCTGCATCCGGCTCATCAGGGTGAACTGGGCGAGCACGGCGTGGACCATCTCGTCCACCGGCGCCGGTACCAGCAGCTCCGCGGCGTTCTCGTCACCGTCGGTCAGCTCGAACACGGCGGCTTTGAGGGCCAGGACCCGCAGCGCCTCGACCAGCAGCGGTCCCGCGTCGCGGTCCAGTGACCACTGCGCCACCGTCGGGTATCCGGTGAACGTGGCCCAGCACGTCGAGTACTTCATCGACGATCCGTTGAGCCGCTCCCAGCCCGGGTGGCTCTGCATCGCGTCGAGGATCTGAGCTGCCCGCGCACCGACCGCGTCAGCGGCCGGCATCCGCACCGTCGTTGTCATGGCCTCACCTTTCCGTAGAGGGGTTTGCCGGCACGGTGGCCGAGCGTTTCATCGCGTCGACCTCCGCACCGGTTCCCCTTCAAGGTATGGATCGGCGCCGATTCCTGGGCAGAGTGTGTTCCAGCCGGTTCGTGCGGCCCTTTCACACGGGGTGTGAAGGTTGCACACCCCTTCGCCTTAACGGTGATGGGTTCTACGCTGGCGGGATGGCGGAGGCGAACATCCTGCTCGATGCTCTCCTCGACCGCGCCGGCCTGTCCCACGCCGGCCTGGCCCGCCAGCTGACCAGTCTCGACAGCACACTGCGGTACGACCACGCCTCCGTCGCCCGGTGGATCCGCGATCACGCGATCCCCCGGCATCCCGTTCCGCAGCTGATCTGCCGGATCATCAGCGACCGCCTCGGCGTCACCGTGACGCCGGCCGACATCGGCCTCGCCCCTGATCCGACCGGGCGACGCACGGTGAGCCAACTCCAGCTGGTCGAACGCGCCGCCGCGGTATGGCGCGGCGACCGGAAGGGTCAGCACCCCAGCGCCGTGTTGAGCGGGGCTCAGGCTGTCGCGCCGCTGTGGGAGTGGGAACACCCGGCCGAGGACGACGACCTCACCCGTCCCGGCCGGCGCCACGTCGACCCCGCAGACATAGCCCGCCTGCGCTACGCCCGCATCCGATACCAGGAGATGTACCGACGCGTCGGCGGTGTCCCCGTCAGAACCCGGATCGTGGCGACTCTCACCGGTCAAGCCACCCCGCTGCTACGCGCCGCCTACGACAACGGGCGCGGCCGGGCCCTGTTCCAAGCCGTCGCCGGGCTCGCCGCTCTGGCCGGAGTCTGCGCCTACGACGCCGACCGTCAAGCGCTCGCCCAACGCCATCTGCTCACTGCCCTACGGCTCGCGAAGGCCTCCGGTGATCGCCCACTGGGGGCCTATGTCGTCGCGGTCATGGGTACCCAGGCCCTCCACCTCGACGAATACCGGCTCGTCGTGCAATACGCCCAAGCCGCTCTCCGCGGCGGCGGCACGGCCATCTCCCCCGCCTTGGCCGCCGACCTCCACGCCCTCGCCGGGAAGGCGTACGCCCGGATGAACGACAAGGCCGGCAGCCATCAGCACCTGCGGCAGGCCGAAGCACTCGCCGCGCGCCTCAACCCCGCCGCCGCCCCGACCGAGGTGTCCTACGTCCAACCCGGCCTCGTCGAAACCCAAGTGGCCGAGGCGCTGCGCCGCCTCGGAGACCTCACCGCCGCCCACGCCTACGCCGAGGAATCCGTCCGCACCGCCGGCGCCACCCACCCACGCGCCCAGGTGCACCGCCGCGCCGGTCTGGCCCTCATCCTCACCGCCGAAGGCGACCTCGACCGGGCCACCCATACCGGCCACCACATGCTCGACCAGCTCACCGGCATGGAATCCGGCCGGCTCACCGACCGGGTCCGCCAAGTCGCCACCGCCCTGCATCCCCACGCAACCCAACCCGCCGTCGCCGCGTTCCTCGAACGAGCACACCACCACATCGACACCGACCCGACAGGAACCTGATGCGCTGGAAAATCCACTCCGAACGCACCCTCTACCGCGACCAGTGGGTCCACCTCGCCAGCGCAGACGTCGAACTACCCGACGGGCGCCACCTCGACCACCGCCTCATCCGTACTGCCGCCCCCGGCGCCGGACTCGCCATCGTCATCGACGCCCGCGTCCTGCTGATCTGGCGCCACCGCTTCATCACCGACTCCTGGGGCTGGGAAATCCCCCAAGGCAGCATCCGCGCCGGCGAAGACCCCGCCACCGCCGCCGCCCGCGAAGCCGAAGAGGAAACCGGCTGGCGCGCCCAAGGCCCCCTCACCCCGCTGCTCTACACCCAACCCTCGCCCGGCCTCATGACCAGCGAACACCACATCTACACCGCTCATGACGCGACGCATATCGGTCAACCCGAAGACCAACACGAAAGCCAGAAGATCGCCTGGGTGCCCCTGGCTGACGTACCGGCCCTTATCGCCAAACGCGACATCGTCGCCGGCACCACCATCGCCGCACTCTGCCTCATGCTGATCGACTGACAGGCGCCGTGATCGCGTCGTGAGCAGTCCGTGCAGGCAGCGCGGCGCGAAGACGATCAACCTAAGATCCAGGAAACTTGATCGATGGGCGCAGCTCGGGGACGTCGACCACGCCGCATCGCTCGTTGCCGAGGCGATACCGCGGATCTGTGAGGCGCCTTGGAACGGAACATGCGTCGTGTCGTTCGAACACGGCAACGGCTGCGGTTCGCTAAGAACCGACCCGCGCGCTCGAGCGCTCGACGACCAGCTCACCATGTTGGGGGCTTGAAGATGGCTGATGACACCAAGGTCGCGGTGGTGACCGGCGCAAACCGCGGGCTCGGCGCCGCCATCGCCCGCAAGCTGGCCGAGCAAGGCTTGCACGTCGTGCTGGCCAGCCGGAACGAGCACTCCGTCGAGCGCGTGGTGTCCGAGCTGGCAAAGGACGGGCTGGCGGCCAGCGGCCACCAGCTCGACCTCACCGACCCGGCCAGCGTGGCCCGCGCCTTCGCCGACACCGCCAAGCGACATGGCCGACTCGATGTGCTGGTGAACAACGCCGGCATCGCGATCGACCGTGGCCAGCTCGCGGCAAGCCCCGACTTCGAGCGGGTCCGCAGCGCCCTGGACACCAACCTACTGGGCGCCTGGCGCTGCGCCGCGGCCGTACCGGAGATGATGAAGAACGGCTACGGCCGCATCGTCAACATCAGCAGCCATCTCGCCTCGCTGGCCACCATGGGCGACACGAACGTGTCCTACCGCGTGTCCAAGGCGGCTCTGAACGCGCTGACCCGGGTCCTCGCGGCAGAGCTGGCCGGTACTGGCATCCTGGTCAACGCATGCTCACCGGGACGCATGAACACCCGCATGGCGTACGGCGAGACCGACCGAGTGCCGGAGGAAGGCGCCGACACGCCCGTATGGCTCGCGACTCTGCCACCGGACGGCCCAACCGGCGGTCTGTTCGCGGACCGTGCGCCGATCGACTGGTAGGACGAGCCAGAGATGGACTTGCACCGTTCGGAGGCATTCCGGGCCTCTGACTCGGCAAGAGGACACCTTGCGTCCGGCCTGCGATTATGCGGCAGTGACTGCGCTGGTCAGCTCCAGAGTCGCCCAATCATAAGGCGAAAGCTTTGATCTTCTCAAAGTAGACATATACGGACGGAAGTGCTTCGCCTACCGACTGTTCATCACTCGTCCCACTGACGACAGGGAGCGGCAGTCAACCATGCACGCTACTTGTCCACACCTGCCGCTACGGTGGGGTGGCAACGAAAGCGCAAATCGCCGGTCGCGAGGAGATGACAAGAAGCATGTCCCTGATGGACGCTCGCCCGGCCGACCGCTACGCGCGCGCTTCCAGGCCGACGCACGACACACTCGCGGTTCCGATGAGCCTGCCAGAGCTGGAACAGTATCTCGCCCGGGCCGCCGACTTGCTGCGTGGGAGCATCGACCAGGCTGACTTCAAGGCGTACATCTTCCCGCTGATGTTCTTCAAGCGGATCAGTGACTGCTACACCGAGGAGTACGAGCGGGCGCTGGTGGAGTCGGACGGCGACCACGAGTACGCGTCGCTCGCCGAGAACCACCGCTTCGGCATTCCCACCGGCGCCCTCTGGGAGGACGTGCGCGCCCGCGCCGAGAACGTCGGGCACGCCCTGGTGAACGCGTTCCGGGCGATAGAGAAGGTCAACCCGGACGTGCTATACGGCATCTTCGGCAGCGCCGCCTGGACGAACAAGGACAAGTTGCCTGATGCCAAGCTGCGCGACCTCATCGAGCACTTCTCCACCAGGACGCTGAGCAACGCGGTCGTCGCGCCGGACGTGTTCGGGCAGGCGTACGAATATCTCATCAAGCGGTTCGCGGACCAGTCCAACAAGAAGGCCGGTGAGTACTACACCCCGCGATCGGTTGTGCGGCTGCTCGTCGACATCCTCGACCCGCAGGAGGGTGAGACGGTCTACGACCCGGCGTGCGGTACGGGCGGCATGCTCATCGAGGTCATCGAGCATGTGAAGCGCCAGGGTGGCCGGCCGCAGGCCTTCTTGGGCAAGCTCTACGGTCAGGAGAAGGTGCTTGCCACCTCCGGCCTCGCCAAGATGAACCTGCTGCTGCACGGGGTCGAGGACTTCAAGATCGAGCACGAGGACACTCTGCGGTCGCCGGCCTTCTACGACGGCGCGCGCCTCACCCAGTTCGACTGCGTGATCGCCAACCCGCCGTTCTCGCTCAAGAACTGGGGGGATGTGGAATGGGCCACCGACCGGTGGGGCCGAAATCGGCTCGGGGGTGTGCCACCCAAGGGGTACGCCGACTGGGCCTGGGTCCAGCACATGATCGAATCCGCGGCACCAGGGAGGGGTCGGGTCGCCGTCGTACTGCCGCAGGGTGCGCTGTTCCGACAGGGCGCCGAGGGGCGCATCCGCGAGTTCATCCTGAAGGCGGACCTGGTTGAGGCCGTGATCGGTCTGGCGCCGAACTTCTTCTACGGCACCGGCCTGGCTGCGTGCGTGCTGATCCTGCGCCGACGCAAGGCTGACGACCGCCAGGGCAGGGTGCTGTTCGTCAACGGCGAGACGCTGTTCAAGCGCGGCCGTAACCAGAACAGTCTTGAACCCGAGTACGCCGACACCCTGCTGCGGACCGTCCAGGCGTTCGCCGACGCGCCCGGCCTAGCGGTGGTCGCCACGCTCGACGACATCAGTGCCAACGATTTCAACCTCAACATTCCGCTGTACGTCGCCCCCGCCGACGACGGCGAACAACGCACTCTGGAGCAGGCCCTGACCGACCTCGAAGCAGCTCACGCCGCCGCCCGCGAGACTCGCGCCGCGCTGGAAGCCGAACTGGCCAAATGGGGTCTTGGCCTGGGCGAGGTGACAGTGTGAGCGCCCGCATCACTCAGCGTGAACTGGAGTCCTACCTGTGGGGTGCGGCCGTCGTGCTGCGCGGCCTCATCGACGCCGGCGACTACAAGCAGTACATCTTCCCGCTGGTCTTCCTCAAGCGACTCTCCGACGTCTACGACGAGGAGCATGCCGCAGCGCTGAAGGTCTACGGTGATGACGAGCTGGCCGATCTGCCGGAGAATCACCGCTTCGCCATCCCCGACGGCGCCCACTGGCAGGATATTCGTGGGGTTGCGAGCGATGTCGGCGCAGCGATCCTCGCCGCCATGCGGGCGATCGAATCGGCCAACCCGGAAACGCTGACCGGCGTCTTCGGCGACGGCGACTGGGGCAACAAGAACCTGCTGCCAGACCGGACCCTCAAGCAGCTCATCGAGCACTTCTCCACCAAGACGCTCTCGGTGGCGAACCTGCCCGAGGACGAGCTTGGTCAGGGGTACGAATTCCTGATCAAGAAGTTCGCCGACGACTCAGGCCACACCGCCCAGGAGTTCTACACCAACCGCACCCTCGTCCACCTGATGACGATGATGCTCAAGCCCGAGCCAGGGGAGTCGGTCTACGACCCGACCTGCGGCACCGGGGGAATGCTCATCTCCACCGCAGCCGAGCTTCGCCGGCAGGGCAAGGAGTGGCGTAACCTCCGCCTGTACGGACAAGAACTCAACTACGGAACGTCGGCCATCGCCCGGATGAACCTGTTCCTGCACGGCATCGCCGATGGGGACATCAAGCACGGCGACACGCTCACCAAGCCGGCTTTCCTCGACGGTGCTCGGCTGCGCACCTTTGACGTGGTGCTGGCCAACCCGCCGTACTCCATCAAGACATGGAACCGAAGTGCGTTCACTAAGGACCCGTATGGCCGCAACATGTGGGGAGTGCCCCCGCAGAACGCGGCCGACTACGTGTTCCTGCAACACATCGCCAAGAGCCTCGATCCGGCATCGGGCAGGGCGGCGATTTTGCTGCCACACGGCGTCCTGACCCGGCTGTCTGAGGCCACGGCCCGTCAGGCGATGGTTCGCTCGGATCTCGTTGAGGCGGTGATCGGCCTGGCACCGGGTCTGTTCTACAACTCGGCGATGGAGGCGGTCGTGCTCGTCCTCCGATCCCGCAAGTCCGCTGAGCGACGTGGCCGCGTCCTGTTCATCAACGCCGTGCGCGAGTTCGCCCGCGTGCAGGCGCAGTCCTTCCTGAGTGACCGGCACCAGCAGCGAATTCTCGATTCGTACCAACGGTTCGAGGATGAAGAAGGCTTCGTGGCCGTCGCAAGCATCGAGCAGATTGCCGACAACAGCTACAACCTTGCCATTCCGCTATACGTAAAACCGCCGCGCGGTGGGCGGGGACCGACCACCAGCGACCACGTCGAGTCCAGGGTTGCCGTCTGGCGCGACGCCGCCGCAGCAGCCGGCACCGCCGTCGACGATGTGTTGGCGCTGCTGCGGCAGGAGGTGACCCAGTGAGTCTCAGCCTCGACAAGAGCACCTGGAAACGGGTACGGCTGGGTGAGGTGATCCGTCGCTCGCGGACGCAGGTCGACCCGGTGAGTAGCGGTGTGGAGCGTTACGTCGCTGGCGGCCACGTCGACAGTGAAGGCGTGATGATCGAGCGTTGGGGCCGAGTGGGCGACGGCCAGATGGGTTCCACGTTCCGGTACGTCTTCAATCCAGGACAGGTTCTCTTCGTGTCGGCGCGGCCTTACCTGCGCAAGGTAGGAGTGCCTGACTTCTCCGGCGTGGTCGCTGACAAGACCTACGTCCTGGATGCGATTCCCGAGAACGGGTTGCTTCAAGAGTTCCTGCCATTCCTACTTTCATCAGAGGCATTCATCGAGTACGCAACTGCCGAAGCGACCGGGTCCATGAATCCACGGCTGCTGTGGGGGCCGATGCAGCGTTACGAGTTCGACCTGCCACCCCTCGAAGAGCAGCGTTGCTTTGCTGACCTCCTCTGGGCCGTCGAGCGCCATCAGCTCACACTGGTGGCCGAAGATGGGGCGCTTCGCGCCGCCCTGGCGCAGTTCTGCAGCCACCGGTTCGCTTCGGTTCCAACCACTCGGCGTCTCGGCGAGCTGACAGCTACGCGGTCAGGCCCGTCCTTTTCGGCCGCCGATGTCTCCGAGTTCCCGCAGGGTGACTCGGTTCCCGTACTAGGCATCCCAAACACGAAGCCTGATGGCTCAATTGATCTCTCCAGCGTGGGATATGTGAGTGGTTTGCCGCAGAGCACCGCGAAAGTAGACGGGGCGAGCCTAATTCTAATCCGCACCAACGGAAACCGAGATCGCATCGGCAACGTGTATTTGCCGCCAACTGTGGCCCACGGCTACGCGGTGTCGGCCTTCCAGTTCTTGATGAAGGTATTTGATCCGGCCGATCGGAAGTACATCTACTGGGTGCTGCGTCAGCCTGGGATGCAGGCGAAGATGAGTGAAGCCGCCTCTGGGACCACCGGTCTCGGGAATCTCGCTGTCAGGTGGCTTAACGAGCAGGACATTCCCTGGCCTGAGGACCCAAACGCGCGAACCGCTATCATCGGCCTCATTGAATCGCAGGCGGCTGCGGCCGATTTGGTGAGGGCAGAACTCTCAGCGCTTGCCACCTTCCGGTCATCCCTTCTCGCGGGAATCTTCGGAAGTGCTAAGTGAGCTTCAATGAGGCCAACACCGTTCGAGACTTCGTGCGTGACCTTGTCAGGTCGACTGACCTCCAGTTCGTGCCCGGCAAGGAGTTGCCGCGCCGGGAGGATGAGGTGCTGCTGGAGGGGCCGGTCAAGGAGGCTCTGCAGCGGTTGAACCCGGTCATCGAGGCCGATCCGCGGCTGGCGGAAGAGGTGATCTACCACCTGCGGGCGGTCGTCCTGTCCGCCCGGCGTACGCCGAATCCGGTGGTGGCGAACGAGCAGTTCGCCGCGTGGCTGACCGGGCAGAAGTCGATGCCGTTCGGCCCGGCCGGAGAGCACGTCACCATCCGGCTCATCGACGTCGACAATCCGGAGCCGAGCGCCAACCAGTGGATGGTCTCCACGGAGGTGACGTACCGGGTCGGGCGGGTCGAGCGCCGCTTCGACCTGGTGCTGTGGTGCAACGGTTTCCCGCTGGTCGTCGGCGAGGCGAAGTCGCCGGTCCGCCCCGCGTACTCCTGGATCGACGCGGCGGCGCAGATCAACGAGGATTACGAGGTAAACGTACCGGCGTTCTTCGTTCCTAACGTGTTCAACTTCGCCACCGAAGGCAAGGACTTCCGGTACGGCTCGGTCGGTATGCCGGTCGGCCTGTGGGGTCCGTGGCGGGACGAGACCGACGATGATGCCCCCGCGCGGACCGGCCTGGCGGTAATGCGCGAGGCCGTCGATGGCGTGCTGTCGCCGGCGGCCGTGCTGGACTTCCTGCGGTTCTTCACGGTGTTCGCTACCGACAAGAAGCACCGCAAGATCAAGATTGTCGCTCGCTTCCAGCAGTTCCAGGCGACGAACCTCGTGGTGGAACGGGTGTTGCACGGCCGGATCAAGCAGGGCCTGATCTGGCACTTCCAGGGTTCGGGCAAGTCGCTGCTCATGGTCTTCACTGCGCAGAAGCTGCGCGCGACGGCCGGTCTGACGAACCCCACGGTGATCATCGTGGTCGACCGAATCGACCTGGACACCCAGATCACCGGTACGTTCAACGCATCGGACGTGCCGAACCTCGCCTCGACCGACAGCCGCAAAGAGCTACAAGCTCTTCTCAAAGCGGGCGCTCGGAAGGTCATCATCACCACCGTACACAAGTTCGGTGAGGCGCCGGGAGTGCTGGACGACCGCGGCAACATCATCGTCATGGTCGACGAGGCACACCGTTCCCAGGAGGGCGACTACGGGCGCAAGATGCGCGAAGCCCTGCCGAACGCTTTCCTCTTTGGCCTGACCGGCACCCCGATCAACCGGCGGGACCGCAACACCTTCATGTGGTTTGGGTCCACAGAAGACGAAGGTGGCTATCTCTCGCGGTACTCGTTCCAGGAATCGATCCGCGACGGGGCGACGCTGCCGCTGCACTTCGAGCCGCGCCTGTCGGAAATCCACCTTGACGAGGCCGCGATCGATGCGGCGTTCGCCGAGTTGGCCGAGCAGCACCGACTCACCGAGGCAGACAAGAGCACGCTGTCGAAGCGGGCCGCATCGCTCGAGGTGTTGATTAAGGCGGACGAGCGGGTCCGCCGGATCGCGGCCGATATCGCCGAACACTTCCGGACCAAGGTCGAGCCACAGGGGCTCAAGGCACAGGTGGTTGTCTACGACAAGGCGACCTGCGTCGCCTACAAGGAGGAGTTCGACGAGATCCTCGGTCCCGACGCGTCCACGGTCGTCATGAGCCGCACCGCTCGCGACCCGGAGGAGTGGAGGGAGTACACCCCCGACCGGGACGAGTTGGAGCGCATCACTGTCCGATTCAACGACCCTGCCGACCCGCTGAAGATCATCATCGTCACGGCGAAGCTCCTCACCGGGTTCGACGCGCCGATCCTCTACGCGCAGTATCTCGACAAGCCGCTCAAGGAGCACAATCTGCTCCAGGCGATCACCCGCACCAACCGGGTCTACCCACCGAACAAGACGCACGGGCTGATCGTCGACTACCTGGGCATTTTCGACGACGTCGCCAAGGCGTTCGCCTTCGACGAGAAGAGCGTCCAGCAGGTGATCAGCAACATCGCCGTACTGCGGAATCAGCTCGGTCCGGCCATCCAGGCCGCGCTGGCGTTCTTTCCCGGCGTCGACCGCACTGTGGGCGGCTACGAGGGGCTGATCGCCGCCCAGACCGCGATCAGCAGCGACGAGGCCCGCGACGCCTTCGGTGCATCCTTCAGCGTCGTCGCCCAACTCTGGGAAACCCTCAGCCCGGACCCGATCCTCTCCACCTACGCTGCCGACTACCGGTGGTTGACCGACGTGTACGAGTCGGTCCGGCCGTCGGACATTGCCGGTCGGCTCGTGTGGCACGCCCTCGGTGCCAAGACGTTGGAACTCATCAACGAACACGTCACCGTCGAAGTGCCCCGTACCGACCTCGACATGATCGTCCTGGACGCCCAGGTGATCGAAGATCTCATGACGGGCCGGCGGAAGGACGTCGACCCAGTCGAGGTCGAAAAGTGGATTACCGCCCGGATCGCCAAGCACATCGGTAATCCTGTCTTCATCGAACTCGGCAAGCGGCTCACGGCGCTGCGGGAGAAGTACGCCCACTCCCAGCAGGCCAGCCTGGACTTCCTCAAGGAGCTGTTCGCCCTCGCCCGAGACACCGTGGCCGCGGAGAAGGCAGCCGCCGAAGTACCCCGCGAGGACCGAGGCAAGGCGGCGCTCACCGAGCTGTTCCAGTCCCTCAAGGGCAACGGCACCCCGATCATCGCCGAAAAGATTGTCGACGAGGTCGACGAGGTCGTTCGGGCGGTGCGCTTCACGGGCTGGCAGGACACCCGGGAGGGTGACCGGCTGGTCCAGCAGTCCCTCCGCAAGACGCTTTGGACCAAGTTCAAGATCCGCGACAACGACGTGTACGAGCGCGCACTCGGCTACATTCGTGAGTACTACTAGCTCTACCCGCCAAAACATGGCCGGACCGAACCTGCCGACATCCCGCGTTCTGCCTCCGGGTACGATCGTCGGCCGCCGGCGTCTCGCGCAACGCGCACGTGGCCGGAGAGACGAATTCGACCTTCAAATCCGGTGATTCGTAAACGGCCGTGTGCAACGATGGTGAATCGTGTACAACGTTGATCTCGGGTTCGATGTCGAGGGCACCCACCACAGCATCCTGGTCAGCGTCAGTGATCCTCAGCTGCATCGCGGGGCCGGCCAGCACGGGCTGCACCTAACCGTGACTGTCGGCAAACATGATCTGGCCGGCGGAATCCTCCTGCTGCAGGGAGACTCGACGATCGTCGGTGCTGGCGGCCACCCACGCGCATGGTTGTCCACCTTCACCCACGCTAACCCGCTATACCTCCGCAATAACGCCATTACCAGCGACTGCGCGCTGGTAATGGCGGTGACCGACGAGCAGCTGTGGCGCATCGAGGACATGCGCCGAGGCGACGACTTCCAGATCGATCTTCGGATCAACGCCGTTCTGGTCTCTGGGGGTCGCACCTCGCCCATGATCAACCCTTCTCAGTATCAAGTGCGTGTCGACCGCTACCGGTGGCTGCGGCAGTTGACCAACGTCGATCGCGCGGCGCACTTCATGGTGGCTGTGCCCGCCGTCGGCGATGGCAGCGACGGGATGGCCTCGGTGGTCAAGTTCCTGCGCGAGGCCGAGTCGGCCTACAGGGACAACCGCGACCGCGACGCCGCGACCGCGGTCCGCCGGGCGGTCGAGCGGTTCAGGACCCTGATCACACTGCCCCCGACCAAGAGCATCGACGCGACCAATCGAGAGCAGCGCGACAAGAGCCAGCGCTGGGCCGCCGTTTTCTATTCGATCATGGGTGTGCTCAACGCTGCGCCGCACGGCGACGCCGTCACGGAGGCGGTGGAGTTCAGTCGGCGCGACGGTCAGGCGGTCATTGCTATCGCGATGGGGCTCCTCGGTCGCGATTGGAGCTGATCCGGAGAGCTCGAGCTTGGGTCGACGGTTGCGCGACTCTGCGGATCGGATCCGGGCGTCCGGCCCGCCCACGTACAGCACTCAGTATGGGATATGCAGGACGGTGTCCCAGCGGGGAACTCGGAGGTTGCCCGGTTCGGGCCAAGATCGTCCGCTCATTGCCACGGTGAGGTGGGTGCATCACCGCCTCGGGCAGGGAGGGTTGGCTGTCGCAGCGGCCACGACGTCGATGTAGGCATTGGTGACCAAGGCGTCTCCACCGGCAGCACGGGTGGCGCGCTCCGCTGAGGTCGTTACGTTCCCACTGGAGAAGGGCCTGCTAGACACGAGGTGGGCTGATGCCCGTAGTGGTGCTCGTGTACCAGCGGGTCGATCTCCACGATGGACCCCTCCCACCTGCCAGAAGTCGCTGACTCGAGGGTGAGCCAGGGCCTGCTCGCCGCTGAGTGCCGCCGGCACCGCAGAATGTGTGCCAGAGCCAAGGTTTAGCCGGCGTTGACACCAGACACATCCCCCGTTCGGACGCGGTATTCGGCATTGATCTATCTCGCCGTCTGTCGCATGCTGAGAGAAACGCTGTGGGCTCGATTGGCGACTATGCGTAGCCGTGCTGGGTGGTGACGGGTGGCATGTGCGCGATCGACATAGTGCAAATGAGGGCGTATGGCCAGACGAGCGACTCCCCGGGACATTGGCCAGATACCTGCCCCTCGCGGTTCCTCCGAGGCATACCACACGGCGCTCAAGGCAGCGGTCTCTCGATTTGGTGCCGCAGTCACTCCGGTGCTCCAGCTGGGATTGGCCGCCCCCGAGGACACTCTGCGGGGACCCTGCGTGGAACTGCTGCGGGCCGTCGGACGTGAGATCGGCTGCCCGGTTCGGGCCCACGGCGAGGTGCGGCTCCCAGAACTTGCCATCCGTCCCGACTACTTGATCGACGTGGACGGCGGCCCGGTCGGCTATGTGGAGCTCAAGGCTCCCGGACGCGGCGTCCCCGGACCGGACTGGCGCCCCACGGCGCGCGAGCGCAAGCAATGGAGTCAGCTTCAGTTACTACCGAACGTTCTGTTCACCGACGGTCAATCCTTCGCGGTTTACCGCTGGGGCGAGCTACATGGAGCCGTTGCGCGTCTCGACGGCGACCTGCGCCAGGCTGGCGAACGTCTCCGGCCTCTGGATACCGGCTTGGCGTCAGTGCTTCATGCCTTCTTGTCGTGGCGCCCGCGTTCGCACCGTCGGCTTGAGTATCTCGTCCGAGACGCGGCGCGGCTGTGCCGACTGCTGCGCGACGAGGTGTTGGGGACCCTTCGTCAGGAGCGGCTTGGCGCGAAAGTCAGGCTATTCAGCGATCATCTAGCGGACTGGCGTACTTGGCTGTTTCCGCACCTCAGCGAGGAGTTATTCGCCGACGCCTACGCCCAGACCGTCACATTCGGTCTGCTGTTGGCTCGCCGGTCCGGGATCGTCTTCGACGGCAAGGAACTTCCCACGATCGGCCGGGAGCTCACCAAGAAGCACCTCCTCGTCGGTCGGGCGCTTGCCATCCTCACCGAGGACCACGGTGGTCCCAGCATCGAGCAGCGCAGCGTCGCGCTACAGACGCTGCGTCGCATCGTCGCGGTCAGCGATTGGACGGATTGGAGGACCGACACAGCCGACCACCTCTACGAGCGATTCCTTGAGCTATACGACCCAGCCGTTCGGCGAGGCAGCGGCTCGTACTTCACCCCACAAGCCGTCGCTGACTTCATTGTCCGATTCGTCGATGGGCTCCTGCGGGAAAAGCTGCAGCGGAGGCTTGGCCTCGCCGAGCGCGACGTCGTGGTGGTGGATCCAGCTATGGGGACAGGCACCTTCTTGCTCAGCGTCATCGCGCGTGTGGCGAACGCGGTTACCGCAGACGGTGGGGACCAGCAGGCCGAGCTCCGGTCCCTACTCGGTCGGCTGGTCGGCTTCGAGCGCCAGATCGCGCCTTTCGCGGTGGCGGAGCTACGGCTACACCAAGACCTCGCGGCACGCGGACTGGAGGTGGCGGACGAGAAGGTCCGCTTCTACGTAACCGACACGTTGGACGACCCGAACGTCGAAACGCTCGCCAGCCCGTACGTCTACCGACCCATCGCCGACTCCCGAGCGCAGGCGATCAAGGTCAAGATGGACGAGCGGGTGATGGTCGTGCTGGGCAACCCGCCTTACCTGGAGCGCGCCAAGACGCAGGGCGGCCTGGTTCTAGCTGGTCACAAAGGCAGGTCCAGCCTGCTCGACAGCTTCCGCGGTTCAGAAACTGGCCGGCTTGAGTTCAAACTGCACAACTTGAACATCTACTTCTGGCGGTGGGCAACCTGGAAGGTCTTCGAGGCCCACCCCGAGCACCCCGAGGGAATCGTCGCGTTTGTCTGCACGTCCGCCTTCACCACGGGGCCAGGCTTCGCCGGCATGCGCGAGTACCTGCGACGGCAGGCGGACTGGGGATGGATCATTGACCTCTCGCCGGAGGGGCACCAGCCCGATGTTTCAACCCGCGTCTTTCCTGAGGTTCAGCAGCCGCTGTGCATCGGCGTGTTCGGCCGCCACGGTACAGCAGATGCTGACGCGCCGGCCCAAGTCAGGTATATAGAGATTTCAGGAGCTAGGGAAGCCAAGTTCGACCAGCTCCGCCTGCTTTCTCCTGCAAGCGGTAGGTGGCTGGACTGCCCAACCACATGGCCGGCGCCTTTTCGACCGGCGTCGGTCGCGAAGTGGAACGATTGCGTCCCGTTGGCCGACCTGATGCCGTGGCAGTCGCCCGGCATCACACCCAACCGCACGTGGGTCTATGCGCCGGACGCCGCCACACTGAGAGAGCGATGGCGGCGCCTCGCGATGGCTGCCCCCCAGGACCGGGCAGCGCTTATGAAGGAAACCGGTGATAGAAAGGTTGGCCTCGCGCTGGCTCCGAACTTCGACGCTACTGGCCAGGCTTCGTCCCTCGCTGGTGTTCTGGACCAGGAAGGGCCTGTTCGGAGGGTGGCCTTTCGCAGCTTTGACCGCCAGTACGTCATCGCTGACCGGCGAGTTGTGGACCGCGCTCGCCCTGATCTATGGGCGACACACGGAGAGCACCAGATCTACGCGACCACCTTGTTCGCCGAGTCGATCAGCTCCGGACCAGCTATCGTTTTCGCCGCTGAGGTGCCGGACGCCCACCATTACATGGGGCACCACGGTGGCAAAGCCATCCCCGCCTACCGGGATGCCGTAGGTAAGCTGCCCAACATCGCCCCAGGCCTGCTTAAACAGCTCACTCGCAGTCTCGGAATCCCGATCACCAGCGATGACATGTTCGCCTACATTGCCGCACTGACAGCCCACCCCGGCTACGCCAGGCGGTTCCGTGCTGAGCTGCGTACCCCTGGGCTACGAGTTCCGCTAACCGCGGATCTCACGAAGTGGCGCCAAGCGGTGGAGCTGGGGGAGCGGTTGGTCTGGCTGCACACCTACGGAGAGCGATACGTGAACGCCTCAGCAGGTCGACCGCAGGGACCACCATTGGAACTTAGACCCGATGTCCTTGTGCCCATACCAGGGACGCCGGAACGGATGCCCGAACGCATCACATACGACGAGGAGACGTTGACCCTGCATGTCGGTGATGGTGCCCTTGGCCCTGTCCAGATGGCCGTCTGGCACTACGATGTGTGCGGCACCCAAGTGGTGAAAAAGTGGTTCGAGTACCGCTCCAAGAAGCCACGCGTCCGGAGATCCTCGCCGCTGAACGACATTGTTACCACCCGGTGGGACTCAACGAACGACCTCCGCAACCTGCTGGCAGTGTTGCGGGGATGCGTTGCCCTCGAACCGCGACTGGCGGAACTTTTGGAAGCGGTGCTCGGCGGTCCCCTCATCACGATGACGGACTTGGAGATCGTCGGTATCCTTCCGCCTCCGCGGAGAGTTGGACGCCCGGTCATTGAGACCGATCCTCGCCTCTTCTAGGTGCGGCTCAGCAGCGTCGCTCGGACCAAAGTCCTTCCCCGGGCGCGTGCCACAGTGATCTTCCCGTCTCGGACCACAGCACTATTCTGTTGGCGGAGTTCCGCCTGGTCGAATCGGGTCGACGAGGTCCTGGGCCGCGACTGGTGCCCGACTACATGCCGACCGCTCCCCCCTTTTACCCCCCGAAAACTCCCGCCAAGTATTGACCACTGGCGACAATTGGTGAACAGCGGCTGGCCACGTTCGGGCATGTCAACCCTGGTTCTTGACGATCAACGACAAGTCCGAGCGGGCACTGGTCGACAACCATGTGTCGCAAGTTCGATTTGCGTCCCCGCCGGAGGTGTTCCTCTTGGATTGGCCAGGGACGTGCCGGCTGAGGGGCAAAGACCGGTAGAGCCGAGCAGCTACGAGCTATAGCTGATCAGCACGTCGTGGTCCACGGGTCCCGACAGTGGGGCAGCGGTATCGATCGCCCCTCGGACACAAATCATTGCCCCACGGTGCGCGCTATGATCCACTTCGGCGCGCACCGTTTGCGTTTCCGAGCGGCAAGTCTGGCCTGCCCGAGCACGGGGTCACCGACCCACCCTCAGGGCCCCGGCAGGTCGGCAGGTGATGCCGCGGCGCCCCCGGGTTTAACGCTGGCCGAGGCCGGTAGGCCGGATCCGGCATGGTTGTAGCCTCTGCGCATGGCCGATGCCGAGGACGTACGCCGGCTGGCGCTCGCGCTGCCCCACGTGGTGGAGATCGACAGCGACGGCTTCGACTTCCGCGTGGACAACAAGGGTTTCGTCTGGTCTTATCCGGAACGGTTGCCGGGGAAGCCACGGGTGATCCGTACCGATGTCGCAGTTGTCTACGTCGGTGACGAGGGAGAGAAGCAGGCGCTGCTGCTCGGCGAGCCCGAGCTCTTCTTCACGACGGCCGGGTACGACGGGCTTCCGCTGGTGATGGTGCGGCTCGCCGAGGTGTCGGTCGAGCGGCTGGCCGAACTGGTCACCGACGCGTGGCGGATGCGGGCGCCGACGGAACTGGCGGAGAGCCTGCCGGAAGGGTGACCGCTCGGCGTGACGGCCCCGTCCCGTTCTTCATAATTGATTGCTCGCGTCGACGGGCTGCCCTACCGTAGAGATCAGCACCGAGACGACCGACCAGGAACCGGGAGACCGACATGTTGTGGCATACCTCGATCGCATCGCAGCGGCTCATGCCGCGCGGCGAGGTCGCCATGACCTGTTACGGGCGACCCGGCGTGCTGGCCGATAACAAGGCCAGCGACGAGCTGAGACGGTGGCGCAGCTAGCATCCGCTAGCGATCCTCGCGCCGCCCTCCCAGATCCGGGACCGGGCGGCGTTTTCGTTGCCGGACCCACGGCAACCACATTCCTTCTCCACCTACGGGTGTAGCTCAACCGGCAGAGCGCCAGCCTCCAAAGCTGGAAGACGCGGGTTCGAATCCTGCTGCCCGTGCGCCACGCCCCGGCCCCGCCGGCGGCATCGGTTTTTGAAAACTCCACAGCGGATGGCACATCACCGACGCCGCGTACACCTCGTGCGTCGCGTCGGACGACATGGCCTGGCCGCCGGCAGAACCGCCGGCGGCCAGGCGATCCGGAGCGGGGGAGACGGCAACCCGCACGGATCGAATGTCCTCGTAGCTCAGCGGATAGAGCACCGGATTACGGATCCGGGGGCCGGGAGTTCGAATCTCTCCGGGGACGCCGAAGCAGCGACGCATACCGCCCGTGAGGCTGAGGCAGGTAGACCACCGGACTCTCAATCCGGAAGACCGGGTTCAACCCCCGGACGGGCGACAGCACCACCAGCATGTGGTTGTAGCTCAGCAGGCAGAGCGTCGCCTTGCCAAGGCGAAGGTCCCGGGTTCAAGTCCCGGTAGCCACTCCACACCCACACCGATCACGACCCAGGAAGGAGACCTCGGTGGACGTGCTCGTACTCAATGCCGACCTCGGCCCGCTGCACCGGGTCAGCCTGCGCCACGCCGTGCGCATGCTGGTCCGCCGGGTCGCCGAGGTCCACGAGGCCACGCCGGACCGGCTCATCGGTGTCTGGCCGATGCCCACCGTCGTACGGCTCACCTCCTACGTGGTGACCCGCTGGCGGCACAGCCGCGGCCCGGCCTGGTCCCGCGCCGGCGTGCTGGCCCGGGACGCCCGCCGCTGCGGCTACTGCGGCCGCGCCGCGTCCACCGTCGACCACGTGCTGCCGCGCTCGCGCGGCGGCGCCAACACCTGGCTCAACACCGTGGCCGCCTGTGGCGGCTGCAATCAGCGCAAGGGTGACCGGACCCCGTCCGAGGCGCGCATGCCCCTGCGGACCGCACCGGCGGTCCCCACCTGGGCCGCGCTGTCCCTGCGCTGAGGCCGGCCGGCGGGCCATCACCCCGCCGGCCGCGATGGGAGCTGATGTAACCGGCAGCATGACCGGCTCTGACCCGGTCCGTGGAGGTTCGAATCCTCCGCTCCCAGCTCCATCGCCCTCGTAGCCCAATGGCAGAGGCACGACGTTGAGGACGTCGCCAGTGCGCGTTCGACTCGCGCCGAGGGCACGCGCCGGCGCAGCACGACAGGCCGTGCAGCCGACTTGTAATCGGCAGGCAGGGGGTTCGAGTCCCCCCGCCGGCTCCACACCCGGGTAGCCCAACTGGCAGGAGGCGCGCCGCTCAGGACGGCGACAGTGCGCGTTCGAATCGCGCTCCGGGTACGCACCGCAGCAGCCTCGGGCTCGTAGCTCACCTGGTAGAGCGCCGCTCTCGCACAGCGGAGGCAGCCGGTTCGACTCCGGCCGGGTCCACCCACCGGGGCGGTCATCGCCCCGGTCAAGCCCTGTTAGCTCAATGGGAGAGCGCCCGCCTGTCCAGCGGGAGGCCACCGGTTCGATCCCGGTACGGGGCGCCTGGAGAGCTGGCCGAGTCCGGTTGACGGCGGCGGGTTCTCGTACCTCGGAATGTGGCGCAGCCAGGTAGCGCACCGGTCTGGGGGACCGGGGGACGCCGGTTCGAATCCGGCCATTCCGACGCAACGGGTCGTGGCGCAGCTTGGTCAGCGCGCTCGCTTCGGGAGCGAGAGGCCGCCGGTTCGAATCCGGCCGATCCGACCGTGGAGATGCCAGCCGATGGGCGCCGGCCGCCGCCTCGAAAGCGGTTGGAGGCTTGACCGCCTCGTGGGCGTTCGACTCGCCCCGTCTCCGCCACGCGCCGCAAGCTCAACCGGTAGAGCAGCTGACTCTTAATCAGTGGGTTCGGGGTTCGAGTCCCCGGCGGCGTACGCGCAGGGTGGAGGAGTTCGGTCGTCCTCGCCGGTCTCATAAGCCGGAAATCGCGGGTTCGAATCCCGCCCCTGCTCCCGTCCCGGTAGCTCAACAGGAAGAGCGCCGCCCCGACACGGCGGAGGCCGCTGGTTCGACCCCAGCCCAGGACACCTGGCGCGGTGGACGAAGTGGAAGAGTCGCCCGGTTTTCACCCGGGAAACTGCGGGTTCGAACCCCGTCCGCGCCACGCGATCCGGCGTCGCCCAACCGGCAGGGCAGCGCATTGTTAATGCGTACAGGTGAAGGTTCGAGTCCTTCCGCCGGAGCGATCACCAGGAGGACCACGTCCCGGCGGGGACGCCCCCTCCTGCGCCCATCCCGCCCGTGTAGCTCAGCGGGAGAGCACCCCGCTCACACCGGGGAGGCCCCAGGTTCGAAACCTGGCGCGGGCACTGTGGCTGTAGCTCAGCTGGTCAGAGCGCCGGGTCGTGGCCCCGGAGGTCGCCGGTTCGAACCCGGCCAGTCACCTGCACGCGCGTCGTGGACGGCGGCACGTCCAGCGGTCCGTAAAACCGTCGCCTTCGTGGCAGACCTGGGTCGGCACCAGGGACGCGCACTCCTGCCCTCGTAGCTCAGCGGACAGAGCACGGCGTTCGAGCGCCGGGGCCGCTGGTTCGATCCCAGCCGGGGGCACGGCACGGTCGTATGCCCGAGTGGTCAGGGAACCGCCTGCAAAGCGGTGTACGCCGGTTCGAATCCGGCTACGGCCTCACCCGACGTGCCACCCGCTGTGGAGCGCACCGCAGGCGAGCGTTGGCTGCTCAACCGCCCCTCATACCGGCGGTACGCCCGGTTCGACACCGGGGCCTGCACCATGCCGGCCCGGCTCAGCTGGATCGCGACGTCCGTCGTGCGGCGCATCCTGAGGGTGGCCAGCGCCAACCCGTCCAGAACAATCCCGGCCACCCGGTCCCCGACGACCCGAACCTTGCCTTGTCGCCCGGGTCAGAGCGGTGGTGGGGGCAGAGTCGGGCTGTCCAGCCAGGCGCCGAACAGATCATCCAGGGGCTCGCCGGCGAAGCGCTGGGCGTGCAGCCGGAACTGCTCGGTCGTCACGGTCGCGTGGCGGTGCTCGGCGACCCATGCCCGCAGGAGGGCGAAGAACGTCTCGTCGCCGACCCTCTTGCGCAGAGCGTGCACCGCGAGCGCGCCGCGCTTGTAGACCAGCGGGTCGAACATCCGGTCGACGCCAGGGTCGGCGAGGACGAACCGGCCCGGCCGAGCCGCGACCCATGCGTACCACCGTGCGGCCAGGGCGTCGGTGGGCAGGTCGCCGCCGACGCCGGACCACAGCCACTCGGCATAGGTGGCGAAGCCTTCGTTGAGCCAGATGTGGCGCCAGTCCGACACCGTGAGGCTGTTGCCGAACCACTGGTGGGCCAGCTCGTGGACGACGAGCCGCTCGTGCGTGCGTCGCCCGTCCACATGGTTGCGTCCGAAGATGGCCATGCCCTGCGCTTCGACGGGATCCTCGAGGTCGTCGTCGGCGACCACGACCACGTACTCGCGGAACGGGTAGGGCCCGAAGAGCCGCTGTAGCGCCGTCATGATCTCGCCGTGCCGGCCGAAGTCGTGGGCTACGTTCCTGCGCAACGCGGGTGGGATCGCGGCTCGCTGCGCCACGTCACC
Organism: Plantactinospora siamensis; assembly: GCF_042434095.1. Lineage (NCBI taxonomy): Bacteria > Bacillati > Actinomycetota > Actinomycetes > Micromonosporales > Micromonosporaceae > Plantactinospora > Plantactinospora siamensis. The sequence goes on from NZ_JBHLUE010000005.1 coordinate 57,123, forward strand.
CACAGCGAGATCCAGCAACTCGTAACGTCCGATCTGGACGCTCATCAGGTATGGCGAGGTGGGTTCGCGGCGCTCGTACACCCAGGTGGTGGTGCTCGCGCCCCGGTGCTGGAGCACCGGATCACCGGTCACCAGGACGGCGTACGGGGAGGGGGCCGTGACCGCCACCCGGAAGGTGGCCTTGGCGCTGGGCTGGTCATCGCACGGAAACCAGGACGGCGACCCATTCGGCTGGCTGGCCACGAGCGCCCCGTCGGTCAGCTCCTCCCAGCCGAGCTCACCCCACCGGCCGGAGATGGGCACCGGCTTTCCCGCGTACCGGATCTCCACCCGGAAGATGTCCCCCGCGCCGATCGGCCGCTCCGGTTTGATCTGAAGCTTGTCCGGGCGGTGCAGGTACTTCGCGGCGCGACCGTTCACCCGGACGCTCTGGACGCGGAGCCGACCGAAATCGAGCGTGAACCGCGACAACGACTGCACGGCCACCCCGGTGAGGTCCGCCCGGCCACCCAGGCGGTTGGACTCGACCCGGTAGTGCAGGTCGAGGTCGTAGTGCAGCACCCGGTAGCCGCCGTTGCCATGCTCCGGCAGGTAGGAGTCGCCGGAGCGAGCGGCGCCGGGCGTTGCGCCGCTCGACACCGACGCCTTCGGATTCATGCCGACCGGTCCGCGGGCGCCGGCCAGGCGGCGATCGGATTTCCCCACCACCGGCTGTCGGACGGCACGGCATCGCCCCGGGTCACCAGCGAACCGGGCCCGACGGTGGTCCGCGCGCCGATGCTCGCCCCCGGCAGGACGATGCCGTGCGGGCCCAGCGCGGCGCCCGCGCCCAGCGTCACCTCGGCCATGCTCATCACCCGATCATGGAAGAGGTGTGTCTGCACCACACAGCCGCGGTTCACCGTCGCGCCGTCGCCCAGCCGCACCAGGTCGTACTCGGGCAACCAGTAGGTCTCCAACCAGACGCCCCGGCCGATCCTGGCGCCGAGCGAGCGCAGCCACGCGGCGAGCAACGGCGTGCCGGTCGCGAAGCGAACCACCCACGGCGCGGCAAGGACCTCCACGAACGTGTCGGCGAGCTCGTTGCGCCACACGAACGAGGTCCACAGCGCCCGCTCGGCCACCCGGAAGCGCCCGACCAGCAGCCACTTCGCGGCCGTCGCGATGGCGGCGGCGACGATCGCCGCGCCCAGCAGGACCGGGCCGGCGGCGAGCGCGGCCGCCCACCAGCCCACCGCGTGCCAGGCGAGCGCGAGCACGGCCAGGACGCCGATCCCCAGGGCGCCGGCGCACATCATCGGTACGATCCGGCACAGCTCGATCGCAGCCCGGGCGAGCTTCAGCCGGACCGGCGGGTCGAAGGTGCGGCCGGTGTCGGCCGCCTGCACGGTACGGCGCAGCGGCATCGGCGGTGCGCCGAGCCACGACGAGCCCTTCTTCGCCTTGGACGGCGCCGACGACAACACACCGACAAGGCCACGCTTCGGCACCGACCGCCCGGGCGCGGCCATCCCCGAGTTGCCGAGGAAGGCCTGCTTACCGATGCGGGCCGGGGCCACCCGCAGCCATCCGCCGCTCAGCTCATAGGTCGCGACCATCGTGTCGTCGGCCAGGAAGGCCCCGTCGGCGACCGTCGTCATCGCCGGCAGCGCGAGCACCGTGGACGCCTCCACTCCGCGCCCTACCTTGGCGCCCAGCAGCCGCAACCACACCGGCGTGAACAGGCTGGCGTAGAGCGGGAACAGCCCGACCCGGGCCATCCCCATCAGCCGCGCGGTCGTCCATGCCTGCCACGCCACCCGCCCCCGCACCGGGTGATATCCGGCGTGCAGGCCGATGCTGAGCGCCCGGACGAGCCCGAGCACGAGCAGCGCATAGCCCACGACGTAGGCGATGGTCGCCGCCGCGACGGCCGCCAGCACCGCGCCGATCGTCGGTCGGGCGATCAGCACCGCGCCGACCATCGGTCGGGCGATCAGCGCTGCGCCGACCGCCGGTCGGGCGATCAGCACTGCGCCGACCGCCGGTCGGGCGGCGAGTGTCCAGCCGAGCAGGGCCAGCGCCGGCAGGGCCGCCACGACCGGAACCAGCGCCAGAAACTGGGCGGTGATCCCGTACGCGAGCGGCCAGAGGCGTGCGCCCAGGCGCGAGCGTGGGGGACGCTGCCCGGGCCAGCCGTGCGAATCCTTACCGGCTACGGCTGCGGCCGGGGAGCCCGCCCAGTGTCGGTTCGCCGGTACGGCGCCGGCCACGGTCGAGCCCGCGGCGACGCGGGCGCCCTTGCCGACCCGAGCGCCCGGCATCAGCGTGCTGCGCGACCCGACCCGGGCGTCGGCGCCGATCCGAACCCGGCCGATGCGGACGACATCACCGTCGACCCAGTGGCCGGACAGATCGACCTCCGGCTCGATCGCCGCACCGCGGCCGAGCTTCAACAGACCGGTCACCGGCGGCGCCGAGTGCAGGTCGACGTCGGCCCCGATCTGCGCACCGAGAGCCCGGGCGTAGGTGATCATCCAGGCTGCCCCGGCGACGCTGGTGGCGCCGGTCAGCTCGGCGAGGCGTTCGGCGGCCCACAGCCGCAGGTGGACGCCGCCACCACGCGGGTAGCTGCCGGGGCGTACCCCGCGCAGCAGCAGTCGGGCTCCCGCGGCGGCCAGCGCGATCCGGCCCGGCGAGCTGAACAGCAGGAGCCAGCCCAGCGCCACCCACCACCAGGACACCGGCGGCGCCCACGGGGCCGGAACGAGCAGGGCGAGCACCTTGCCGAGGGCGGCCAGCGCGGTCAGCCAGCGGAGCCCGACCAGCGCCAGCATCGGCGCCATCATGGCGGCCTGGATCAGCCCGGCACGCCGGGGCGTCGGCCGGACCTCCCGGCGCTGCGTCGCCGTGGTGTCGAGACGGTCGAGCACGGCCGCGAGCCGCGACAGCGTCGGGTTGCGGTAGATGTCGGCCACCGAGACCTGCGGATACCGGCGCCGGACCCAGGCCACCAGCTGCGCCGCGGTCAGGCTGCCGCCGCCGTGGCTGAAGAAGTCCGCGTCCGGCCCGGTCGGGCGTACGCCCAGGATCTGCGCCCAACCGCCGGCGAGCCACTCCTGCGTCGCGGTCAGCTCGGTCGTCGTGTCCGGCCCGGTGGCCAGCGGCCAGGGCAGCGCCGCGCGATCCACCTTGCCGGACGTCCGGGTCGGCAGCGCGTCCACCACGGCCAGCAGCGGCACGAGCGCCGCCGGCAGCTGCTCGCGGATCCGCAGCGTCGCCGCCGCGACATCGAACGCGGCGCCGTCGTGCGGCACCACGTATCCCACCAGCAGTTGGTTGCCCGCGGCGGTGCGCCGCACCGCCGCGGCCGCGCCGGCGACGTCGGGCAGTGCCTGCAGCGCGGCGTCGATCTCGCCGAGCTCGATCCGGCGGCCGCCGAGCTTGACCTGTTCGTCGCCGCGGCCGACGAACAGCAGCCCCGCGGGCTCCGCCCGGACGATGTCACCGCTGCGGTACGCCCGCCGCCAGCCGAGCGCGGGCAGCGGCGCGAACTTCTCGGCGTCCTTGCCCGCATCCAGGTAGCGGGCGAGCCCCACCCCGCCGATCACCAGCTCGCCGGTCTCACCCATCGCGACCGGTTCTCCGGCGGCGTCGACCACGGCGAGTTCCCAGCCGGCCAGCGGCAGCCCGATGCGTACCGGTCCCTCGCCGGTCATCCGCGCCGCGCAGGCGACCACCGTGGCCTCGGTCGGTCCGTACGTGTTCCAGACCTCGCGACCCTCGACGGCCAGGCGTTGCGCCAGCTCCGGTGGGCAGGCCTCGCCACCGAAGATCAGCAGCCGAACCTCCTCCAGCGCCTCGACCGGCCACAGCGCCGCGAGGGTCGGCACCGTCGACACCACCGAGATGCGCTGCTCGGCCAACCAGGGGCCGAGGTCGACGCCGCTGCGCACGAGTGACCGCGCCGCCGGCACCAGACACGCGCCGTGCCGCCACGCCAGCCACATCTCCTCGCAGGACGCGTCGAACGCCACCGAAAGCCCGGCCAGCACCCGGTCCCGCGGGCCGATCGCCTCGCTGGCCTCGTCGGCGAGAAACAACCGCGCCTCGGCGTCCACGAAGGCCGCGGCCGCGCCGTGGCTGACCGCCACACCCTTCGGGGTGCCCGTGGAACCGGAGGTGAAGATGACCCATGCGTCGTCGTCCGGACCGGGCCGACCGGTGCGACCGCCCGGGGCACGGCGGAGCGAGACCGCCATCCCGGCACCGAGGATCGCGACGACTCCCGCCTCGGCGAACACGAGCTCGGCGCGTTCCTCGGGGTCGTCCGCGTCGACCGGCACGTAGGCCGCGCCCGCCGCGAGAACGCCGAGGATCGCCACGTACAGCTCGGCCGTACCGGATGGGATCCGGACGCCCACCCGGTCGCCGACCCCGATGCCGTGCCCGGCCAGCGACCTGCGTACGGCCTCGACCGCACCGGCCAGGTCGCGGTACATCAGCGCCGTGCTCCCGTCGTCGATCGCCGCCGCGTCGGGGTGTGCGCGCACGGAGTCGTCGAGGATGTCCACCAGCGTGCGACGGACCGGGGCGCGGGAGGATCGGAACACCGCCGGGGTCACCGGTTCGGCGGCCACCGGCGCCGGCGCAACCAGCTGCGCGCCACTCGTCACGGGCACGGAGTGTTCACCATCTTCACCTCGCGGATCGGCGTCGACCGGCCGTGCGGGATGCGAACCGCCCTGGCCAGCCGTCAACGGTACGTCGCACGACCCGGATGTAACGACGAAAGCCGCCCCCTCGTGTGCACCACCACTCGGAAAGCTGGTCGTGTTCGTTGATGTACCCGTTCTCCGAGAGCCGCCGCCGCGTGTTCGCTCGTAGGCTGTTGCCGATTGGTTGGGGCGTGGCTGAGAAGGAGACCGCGGTGAGTCAGACGGAGCGGACGGATGCCTTCGACGAGTGGAACGTGGCCGAGGACGATGGGGTGCTCGATGCCTCCGACACCCTCGACGACGATCGTGTCGGGGACCCTCTCGACACCGGGATCGTCGCCGCGGACCACTGGTCGGGAGCGAACCGGTTCGGCACCACGCCCGCCGAGGAGCGGGCGGGCGAGTCGTTGGAGCAGTATCTCGCGCAGGAGGAGCCGGACGTCGACCCGGCCGCCGAGGGTGGCGACGACGAGGACGAGTTGACCCGCCGGGGGTACGAGTCCGAGGCGCGTGCCGGCCGATTGGTCGCCTACGACGAGGGTCTCGGCGAGGACGACGAGGCCGAGTCGGTGGCGTGGGACGCCGGGATCGACGCGGGTGGCGCCAGTGCCGAGGAGGCGGCGGTCCATCTGGTCGAGGACCCCGACGGGCCCGGCGAGGGTCCGCTGCGCTGACACCCTCCGCCGTCGCGCTCACCACCGGACGGACACAAGTGGCGACGTGCTGGTCAACAACCCGGGCTTCCCAGGATCAACGACGGGACCGTTGGAACGGGCTGTCCCAGCCGGTGTCGACTGCGAGACGGCGGTGAGATACTGGTCCGCCCGTACGCGTCTTCCGGCACGTACGCAACGCGAGCGGCACCGAGGACGACAGGTCCGACCCGGGGGACCATTGAGCCGCGAGGGAGAGACCAGTAACGGCACCTTGCGTGGCCCTACAACAGCCGCCCATATTCCTGGCATGGCAGCGCAGCCGAGCCGACCGACACCCCCGATGTTCGGAGGAACGCAGACCATGGACCACGCGCCCCAGCTCATCCAGGAGCGAAGTGCCCCGCCTGCCACGTTGGTGATCTTCGGGGCCTCCGGGGACCTGACCCGGCGCAAGCTGCTGCCCGCGGTGGAGAGCCTGGCTCGGCACGAGCGGCTCCCGGACCAGTTCGCGCTGGTCGGTGTCGCCCGCACGCCGATGACCGACGAGCAGTTCGCCGAGAGCGCCCTCGGCGCGCACACCCTCGCCAGCAAGCGTCAGCTCCGCGGCGGGGTGCGGTACGTGGCCGGTGGCTACGACGACCCGGAGACCTACAAGCGGCTCGTGGAGACCCTCGACGAGCTGGACGCGCAGCGGGGCACGTCCGGCAACCGGCTCTTCTACCTGTCGACTCCGGCCGGTGCCTTCGAGCCGGTGATCAACCAACTGGCCGGTGTCGGGCTCACCCGGGCCCGCGAGGGCTCCTTCTCCCGCCTGGTGATCGAAAAGCCGTACGGCCGCGACCTGGCCACGGCCCGCGAGCTCGACGGTGTCGTGCACGACGCGTTCGACGAGAGCCAGGTTTTTCGCATCGATCACTACCTGGGCAAGGACACCGTCCAGAACGTGCTGGCGCTGCGCTTCGCGAACTCGATCTTCCAGCCCATCTGGGATCGCTCCTGGGTCGACCACGTGCAGATCACCGTCGCGGAGACCCTCGGCGTCGGCACCAGGGGCGGCTTCTACGAGGACGCCGGCGCCATGCGGGACATCGTGCAGAACCACGTGCTCCAGGTCCTCGCGCTGGCGCTGATGGAGCCGCCGGCCTCGTTCGAGGCCGAGGGCCTGCGCAACGAGAAGGTCAAGCTGCTGCAGGCGATCCGCCTGCCCACCGACCGGGACATCGCCGAGGCCGCGGTCCGCGGGCAGTACACCCGGGGCGGCACCCGCAAGGAACTGATGGCCGGCTACCGGGAGGAGCCCGGCGTCGACCCGCTGTCGCGGACCGAGACCTACGCCGCGATGCGGCTCAACGTGGACAACTGGCGGTGGGCCGGGGTCCCGTTCTACGTCCGCACCGGCAAGCGCCTGCCGGCCCGGCTCACCGAGGTGGCCCTGCAGTTCCAGCGGCCGCCGCACCTGCCGATCCCGACCGACCAGCTCACCGGCCTCGAGGCCGACGCGCTGATCCTGCGGATCCAGCCGAACGAAGGCATTTCGCTGCGGTTTGGCGCCAAGGTGCCGGGCCACTCCTTCCGGGTCCGCACGGCGACGATGGAATTCTCGTACGACCAGACGTTCGTCGAGGAGTCCCCGGAGGCGTACGAGCGTCTGCTCCTGGACGCGCTGATCGGTGACGCGTCGCTGTTCATCCGCAGCGACGAGGTGCAGCAGTGCTGGCGGATCGTCGACCCGATCATCGAGAACTGGGCGAAGGACAACTCGCCGATCCCCACCTACGAGGCCGCCTCCTGGGGCCCGACCGACGCCGACCGGCTCATCGGCCGGCACGGCCGCACGTGGCGCAACTCCGCGTAGCCCCTACCGTCGAGGCCCGGCATGAGCCAGCAGCGGGGATCCCCGAGGTCTTGGACCGGTCGCGACCGATCTGCCGAGAGCTGCGTCGAGGTCAGCCGGCCGGATCCGGGGTTGCCAGCATCTGGGGGCTGACGGGAGGAGCGGAGTCGGGAGGATCGACCGGGCGCCATGTCCGGCCTACCACGGTACGACGGTGTAGTTCTTGAGCAGCACCCCGTGCAGGGGCGTTCCGGCCTCGCCGCTGACGATCGGGTGGTAGATCCGGGCAGCGGCGTCGATCACGTCCAGCGGGGGCTGCCAGCCGGACGCCGCGCGCTGCGCCTTGATGGTGTCGGGGTTCTCGTCGGTGATCCAACCGGTGTCCACACCGCACATGTAGACCTGGTGGCGGGCCAGTTCGGCGGCGCCGACCCGAGTCAACATGTTGAGCGCGGCCTTGCTGACGCTGGTGTGCGGGTGCCGTTCGGGGCCCGGGCCGTCCTCACCGAACCAGCCCTCGCGGCCGGTCACGTTCACCACGTACCTGCGGCCGGGACCGGCGGCGGTCAGCGCCCGGCGGAGCCGGTCGACGAGCAGAAACGGGGCCACCACGTTGACCAGTTGCGTCTCGAGCAACTCCACCGGGTCGATCTGGCCGATCCTGGCCGTCCAGGAGTTGCCGGCGCCGGGCACGACCAGCGCCCCGGTGGCGTCCGTGATGGCCGCGAGCTCCGAACTGGCATCCTCGGGTACGGCCCGCAGAGCCGCGCTCCACTCGGGCGGCCCGGCGCCGGGCCGATGGCCGGCCACCGCCTCGATGGGGTTTCCCTCGGCGGCTGCCCGCAGTTCGGCGGCCACGAGCGGCTGGTAGGCCCAGGCCGGCCGGCGCACGGTCTGAGCCGCGTTGTTGATCAAAATGTCGAGCGGGCGTCCGCCCTCGGACAGCCGCTCGGCGAGGTCGAGCACCTGACGCGGATCCCGCAGATCGGCGCCGATGACCCGCAGCGACCCGAGCCAGTTCGCGGCGTCCGCCTCCTGCCCGTACCGCCGGGTGGCGTCGGCGGGGAAGCGGGTCACCACCGTGACCGCTGCGCCGTCGCGCAGCAACCTCAACGCCACCTGGTAGCCGATCTTGACTCGCCCCCCGGTCACCACCGCCCGGCGGCCCGTCAGGTCGGCGCCCGCGAGACGGTGCCGCCGGTGCTGGTCGGCGCAGGCGGGGCAGAGGGCATGGTAGAAGGAATCGATGGTGCGGAAGCGGTCACGGCAGGTGTAGCACCGGCGTTCCCGGCGAGTCCGGCCGCCGTCGTGTGTCTCGGCTGCGACGGCCGGTGCGCCCTCGATCCGGTCTCCCGCGCCGGTGGCCGTCGCAGCCAGAACCTCCCGATCGCCGGCCGCAGTGCGCCGGCGGCGCTCGGCGCGCCGCTGCCGCTGGGCGTCCTTGAGCAGTCCGTCGGTCGCACGCTGCAGCCGCAGCCGAACCGGATCGTCAACCGGCAGCGAGCGAACCTCCCGGAGCACGCGCAGCGCCGCCTCAACCTCGTCGCTGTTCATCGCCTTCTCCACCCTGGCCGCCCGGGTGTGGCCGGGCCGGACTTGAACCGGCGTCCTCCGCACGAGCAGTGCGGCGCGTCGACCGCTGCGCTACCGGCCACCCGGCGGGGGTGGGACCCGACCGGACTCGAACCGGCATCCTCCGCTCTGCGAAAGCGGCGCGACTACCCCTGCGCTACAGGTCCCACCCTTGCGCGAGATCGTACCGATGTCGATCAACAGGCCGCCAGCGGATAATGAAGCGGTGTCGGCGCGCGCTGCCGTGCCTCCTGCTGTCCTTGGGTAGCCGTCACTGCCGTCCTGTGTCCAGGTGCCCGGTAGCCCGCAGCACCGCCCGAGCGAACCGGTTCAGGTCAACCTCGGGGAGCTGTCGCGGGGTGAACCAGTCCAGGTCGCTGATCTCTTCGTGGTCGGGGACCGGTGTCCCGTCGGAGATAGCTGCCTGGTAGACGGCGGTGACATAGGCGACCCGGTCGCCGTTGGGGTAGGTCACCTCGTAGTCGGGGCCGCCGAGCACGTCCAGCAGCCGAGGCTGGCTGAGCTGGACGCCGAGTTCCTCCCGGATCTCCCGCACGGCGGCCTGGGCCGGGGATTCGCCGATGTCGACAGCGCCGCCGGGCACCGCCCAACCGTCCCGGTTCCCGGCGTGAGACACCAGCAGGACCCGGCCGTCCTCGTCCACCACGATGACGGACACCGACGGCAGTTGGATCAACTCGTGGCCGATCGCGCTGCGCAGCCGGGCCAGGTGTGCGGAGATGGCCATGGCCCCGCCCTCACAGCACGCAGAAGTCTGGGGGAAGGCCGCCCCGTCCGGTCAGCGCCAGCAGGACGGTGGCACCGTCGCCGACCTCGACCCCGACCCGCGCCGCCAGGCCCGAGGCCTCGGCGAGCGCCTCGTTCGGCATGCCCGCAGGCACGCCGGCGGCGCCGGCGAGGTCCAGCCCGTGCACCGCCAGCTCGAGCGTCCGGGTCTGCAGCCAGTCCGCCAGCCGCATCCCGCCCCCCGGCGTCTGCACCAACGCGCCGCCCTCGGCCGAGCCGAGGACGGCGGCCACCTCGGACAGCAGCGGCCCTACCACGGCCGACGGCTGCTCGCCCAGCGCCGCTGCCTGGCGCCGGGCGTCATCCTCGGAGGCGGCAACCGCCGCCCGGTAGAACGCCGGATCCACCGACCGGGCCAGCGCGTAGTACCGCGCCGCCGAGGGCAGATCGCAGCGCTGCGCCGGCTGGGCGAGGGAGGTGAGCACACCGCGCAGACCGGCGCTGACGGTATGGCCGGTCAGCTCCCGTACGGTCCACACACCCAGCCCCGGCCGATCCCACCGATCGTCCGGGATCCGCCCGACAAGCTCGACGAACGCCTCCGCTGCCGCCAGATATACCTGTCGGTGATCCATCCGGTCACCCTCCCACACCGAGGTGACCGGCCCAACCCGCCCGGGCGGCGCGTGGTCAGGGCTTGATCAGCACCTTGAGCGCGGTGCGTTCGTGCATCGCGCGGTATCCCTCGGGCACCTCGTCCAGGCTCACGGCGCGGTCCAGCACGGGGGACGGGTCGATCCGCCCGGCCAGCACGTCGGCCATCAACTCCGGAATGTAGGCCCGGGCCGGGGCGACCCCGCCGCCGAGGCGGATGTTGCGGTCGAACATCTGGCTGATGTCCACCCCGGCGCTGCCGCCGTGCGGCACGCCGACGTACCCGACGGCGCCGCCGTCGCGGGCCACCGAGATCGCGGTACGCATCGACTCCTCGGTGCCGACCGCCTCCAGCACGGCGTGCGCCCCGTACCCCTTGGTCAACTCCCGGACGGCGGCCACGGCCGCGTCACCGCGGTCGGCGACCACGTCGGTGGCGCCGAAGGTGCGGGCGATGTCGGTGCGAGCCCGGTGCCGGCCCAGCGCGATGATCCGCTCGGCGCCCAGCCGCTTGGCGGCGAGCACCCCGCACAGGCCGACCGCGCCGTCGCCGACCACCGCCACCGTGGCGCCCGGACGGACCCCGGCGGCGAGCGCGGCGTGGTGCCCGGTGGACATCACGTCCGACAGGGTCAGCAGGGCGGTCAGCAGCCGCTCGTCGCCGGCCGCCTCGGCGGGCAGCCCGACCAGGGTGCCGTCGGCGAACGGGACCCGGACCGCCTCGCCCTGACCGCCGTCGGAGCCGCCCGAGCCCCAGAAGCCGCCGTGCGGACAGGAGGTCTGCAGGCCCTCCCGGCAGAAGTCGCAGACGCCGTCCGACCAGACGAACGGGGCCACCACCAGGTCGCCGGGCCGCACCGTGGTGACCTCGGCGCCGACCTGATCGACCACGCCGAGGAACTCGTGGCCGATCCGCTGGCCAACTTCGCGCTTGGCGACTCCCCGGTACGCCCACAGGTCACTACCGCAGATGCAGGCCAGCACCACCCGCACCACGGCGTCGGTGGGCTGCCGGACAGTCGGGTCCGGCACCTGCTCGACGCGGATGTCGGTGGGACCGTGGATCACGGTGGCGCGCATGTGGTCGTCCTCACAGTCGGCTCGCTGACCGGTCGGGGCCGAGGCTAGCCCGCTCGGCCGTCGGTTGACCGCGCCGCGTGGTTGGACTCACGTCGCCCGGAATTGAGCACAGCGGTCGGCGCGCACCCGCTCGCCGTGCTGGCGGGGGAGGCCGAGGATCACCAATCCATCCGCTCGACGCGGAGGCCTTCCTTGCAGTAGTCAAGAAAGCAGGGCGCCGCACCGTTCGTGCTGCGTGCCAGGATCCCCACGTGCCGCATTGATCGATTCTCCAGGATCGGGTCGGACCGGTGACACCGTACGTCGATCTCGAGTCACCTGTCGGACAACCGCCACATCGCCTGCTCCAATGAGCCGCAGTCGTTGACCTCGACCGAGCCGCCGGGATACTGCTGGGTGCTGGCCAGGCACATCTGGGTGCTCTGGACCTTGAGGCCCGACTGACCGGAACCCAGCGGCAGGATCAGCCAGCTCTGGTCTGCGTTGTCCTGGCAGGTCCAACTCTGCACCCGGCCGGGGTTGCTGGTGTCCATTCCCATGCACTTGCCGGTGGCCACGTTGCGCAGGACGGTGAAGGCGGGCCCGACCTGGTGTTGGCGCCACTGCTGGACCCCATCTCCGGTGCAGGTCTGCAACCGCATCGGCACCCCTTCCACGTTGTATGGCTGGACCGGCGACAAGGTGAGTAGCTGGTTCTAGATCGGCCCGGAAATGAGGTGGGCCCGCCGCGCCGACTGTCGCGGCAGGCCCACCTCCTGGGCCGGTAGGGTCACAACGGGAGGGCGTGTGGATTCCGGATCGGGCGAAAGCGACCCGCAGGACTGGTTCGAGTACTGGGACGACTCGCTTGAGGAGGAGCCTCTCAACCCGGCCGAGCGCGTCTTCCTGACGGGGCTGCGCGCTCGCGCGGCCGGCGGTACCTGGTCGTGTGACCCGGCGGACACGTTGTCCTATCATCACGGCGCAGGCCGGCTCCTGGCCGGTGTGCACCTGGACGACCCGGTGTCGCATCACGCGCTGCTGTCCTTCGGTGTCGTGTTCGACGGGACGCAGATCGTGGGAAATTGCATCGACTTCGCTGAGCCGTTTGACTTCCGACCAACCGAACAGGCCGCGATGCAGTACGGCGGATCACCGGCATCGCTCGTCGACGAGGCTGCGGAGTGGTTCGAGTGGTTGATGAGCTGGCCCATCGAACGACGCGAGTGGTTCGACGGCGGTGGCAAGGTGGTCTACTGCGAATGGGTCCTGGCAAACGCGAAGGAGAAACTCGGCGCCTACGGCCGCTGGCGCCCCATGCGGCGACCCAACCGGGTCACTGTGGTGCGCGGTCACCGGTGAGCGCACCCCTGGTGCAACCGTCGACGCCAGCGTCGCGCGCGGTCAGGACAAGGTAGGGGAGACCATGACGGAGCGACACCGCTCGCCCGACGGCGGCGACCTCGCCGCGGTGTTGACCCTGGCGGATCGGGCCGTTCAGGCGTCGCAGGACGATGCGGTCGCCGACCGGCTGGCTCGGTCCTGCCGCGGCCGAGCGTGGCTTGGTGAGATTCCCTCCGCGCAGGAAGCCGTCGTGGGTGTTTGACATCGGTGTCAGTTGGGTGAGTTGAAGGTGCGGCGTTGCTGGCGTCGTGCTGGTGCGCCGCGGGTGAGCCGGCGCAGCATCTCTGCGGCGGGACGAGTCGGGACGGCTGCCGACGTTGATTCGTGAGTTTGCCACCGAGCTCGCCAGGCGCGCCGTCACCCCGGCCGCACCCGGCTGCCCACCCGGCGAGGAGACCCGCTGGCTGCCTGACGTGAGGTGTGGGGCAGCTCGTGGCGGCACACTGAGCATGTGAGTCCTCGTGCCTGCCATGTCGAGGCAATTTGGGAAGAGGGTCCAGCCTCCTTCGCCTTCCTGGTCGATGAATGGGGCTTCCTGGGGCCCGAGCGGACCGATAGCGGCCTGGCCTACCACCGCCCGGGCCTACATATTCACGTTGCGCTCTGGGCGTGGAAGAACGAAGCGGGCTTCACCACCACCGTGAGCGGTGAGGACGATCGTCTTGGGCGGACGACGCGGGCGTCGCTGGGGTGCCTCTATGTGGCGTGCGACCTGGGCGCTCTGCAGGCAGTTCCCGAGGGCGCGGGCTCCCGCCGGACGATCGGCAAGCGGATTGGACAGCACTCCCGCGCCCTACGGCAGGTCATACCGTACCTGGACGGCTCCGCAGCGTTGGATCTTCTCCGGCGCTGTCACGGTCGGGACCTACCCACCGAATGCGCATGACCGCTGTGCCTGCCCAACGGCCGGCGTGATCTTCAGCAAGGCTTCAGGCGGGATGCACCATCTTGTGACCGTACCGGTCGCTTGTCCGCGGCCACCCGAGTATCGAGTGGAGAATCCATGGCTTACCCCGCCGCTCCAGCAACGCTTACCCGCGGCTGGCTGACCAAGGTCCCGGCGATCACCGCCACGTTCTGGGTCATCAAGGTGCTGTCGACCACCATCGGCGAAACCTTCGCCGACTACCTCTCCGTGAACGTGGGACTCGGGCCGGCCGTCACCGACGTGATGATGTTCGCGGTGCTCGCCGTCGCCCTGGTCATCCAGTTTCGGACGCGCCGGTACACCCCGTGGATCTACTGGCTGTGCGTGGTGCTCATCAGCATCGTCGGTACGCAGATCACCGACTTCTTCACCGACACCCTCGGGATCAGCCTCTACCTGAGCACCGCGGTCTTCTCGGTCGTGCTGGCCGTGGTCTTCGTGGTCTGGTACCGCCAGGAGCGGACGCTGGCGATCACCTCGATCGACACCCCGCGCCGCGAAGGCTTCTACTGGGCCGCGATCCTCGTCACCTTCGCGCTCGGCACCGCCGCCGGCGACCTGGCCACCGAGGCGCTCAACCTGGGGTTCCGCAACGGCACCCTGATCTTCGGCGGCCTCATCCTGCTCACCTGGCTCGCCAACCGGGCCGGCGCCGGCCAGGTGCTGACCTTCTGGATCGCGTACGTGCTCACCCGGCCGCTCGGCGCGTCCCTGGGGGACCTGCTCACTCAGTCGAAGGACTTCGGCGGTCTCGACCTGGGCGCAAGCAAAACGAGCCTGCTGTTCTTCGCGGTCATCCTCGTTCTGGTGGGGCGCGAGCAGGTGCTGGCCAACCGGCATGGGGTGGCCGCCAAGGGCGAGGGTCCGCTCGGCGGCCGCCGACCGGACTACGCCTGGGCGGCGGCCGGTGTCGCGGCGATCGCCATCATCGGCCTGGGCCTGAGCAGCCTCGGCTCGAACCAGAGCGACGGGTCCACCGATACCGTCGCCGACCAGGGCGCCAACGCGGCCGGCCGGCCGGGCGCCGGCAATGGGGCAGCCGCGCCGGCGGGGAAGCAGCCGCATCCCACCACCCGTCTGGGTAACCTCGGTCGGTTCGCCACCATCGTCCGCGACGTGCAGGCATCGGTCGCCAGGAACGATCTGGCCGGTGGCAAAGCGCGCGTCAAGGACCTCGAGGTCAGCTGGGACGACGCCGAGGCCGGGCTCAAGCCCCGCGACCCCGGCAAATGGCACCAGCTCGACGGTGAGATCGACGATGTGCTGACCGCGCTGCGGGCCGGCAACCCGAGCCGGGCTGACTGCGCCCAGAGGCTGACGACGCTGACCCAGACGCTCAACCGGTTCGACGGCGTCTGACCTGTCACCGTTGATACCGGCCCATCCCGGGCATTCGTTCGGGATGGCCGGTTCCATTCGGCCGCAGGCCAGCACGCGGGTGGCTGGACCCGCGCGGCGTACCTGGTCGGGTCGGCGGGTGAGGCGGTTCATCCGGGCTGGTGTTGGCCGTGTACCGGCTGCGAGAGCAGCCGTGGTAGCCCGACGAGACAGGTCTTCGGCATAGCCGGTGAGCCAGAAGAAGATCAGCAGGGCCAGCGCGGTGGCGACGTGGAGACCGACGATGAAGGCCAGGTACGGCGACTCGGGCGTGGAGACGTTGAGGTCGCGGGCCCACCGGCACCGAGCAGGGCCGGCAGCAGCACGCGGTGGCCGAGGCTGGAGACGGGAGACAGCTCGGTGATGCTCTGCAGGACGCCGACGACGAGAGCTTCGGGGGTAGCCAAGTGCGTAGCGGGTCAGCGCATGATGCCGGTGTGGCCGAGGGAGTAGCGGCCCGGTTGTGGCCAGATCAGCAGGCCGTGCGGCTCCGCGCCGACCTTGATCTTGCGGATCAGGTGTCCGTTCCGGGTGTCGATGGCGTAGACGACGCCGTCGTAGCGGCCGGACATCCACATCACCGTGCCGTCGGCGGACAGGCCTCCCATGTCCGGGCTCCCGCCGCCGGGCAGTTGCCACTTGGCCACCAGCTTCCCGGTGGCGAACTCCAGCAGGGAGATCGAACCCTCGCCGCGGTTGGTGATGTAGAGGAAGCGCGAGTCGCGGCTCACATAGAGGCCGTGTGCGCCGGCTCCGGTGGGCAGGAACCGGGGCTTGGTGAAGGCGTCACCATTGAGGATCCAGACTCCGGAGCTCGACATGTCGGCGACGTACCAGGTCTTACCGTCGGGGGAGATCTTCACATCCTGCGGCATCGGGTGCTCGCCGCTCAGGTGCAGTTGCCCGATCACCTTCTCCCGCTCGGTGTCGACCTTGAGCAGATCACCGGAGTACTCGCAGCTGGCGATGAAGTAGCGACCGTCGGGGGAGAAATCGACATGGTTGACCCCCTGGCAGCTGACCGGGACGGTCCGGTGCACCGCGAAGGTGTGCGGGTCGCGGAAGACGATCTGGTGTTTCGCCTCGGCCATCACGATTGCCCATTTGCCGTCGGGGGTGAAGTAGAGGTTGTAGGGGTCCTCGACCGGTACGGGCTTGCCGAACCGGCCGGTGGCGGCGTCGATCGGCGTCAGGGCGTTGCCCCGGTCACTGTTCACCCAGAAGGTGCGCAGGTCCCAGGACGGCACGACGTGCTCCGGGCTGACCGGCACGGGCACGATCTGGATCACCCGGTAGGACCCAGGATCGATCACCGACACGCTCGCACCCTGATTGTTGGGCACGTAGACCCGCTGCGGGTCGTGGGAGACGGCCGACGCCAGCAGGTTCGGGCGGTCCGCCGCGTACAGGTCGCGGGGGTCCAGCGGCGGCGGCATACCGGGCAGCGGACCCTCCGGGCCGGTGCTCGCGGACGGCCAGGCGCTCGGCGTACCCGTCATTGGCGCCATGGTCCGCATGAGGCTGTCGTCACCCGGCTGCTCGGCCGGGGCGGGGTGGGTGCTGGTGCAGGCGGCGCCGACGGAGACCGAAACCGCGGCCAGGCCGGCGGCCAGCCCGCGGCGCCATGCGGTGCCGAGGATCACGCCGTCAGCTCTTTCATGGTCACCGGCCGCAGGCGCCGCTGTCGCAACCCGTCCAGGATCGGACCGATCGCCGCCAGCGTGCCCGGATGGCCGAAGTGCAGGCTGACGATCGAACCGGCCCGGGTGTCGCGCAGCACGGAGCGGGTGACCGCCGCGTGCCCGGGGTCGGTGTAGTCCAACGAGTCGACATCGTAGGAGACACAGGTGGGGTAGCCGACGCGGGCGGCCTGGGCGTGGATCATCGCGGTGGCGTGCCGGGTCTGGGACGGCCGGAACCACTGGCCGACCGACCCGGTCAGCCGGCGCAACCGTTGGGCGCAATCGTTGATCTCCCGGAACGCCGCGGAGGGGTCCATCCCGGCGATGTTGCGGTGGTTCTCGGTGTGGTTTCCCAACTCGTGCCCGCCGTCGAGGATACGGCGCGCCATCGCCGCTTGGTCCGCCAGCCAACTTCCGACGGCGAACACGGTCACCGTGGCGCCCCCGCGTTCGAGTTCGGCGAGCAGTTGGCGAGCCAGCGCCGGATCGCCCTGACCGTGGAAGGTGAGAGCCACGTTCGGTCGGTCGCGGGGGCCGTTGGCGATCTCGACCGGCCAGTCACGCTGGCTGGCGATGGCGCTGGGAACGCCGGCCGGTGGGCTGGGCGCCGCGGCTTGGCCGGTGGGGGCTACCGCCGTGCCGGGAGAGGTACGGGGTGAGTCACAGCTGGCGGTCAGCCCGAGGGCCACCGCCGCGGCGGCGCGCAGGGCGTTCCGGCGATCCAGGTGCATGCGGCCAGCCTAGGAGCTTGGGCAGCGGTCCGCCCGGGGGCCGATTCAGCCTTTCTTCAGGGTGAGCTGGCCGGCCGCGGCACCCGGTCGCTTGACGTGGACGCCGCCGACGGTGGTGGTGGATTTGCCCGGCACGGCCGATTCTGCGCACCGGCGGGGTGCGCGGGCGGTGGGGCAGTGGTGGGCAGGGGCAGCCGTATTCGCAGGGTGGCGCCGTCGGTGAGGTCGTCGACGGTGAGGGTGCCGCCGTGTGCGGCGATGATGTCCCGGGCGATAGGTAGTCCGAGGCCCGTGCCGCCGTCGCGGCGGGAGCGGCTGTCGTCCAGACGGACGAAGCGGTCGAAGATCCGTTCCCGGTCGGCTGCCGCGATGGGTGGTCCGTCATTGCCGACGGCCAACTCCGCGGTGTCGCCGCTGCTGCGCACGGCCAGCGACATCGTCGTGGTGGCGTGCCGGGCGGCGTTGTCGACGAGGTTACGAAGGACCCGCTGGAGAGCCTCGGTGTCGCCGGTCACCCGTACCGGATCAATGCTGGCGTGGATGGTCAGGTGGGGGTGTTCGACGGTGATCCGTTCGCGCTCGGCGTAGGCGAGGTCATCCAGATCGACGTCGTCATGCCGGATCCGTAGCCGGTGGTCGTCGATGCGGGCCAGTAGGAGCAGATCCTCGACGAGCCGGGCTATTCGGTCACCTTCCCGGCGGATCCGGGCCACCGAGCGGGCCTGGACCTCCGGCAGTTCGGCGGCGTCGAGCAGGTCGGCACTGGCTTGCACGGTGGCCAGCGGGCTGCGCAGTTCGTGGCTGGCGTCGGCGACGAAGCGTCGTTGGGCGGTCGCCGCGGACTCGATGCGGTCGAGCATCGTGTTCATGGTCGAGGCGAGCGCCGCGATCTCGTCGTCGGCGGCGGGTACGGGCAGGCGGGTGTCGAGGTTCTTCGAGGTGATGGAGGCGGCTCTGCGCCGCATTGCCTCGACTGGTCGCAGGGTGCGACCGACCAGCCGAAACGTGGCGGTGCCCACCAGCAGAGCCATCATGGGCAGGCCGAGCAGCAGGGCGATGAGAATTGCTTCAGTGCTGTCGTCGACGCTTTCCAGGGATTCGGCGACCAGCACGGTCCGGGTGCCGGTGGGGGTGTTCACGGCGGTGGCGACAATCCGGAACGGTTCGTCGTGGGCGAACGGCAGCCGCCGTACCTCTTGGCTGTGCTGGCCCCGGCGTGGCCGCAGCGCCGAAATCGGTTCCCGGCCGGCATCGGGCTCGGATGTGACGGCGACGGAGTCCGATGCGTCGATGACCTGCACGATCGCCCGTTCGCGTACCGAGGGTCGCAGGAATGTGGTCAGGTCGGAGCCGTTCTCGACTGCCGCGGCGACCTGGCCGAGCTTGTCGGTGGCGGCGTTGTTGATGTTGTCTGCCAGGATCGCACGCGCGGTGGTCAGCAGCACCGCGCCGGCGAGCAGGGTCGCGGCGGCTACGACGACGACAGCGGCCAGCGCGGACCGTAGGCGGACCCCCATCCGGCGGCGCAGCGTAGCGAACATGGGCGCCACGGTATCCGGCGGCCGACCAGGTCCGTTGCGGTCTTCAGCGAACGTTCAGGCTGGCCGGGCAAGCTGGCGCAGAAGGGGGACCGCCATGCGCCTGCTCGTCGTCGAGGACGAGGTGAACCTCGCCGAAACGATCCGCGACGGCCTGGTCGCCGCGGGGTTCGCCGTGGACGTGGTACATGACGGGGCGAACGGGCTGTGGTGCGCGACGGAACGGCCGCACGGCGCGTACGACGCGATCATCCTGGACATCATGCTTCCCCGGTTGAGTGGATACGAGGTGTGCCGGCGGTTGCGCAGTGGCGGGGTGTGGACGCCGATCCTGATGTTGACCGCCAAGGACGGCGAGTACGACCAGGCCGACGCGCTCGACCTCGGAGCCGACGACTACCTGATCAAACCGTTCTCGTTCGTGGTGCTCATCGCGAGGCTGCGTGCCCTGGTGCGTCGGGGTGCTCCCGAGCGTCCAGCCGTGCTCACGGCAGGGGATCTGGCCCTCGACCCGGCGGAACGGCGGGTCAGCCGCGGCACGACGACCGTGCCGGTCACCCCCCGCGAGTTCGCCATGCTGGAGTTCCTGATGCGCCACCGCGGCCAGGCCATGAGCAAGACCTCCATCATCGAGAACGTATGGGACGCCCATTTCGACGGCGATCCCAACATCGTCGAGGTGTACGTCGGATATCTGCGGAAAAAGATCGATCATCCGTTCGGGCGGACGGCCATCGAGACCATCCGGGGTGCCGGCTACCGCATCGCTGCGGATGGCGGCTGATAGTCACGGGTCCGGCTGTCCACCCGGCTGGCTGTCACCGCCACCCCGGCGAGGAAAACGGCGGCCGCGGACACCTCGTCGCCGACAGCACGGTGGCTAACCCGCGATCCAGGGCCGCGTCGCCGGATCCCTCTGCGCGGTCGATCAGTTCGGCCGGCGTGCCTTCGAACGCGACCCGGCCGGCGTGCATCAGCGCGTTAGTCCGCGCCCGGGCTGGTGGTGGGCAGCCGGAGCGTGAAGATGTTGCCGCCGCCGTGGCGCGCCCGCACCGTCGCCGTCCCGCCGTGGCCGGCCGCGGTCTGGGCAACGATGGCCAGTCCGAGGCCCGACCCGGGTACGCTGCGCGAGGTTTCGAGTCGGTGGAACCGGCCGAAGATCCGTTCGCGTTCCTCCGGTGGCACGGTCGGCGCCCGGTCCGCCACGGATATCTCGGCGGCGCCGTCGGCACCGAGCCGCACCGCCACCTCGACCACCTGGTCCGGCGGCCCGAATTTGACCGCGTTGTCGAGCAGGTTGACCACCGCCCGCTCCAGCGCGGCGGCCTGTCCGACCAGGGGCAGCGGCCGGGCCGAGAGGGAGAATTCCGCGTACGGGGTGCGGGCCCGGGCCCGGTCGATGGCGCCGGTGGTCACCTCGGCCAGGTCGAGGGGCGCCGCCGGCTCGTCCACTCCCGCCGAGCGGGCGAGCGCCACCAGGTCACCCACCAGCTCGGACAGCTCGACGGTCTGCCGGTCCAGGTCCCGCAGCAGCGCCGCGCGGTCCCGGCCGGCGAGTCGCTCACCGGCGTGGATCAACAGTTCCACGTTCGTCCGGACACTGGCCATCGGCGTACGCAGCTCGTGTGCCGCATTCTCGATCAGCTCCTGCTGGGACTGCCGGGACCGCCCCAGCGCGGTGAGCATCCGGTTGAACGCCTGGCCCAGCCGAGCGACCTCGTCGTCGCCGTCGACCGGGATCGGATGGGCCAGGTCCTGGGTGTCGGCGATCCGGGTGGCCGCGCCGGTGAGCCGGTGCACCGGGGCGAGGCCGGTGGTGGCCGTCAGCCGTCCGGCCAGTCCGGCCAGCATTGCCGCGCCCAGCACCAGGGCCACCATCAACGCCCCGACCTGTCGCAGCGTGGCATCCGCACCTGCCAGCGAGCGGGCGAGTTGGATCGTTGCGCCGTCCGCGCCCCGGACCACGAGCACGCGGAACCGGCCCTGCGGACTGCTCAGCGTGTAGCGGGCGGACGACACGCTCCCTTCGGCCACCGCCTGCTCGCGCGCACCGAACGGTAGCGGCGTGCTGTCCGGCGGTCCGGCGAACGTTCGGCCGTCGGGCAGCCGCCCCTGGATGCGCACGATGTCCGGGCCGTCCAGCGGATTGGCGGGAATGCCGGGAATGGTGGCCGGGTCGATGCTGCCCGCCGGGCCCCGGGACAGGGCGGTCAGTTCCTGGTCGGCCTGGCGTAGCAGGGTGTTCGACAGGGCCGCGAAGGCCAGCGCGCAGACCAGGAGCGCGGTCGCGGTCACCGCTGCGGCGGTGAGCAGGGTCAGCCGGGTCCGCAGCGACCGGCGTCGTCGCCGGGTCACCGCTGTTCGCGCAGCACGAAGCCGACACCCCAGACGGTGTGCACGAGCCGGGGCGCCCCGGCGGCCTCCAGCTTGCGTCGCAGGTAGCCGATGTACACGTCGAGGCTGTTGGAGCTGCGGTCCAGGTCGTAACCCCAGACGTGCTCGAACAACTGTTGCCGGGTGAGCACCTGTCCGGCGTGGTCGATCAGGGTCTGCAGCAGGCTGAACTCGGTGCGCGTCAGCTCGACGAGGGTGGTGTCCCAGACCACCTGCCGGGAGCGGCGGTCCACCCGCAGGGCACCGAGGGTGGCCACGTCCGGCTGCCCCCGGGAAGCGGCGGTGCGGCGTAGCAGTGCCCGTACCCGGGCGAGCAGTTCCTGCAGCGCGAACGGCTTGGCCAGGTAGTCGTCGGCGCCGGCGTCCAGGCCGGCGACCCGGTCGCCGACGGCGTCGCGGGCGGTGAGCATCAGCATCGGGGTCCGGTTGCCCGCCGCGCGCAGCCGTCGGCTGGCCTCCAGCCCGTTCATCCGAGGCATCATCACGTCCAGCACCAGCAGGTCCGGGGCGTCGCTGGTCACCCGGGACAGCGCCTCGACGCCGTCGCGGGCCAACTCGACGGCGTACCCCTCGAACCGCAGCGCCCGCTCCAGCGAGTCGCGTACGGCCTGGTCGTCGTCGGCCACGAGGACCCGGTAACGGGACGTCACGGGCTCCACCATAGGAACAGCCCCGGGGGTGACGGCCAGCATTCTTAGACAATTCTTACTCCGGCCTGGGAGGTCTCTCAGAACCCGGCCCGAGGCTTGGCCGCATGCCCGAGACGACCTCGGCCGGCCGGCAAGCTCGGCAGATCGACCTCCTGGTGACGGCGATGGACGTGGTGATCCCCGTCCACAACGAGGAGATCGACCTCGAGCCGTGCGTACGCCGGCTGCACCGGTACCTGACCGACAGCTTCCCGTACTCCTTCCGGATCACCATCGCCGACAACGCCAGCGTCGACGACACCCCGGCGGTGGCCGCCCGGCTCGCCGCCGAACTGCCCCGCGTTCGAGCGGTGCGGCTGGAGCAGAAGGGCCGCGGCCGGGCCCTGCGGACCGTCTGGTCGGAGTCCGACGCGGCCGTGCTGGCGTACATGGACGTGGACCTCTCCACCGATCTGGCCGGGCTGTTCCCGCTGGTCGCGCCGCTGCTGTCCGGCCACTCGGAGGTGGCGATCGGCACCCGGCTGGCGCGCGGCTCGCGGGTGGTCCGAGGTCCGAAACGGGAGTTCATCTCGCGCAGCTACAACCTCATCCTGCGCGGCGCCCTCGGCGCCCGGTTCTCCGACGCACAGTGCGGGTTCAAGGCGATCCGGGCGGACGTCGCGCGGCGGCTGCTGCCGCTGGTCCAGGACACCGGCTGGTTCTTCGACACCGAACTGCTGGTCATCGCCCAGCGGGCGGGACTGCGCATCCACGAGGTGCCGGTGGACTGGGTCGACGACCCGGACAGCCGGGTGGACGTGGTCCGCACCGCCCTGGACGACCTGAGCGGCATCGGACGGTTGGCCCGAGCGCTCGCCACCGGCCGCCTGCCGATCTCCGACCTGCGGCACGACCTGGGTCGGGAACCGCTCGCGCCCGGCGTGCCGGTCGGGCTGGGCCGACAACTGGTCCGGTTCGCCGCGATCGGTGTCGCCTCGACACTGGCGTACCTGCTGCTCTACGCCCTCCTGCGGAACGCCGTACCGGCGCAGCCGGCGAACCTGATCGCGCTGCTGGTCACCGCGGTCGGCAACACCGCGCTGAACCGCCGGGTCACCTTCGGGGTACGCGGCCGTCGGGGCGCCGCCGGTCACCACGCGCAGGGCCTGCTCATCTTCGCCCTCGGCCTGGCCCTGACCAGTGGCTCGCTGGCGCTGCTCGGCGCGTTGAGCAGCGGGGCGGTGCCCCGGCTGATCGAGCTGGCGGCGCTGACCGCCGCCAACCTGGCGGCCACCCTGCTGCGCTTCCTGCTGTTCCGGTCCTGGGTCTTCCGGGCCGCCCGATGACAGTCCCCGATCCTGCGCCCACGGGAGTCTCCGACATGTCCACCCCGACCGCCGTCCGCGCCGAACACTCCGGACGCCCCGCGCCCGCCCGGCTGCGGCGACTGCTGCCCACTCGAGCGGGCCGACTGCTGCGCGGCCGGCCCACGGACCCGGCCTGGGCCCGACCCGCGCTGATGGTCCTGCTGGCGGCCACCGCCGTGCTGTACCTGTGGAACCTGACCGGCCGCGGCTGGGCCAACACCTACTACGCCGGCGCGGTGCTGTCCGCCACGCAGGACTGGAAGGCGTTCTTCTTCGGCTCGGTGGACGCGGCGAACTTCATCACCGTCGACAAGCCACCCGCGTCGCTGTGGCTGATGGCGCTGTCCGGGCGGGTGCTCGGATTCAGCGAGTTCAGCATGCTGCTGCCGCAGGCGCTGGCCGGGGTGGCCTCGGTCGCCCTGCTGTACGCGACGGTGCGCCGCTGGCACGGCCCGGCCGCCGGACTGCTGGCCGGGGCGGCGCTGGCCGTGACCCCGGTGGCGGTGCTGATGTTCCACTACAACAACCCGGACGCGCTGCTGGTGCTGCTGCTGGTGCTCGCCGCGTACGCGACCGTCCGTGCGGTGGAGGAGGGGGACGTCCGCTGGCTGATGCTCGCCGGCGGCGCCCTCGGGTTCGGCTTTCTGACCAAGATGCTCCAGGCG
Organism: Plantactinospora siamensis; assembly: GCF_042434095.1. Classification (NCBI taxonomy): domain Bacteria; kingdom Bacillati; phylum Actinomycetota; class Actinomycetes; order Micromonosporales; family Micromonosporaceae; genus Plantactinospora; species Plantactinospora siamensis. The sequence continues at coordinate 81,057 of NZ_JBHLUE010000005.1, forward strand.
TTCCTGGTGCTGCCGGCGCTGGCGCTGGTCTACCTGGTGGCCGCGCCGACCGACTGGCGGCGGCGGGTCGGACACCTGCTCGCCGGCGCAGCCGCGTTGCTGGTCACGGCCGGCTGGTGGGTGGCCGCGGTCGAGCTGTGGCCGGCGTCCCGACGGCCGTACGTCGGCGGCTCGACCGACAACAGCGTCCTGGGACTGACCTTCGGCTACAACGGCCTCGGCCGGATCCTCGGCGGCGACGGCAACCCCGGCGGCAACGGTTCCCCCGGGGGAGTGCAACCCCCGGCCGGGTTGGACCTGCCCCCGGGGATGGAGCTACCGGCCGGGGGCATGGGTGGCTTCGGCGGTGGCACCGGCGTCACCCGGCTGTTCAACGACGCCCTCGGCGGTCAGGTGTCCTGGCTGCTGCCGGCCGCGTTGATCGCGCTGGTGGCCGGCCTCGCGCTGACCCTGCGGGCGCCGCGCACCGACCGCCTCCGCGCCTCGCTGCTGCTGTGGGGCGGCTGGCTGCTGGTCACCGCAGCGGTGTTCAGCTTCATGTCCGGCATCTTCCACGAGTACTACACCGTCGCGCTGGCACCGGCGATCGCCGCCCTGGTGGGCATCGGCGCGCACGAGCTGTGGGCCAGGCGGTCCGGGGTGCCGGGTCGGTTGGGGCTCCTCGCCATGGTGGTGGCCACCGGGGCGTGGGGATTCGTCCTGCTGAACCGGACGCCGCAATGGTATCCGGCGCTGCGCGCGGTCCTGGTCGTGGTCTCGGTCGTTGCTGCCGTCGCGCTGCTCATCCCCGGTCGCCGGCGGCCCCGGGTGGCCGTGGTCGGGGCGGTGGCGGCGCTGGTCACCGGCCTGCTGGGCAGCGTCGCGTACGCGTTGCCGACCGCGTCCTCGGGTGTCGGTGGGCCGATCCCGACCGCCGGACCGGCGACCGGCCGAGCCGGTGGCCGGCCCGGCGGGTTGCGGCTGCCGCCCGGGACGGAGCTCCCGGCGGGCATGCCCGCGCTGCCCGGCGGCGGCCCGGCGGGCATGCCGGGCCTGGGCGGCGCCGTCGATGAGCAGATCGCCGGGCTGCTCCGGGACACCGACACGACCTGGGCCGCGGCCACCGTGACCACCAGCGAGGCCGCCGGCCTGCAACTGGCCGCCGGGCGGCCGGTGATGGGCATCGGCGGGTTCAGCGGCAGCGACCCGACGCCCACCCTCGCCGACTTCCAGCGGTACGTGGCCGAGCGCAAGGTGCGCTGGTTCGTCGCCTCCCGCGGCATCGGGGGCGGACCCGGCGGCCGGCCTCCGTTCGCCGGCGCCGATTCCCCTGGCGGAGCCGCACCCGGCGGGGGCGTGCCTGGCGCCGGTCCGTACCCGGGCGCCGCCGGACCGATGGGCGGCGCCGGCGCCGCCGCCGAGATCACCCGGTGGGTGCAGGACACCTTCCCGGCGACCACCGTCGGCGGGCAGACCGTCTATGACCTGACCAAGGAGAAGAACTGATGCGCGGCAGCGGGCGACTGACGATCGCGGCCGTTCTCGTTCTCGGCCTCGCCGGAATCGCCGGCTGCGGCGGCAGTTCCGGCGACACCGGGGACGGCAACGGCAGTTCCGGCACCGGTTCACCGGTCGGGGCGTACCTGTCCTGCTTGTCGGAGCACGGGGTAGGCATGCCGGGGGCGCCGTCCGGCGCGTCGCCGGGCCTTCCCTCGGGGGCGCCAAGCCTGGTTCCGTCCGGGCTGCCGTCCCTGCCGCCCGGGGCCGCGATGCCGTCGGGTGTGCCCGGCGGGATGCCACCCGGCCTGGCCGGCGGGGAGCTGCCGAAGCCGCCCGGGATCGACGAGGCCACCTGGCGGCAGGCCCAACAGCAGTGCGCGGCGCTGCGGCCCACCGCCTTCCCGGCACGGTCCGCGAACTGAACAGGCTGGTCCGGTCGCCCCGGATGCGGCGAGCGGCTACGCCCCAACACCTCGGGGCACCGTCGCAACCTGCAGCGGCGGCGCACGGGTCGGTGCGTCGAGACGGCGCGGGGGACGTCCACCCACCAGGGCGGGGGCGCTGTGTGGGCTGGTGAAAGTCGTGCTCGCCGACGGGCGTGCAGGTGATGTCCCCGTGGGTACTCTGTCCGCTGCCCGAGGGGCACCACGTCGGTGCCTCCGGCCCGAGCACGGACAGGGGCGACATCGACATGGGTGACGGTCGGTCGAAGCGCACGGCGAGACGCGCCGCGGTGAACGTCGGCGTACGGCAGCGCGGGTTCCTGCCAGGCGCGGCCCGACCAGTGGTGCCGCAGTGCGTCGACATGCCGCCGGTGGCGGCCCCCGGATCGAGCCCGCTGGGGCGGTGGTTGCTGCACGAGCGGGTGCAGCCGGCCGGCCCGGAGGCAGGCGAGTCCCACGCCACGCCTCACCCCTGGTGGAAGGTGATGTGCCTGACCGGCGTGGACTACTTTTCCACCCTGTCCTACCTGCCGGGCATCGCGGCGCTGGCCGCCGGTGCGTTGTCGCCGCTGGCGACGCTGCTGATCGTGGCGTTGACCCTGTTCGGGGTGTTGCCGATGTACCGGCGGGTGGCGCGGGAGAGCCCGCACGGTCAGGGGTCGGTGGCGATGCTGGAACGGCTGTTGCCGTTCTGGAAGGGCAAGCTGTTCGTCCTGGTGCTGCTGGGGTTCGTGGCCACCTCGTGGATCATCACGATCACCCTGTCGTCGGCGGACGCGACCGTGCACCTGCTGGAGAACCCGGTCCTGCCCGACGGGTTCCCGCACGGGACCACCGCCGCGGTGGTGGTCACCGTCGTGCTGCTGCTGATCCTGGGCGGGGTGTTCCTGCTCGGCTTCAGCGAGGCCGTCGGCGTCGCGATCCCGCTGGTCGGGGTGTTCCTGCTGCTGAACGCGGTCATCGTGGCCGTCGGCCTGGTCCGGGTGGTCCGGGACCCGGGCCCGCTGGCGGACTGGGCGCACGCGTTGACCGCCGGCACGAACGGGGTCGGCGATGTCGTCGGCCCGGCGGTCCTGGCCTTCCCGCTGCTGGTGCTGGGCCTGTCCGGTTTCGAGACCGGCGTGAGCATGATGCCGCTGGTGCGCGGCGACGGCCCGGACGCGCAGGCGCGGCAAGCCGCCCGGATCGCCAACACCAAGCGGCTGCTCACCACCGCGGCGCTGATCATGTCCGGCTACCTGATCCTGACCACGTTCGTCACCACCGTGCTGATTCCGGCGCGGGAGTTCCAGCCGGGTGGGCGGGCCAACGGCCGGGCTCTGGCCTACGTCGCCCACCAGTACGTCGGGGAGGCGTTCGGCACGGTCTACGACCTGAGCAGCGTGCTGATCCTGTGGTTCGCGGGCGCGTCGGCGATGGCCGGTCTGATCAACATCGTGCCGCGCTACCTGCCCTCGTACGGCATGGCCCCGGAGTGGGGGCGGGCGGTGCGGCCGGTGGTGATCGTCTACACGCTGATCAGCATCGTGATCACCGTCGCGTTCCGGGCGGACGTCAACGCTCAGGCCGGCGCGTACGCCACCGGCATCCTGGCGATGATGGTCTCCGGGGCGGTCGCGGTGACCATCTCCGCGCTGCGCGGCCGGCAACGGCTGGTCACCGCCGGGTTCGCGGTGCTCACCCTGGTGCTGCTGTACGCGCTGGCCGAGAACATCCGCGAGAAGCCGGACGGGATCGCGATCTCCGGCCTGTTCATCGCCGGCATCATCGTCGTGTCCCTGATCTCGCGGGTGTCGCGCACCACCGAGCTGCGCGCGGAGCGGATCGAGTTCGACGAGACCGCGCGGCGCTTCATCGCCGACTCCATCGAGTACGACGGCCGGCTGGACATCATCGCCCACCGCCCGGACGCGGCCTCCGATGCCGAGTACCGGGCCAAGGAGCGCTCTCAACGGGACATCAATCCGGTGCCCGGGGAGGCGGACGTGCTGTTCCTGGAAATCGAGGTCATCGACCCGTCGGACTTCAGCGACGTCCTGCGGGTACGCGGCCTGGCGATCGGCGGGCATCGCGTGCTGCGCGTGCAGAGCCCGGCCGCCCCGAACGCGATCGCGGCGATCCTGCTGGCCCTGCGCGACGCCACCGGCGTCCGCCCGCACGCGCACTTCGAGTGGTCCGAGGGCAACCCCATCGCGCACCTGATGCGGTACCTGATCCTCGGTCGGGGAGACACCCCGCCGGTGGTGCGGGAGATCCTGCGCAAGGCCGAACGGGATCCCGCACGCCGTCCCGGCATCCACGTCGGCGGCTGAGCCGGGTGGAAGTGCCCCCTGTGACGTTCCGCTGGGAACGGAAGTTCTGAACCGTGGGCCGATCTCGGACGACCTGCAACTAGAGGTTGCGCTTGGTTTCACGGCGGGACTAAGGTGATCCGCAACCAAAGGTTGCGTAAGCCGGCCTGAGCGGAATCCATCGACACGTCAGAGAGGGCAGGGCATTGGTAGACATCGTGCATCGCATCGGGGTAGCGGGGTCGACGACCGGCGAGGTCTACGCGGCGATCACCACCCTGGAGGGACTGTCCGGGTGGTGGGCCGAGAAGACAACGGGGGACACCGAGGTCGACGGCGTCATCCAGTTCCGGTTCGTCCCGGGTGGGTTCGACATGAAGGTCGTGGCGCTCGATCCGGGCCGTTCGGTGCGGTGGGAGGTCGTCGAGGGCCCGGACGAGTGGATCGGCACCCACATCCAGTGGGACCTGTACCAGGACGGCGACTACGCCATCGTCCTGTTCACGCACGAGGGCTGGCGCGAGCCGGTCGAATTCATGAACCACTGCAGCACCAAGTGGGCGACCTATCTCCTGAGCCTCAAGCAGTTGGTGGAGACCGGCGCCGGAAGGCCCGATCCACGCGATGTGCAGATCAGCAACTGGCACTGAGTCGCGGGCTCGTCAGTCGGGACGGCGCCAGTGCTGCGACGGGCGAGAAGCCGGCCGGGCGGCGTGCGCCGCAGCGTCGGCGGCGGCCCGACCTACCAGACCCGAGCGGCGCAGCTCTGCGCCGCTCGGGTCTGGCTGAACGCCAACCGGGCGCTCCGGTGCACCGACGTGCCGATGTCGCCGCTACGGGAACCTGTGAAGGGAACTTGCTCTTGACCAGCGACACCATCGCGCCGCCCCGATTCACCAGGCGCCAGCGAATCATCCTGCTGATCCTGCTCGGTGCCGGGTTCATGCTGTCCGTGGACTTCTCCATCCTGAACGTCGCGCTGCCGAAGGTGGGCGAGGGGGTGGGCCTGAGTCTGCCGGCACTGCCGTGGATCGCATCCGCCTACGCCCTGCCCGCCGCCGGCTTCACCCTTCTATTTGGACGTATGGCCGACCTGCTCGGTCGCCGCCGGATCTTCCTCGGTGGAGTGATCCTGCTGGCCGCAGCCTCGCTACTCGGCGGTTTCGCCACCAGTCCGGAGACCCTGCTTGGCGCCCGTGCACTCCAGGGCCTGTCCACCGCCATGTCCATCCCGGCGGGACTGTCCCTGCTGACCACCACATTCAGGGAGGGCGCGGCCCGCGACCGTGTCCTGGGCCTCAACGGTGCATCGGCGCCCTTGTCGGAGGCGCCATGGTCGGCCTGTCGGGCTGGCGCGCGGCCTTCTTCATCAAGTGCCGGTGGCCCTGATCATCCTTGTCGTCGCGCCATTCGTCATCGCTGAGAGCAGGGTGCCCGACCGTCCCACGCTGGACGTACCGGGCGCGATCACCGTGACAGGTGGCCTGCTGGCTGCCGTCTACGCGATCGTGGAGCAGAGCCTTCTCGTGGGCTGCGTCGGGATCGTGCTCCTGGCCGCGTTCTGGCTGATCGAACTGCGCACGCCGGTGCCGCTCGTCCCGGTCCGCATCCTCAAGCGCCCGACCGTCAAGTGGGGCAACTACGCCGGACTCGTGGTGTTCAGTATGGAGACGGCGATGATCTTCCTGATGACGCTGTACCTCCAGAGGATCCTCGGTCTCAGCCCCTTCGTCACCGGCCTGGTCTTCGGTGTGCCGGGCCTGGCTGCAGTGCTCGCGGGCCCGATCGCCGGCCGCCTGATCGGCCGCTACGGCTACCGCACGGTGCTGGTCACCGGCATGGCCACGCATAGCCTGGCCACCGTTCCGCTGATCTTCATCGGCCCCAGCCGCCCGAGTCTGATCGTCCTGATACCCGCGTTGCTGATCGGCTTCTACGGGCACGTGACCTCGATCGTCGCCTACACCGTCACCGGCACCTCCGGCCTGCCGGACGGCGAGCAGGGCCTGGCCACCGGCTTCACCTCGATGACCCAACAGGTCGCCATCACGATCGGCATTCCCGTCCTGGGCGCGATCGCCGCTGCGGGATCCTCGGAGTTGACCGGTATCCGGGTGGCACTGACGGTGGGTGTGATCGTCACCTGGGCCAGCATCGTGCTCGTCTGGATTGGTCTCCAGTCACCCGCCGCCGTGCGCGCTGACGAGCCCGGACCGGTGTGAGGCCACAGCGTGCGGGACTACCCGGCCTCATCGGTGCTGTCGCGCCGCGTTACCCGGGCGAACTGGAATGCGTCGGCGGTCATCGCGCCCGCTGGGCGAGATAGCAGCGGAAGACAAGGCCCATGCGTACGGTTCCGTCGGCGCGTGATCGCGGTGCGAAAAAGGATCGCAGCGCGGCCTCGACGGTCGCGCGGCCGGAGTGTCGGACCGCCGCGGCGACCGGGCCGGCCGGCAGTTGGGCGGCGACCGCGTCGTCCTCGCTGTCGAAGTCGACGTCGAAGGCGATGTCGGCCATCGTCACGGATGCGAACCCGGCATCGAGCAGTGCGCCGCGAGCCGCGTCCGAATCGGCCAGGTCGAGTGCGCTGCGGTCGGGCACCTCGTCGTGGGAGGCGAGCGGATTGATCAGCGCTGCGCTCTCGGCCTGCTCGGGACCTGCGCCGACCGTCACAACGGCCCGTCCTGAGGGGGCGGTCACGCGCGCGATCTCGGCGAGCGCGCGGCGCGGGTCGGCGGCGTAGAGCACGGAGTTGAACGCGGTGACGACGTCGAAGGCGCCGCCGCGGAACGGCATGCGCTCGATGTCCTCGACGACATAGCTGGCCGCCGGGTGACGGTGGCGGGCGTACTCGATGAGTCCCGGGGCCGCGTCCAGCCCGATGACGTCCGCGCCGCCCTGAGCTGCCAGAGCGACGAACAGGCCCGAGCCGCAGCCGGCGTCGAGGAGCCGCGTGCCGGGAAGAGGGTGAAGGCGCTCGATCACATCCTCGTACAGCGGCCGGATGCGGCCCTCCGCGGTCTCTGCCCAACCCTGCGGGTCGCTGCTCCACAGCTTTCCCTGGATGGTCGCGTTCACTTTGCGCTCCCGCGGGGTGGACCCAGCCGTCGATGTCGCGGCCGAGTGAGACGCGATCGGCGGTCGAGCGCCGGCAGCCCCGTAGGGTAGGAAATCATGATCCTGAACATGGCCAAACCGTACGGCCGGACCGCCGCGCGCTCTTGAACAAACCGGGCGTCCTTCTCACGGGGCTGACCACCCGGTGGCGCGACATACTGGGCCCGTGACCGGCGACCCGTTTCCCACGCCCGCCGGGGACGGGCAGACCTACGTGGAGCGCTCGCCGGCCCCCGCGCTGCGCAAGATCGTCTCGTCGGTCTGGGTCCAGCAAGTCGGCCGCGCCGCCGCGGCGTACATCCACCGGCGCATCCCCAACGGTGCCGTCGAACTCGTCTGCCGGGCCGGCTCGACTCCGCAAGTGATCGGCCCGCTCACCTCGCCGCTGGTCGAGGTGCTCCAGCCGGGCGCCACCGTGATCGGTTTGCGCTTCGTGCCGGGCGCCTTCGCGGCGGTCGCGGGGCAGCCCGCGTCCGAGGTGGTCGGGCTCGCGCTCAACGCCGAGGAGCTGTGGGGCCACTCGGCCGCCGCCCTTGGCGAGGCGGTCGCCACGGCGGCCTCGCCGCAGGAAGCGCTCGCCGCCGTGCAGATCCACGTGCACGAGCACGCCGTCGGCGGTGAGCCCCCGGACCTGCTCGTGTCCAAAATGGTTCACGGTCTCATGCCATGGCGTACGGCCGACGTGACGTCGCTGAGTGCGTCTCTTCACATATCCGAGACGCAGTTGCGTCGCCGCTGCCACAGAGCGGTCGGGCTCGCACCGAAGGCGCTGCACCGGATGCTGCGCTTCCAGGGCTTCCTCGCGCTCGTCCAGCAGGCGATCAGCCAGGGCCGCGCGGCGACGGACGACGGGCTGGGGTTGCTCGCCCTCCGCGCCGGCTACGCGGACCAGTCCCACCTCACGCGCGAATGCGTCCGGCTCACCGGCGTCCCACCGCGGATATTCATCGCCGAGACGCACCGGACCTGCGCCTGCGGTCACGATCACTCGGCGTCATTCGCGCCCGTGCTGCGCTCCGAGACCGGAACGTGCCGCACACGGGCATGACGCCACCGATCGGGAGGAGCCGACCGAGCCGTGGCATGAAGTCGGAGCACTACGAGCACTACGAGCACGTGTCCCGCGGTTGAGGGAGGTTCACTACGGTCCGCTACGGCCGTCCGTCAGGGCGAAGCGGCTTATGAGTGGGCCGCGACGTCCCAGCGCCCACACGGTGAGCGCGAAGCAGCAGAGCGTCGTTCCCGTGATCGTGATCGCTGTCCAGCCGCCCGCGGACCAGAGCGTGGTCGCGGCGGCGGAGCCGATAGCAGCGCCGATGAAGTTGCCGGTGGCCAGCGCCGTGTTGAGCCGGCTGCGGGCCTCGTGGGAGAGGGTGAACAGCCGCGCCCGGTTGAGGAGGGCCTGCGTCTGGAGGGATACATCGATCACGACGATCACGATGATGATGAGTACGACGGACCGCCCGGCGAACGTCGCGACGACGAAGGCGCCGAGGGTCAGTGCCCAGGACGCGCCGGTGGCCGGCAGCGACCAACCGCGGTCGTGTAGACGGCCGCCGTGCAGGCCGGAAAGGACGCCAGCGAGGCCAGCCAACCCGAACAACCCGATCACCGCTACCGGGTACCGGAACGGTGGGCTACTGAGCAGGAACGTCAGCGCCGTCCAGAACAGCGAGAACGTGGCGAACCCGGTGGCGGCCAGGACCAGCGTCCATCGGGCCGCCCGCTCGCGCATGACCACAGCGCCGACCGAGGCGATGAGCTGCGGGTATGACATGCGCGTCCGCGGCGCCAGCGGTGGAATCGCGCGGTAGAGCAGGACCGCGAGCAGGACGGCGACGACCGCGGCGAGGGCGAAGATCGTACGCCACCCGGCGGTGCCGGCGACGAACCCGCTAATCGTGCGGGAGGCCAGAATACCGGTGAGGGTTCCGGACCCGACGGCGCCGACAACCTGGCCACGGTGGGCGTCGCCAGCCAGGTCCCCGGCGAGCGGTGTGAGGACCTGTCCGGAGATCGACGTCGCGCCGAGCAGGCCGAGTGCGAGGAGGAGCACGCCGATCGACGGCGCTAGCGCGCACTGCAGCAGTGCGGCGGCCGAGGTCAGCAGCATGACCGGGACGAACCGGCGGCGGTCCAGGATGTCGCCGAGCGGCACGAGCAGCAGCACGCCGACGGCGTACCCGACCTGCGTCGCGGTGACGAGCCAGCCGGCAGTCTCGGTCGCGGCGCGTAGGTCGCCTGCAATGAAGCCGAGTAGCGGCTGCGCCCAGTACAGGTTGCCGATGGCGACTCCCGCCGCCAAGGCGAACAGGAACGTCAGTCGGCGGCTTATCTCCGACGGCGGTGCCATGGGGGGCGCTGCCATCCTGCCACGCTAAGGCCCGGAATCATGGCGCGGGGCCCGGCGAGGGCCTGAACGTGGCAGGGCCGCATCCGCCGGGCTGTCCACACCTTTTCCGCACCCCTCAGGCGTGCCCGGACAGGTCGGTACGGCGTGCCACGACAGCCCCACCGGTGGGGGCGCAGTGGGGACGCGGGTGCGGGTATGTCAGGTAGCCGGGCCTCGCAACACACCGACGGTCGCCGCTGCTCGATCGTTGTGGGACAGGCCCCGGATGGCGTCGGAGAACTTGGTGGAGGTCTCCCGCATCTTGGGGTCGTTCGGGTCGTACTGCGGCGAAGCCGCGCATCCGGTCGTTGATCTCGTGCATGATGCTGGTCAGTTCCGGGATGTCGACCCGGCCGACATCCCGGACGATCTGGCTGACCTCGGCGTTGACCTGATCCAACGCCTGGTTGCCGAAGCTGGCCAGCGCTTCGGTATCGGCCACCATAGTCGGGTACAACTGCCGGGCGGCCTGCGCCAGCGCGTCGCCTCGCGGCGGAGCCCAAGCCCGACCGCTTCGAGTCGTTTCCTTGCCGGCGGCAAGCTTCACGCGCCGACCATCAAGATACAGCGGCGTGGGAAGGCCTCGCGTTACAGCGACGCGCCGTCTTATGGCGTTGATGATTGTCACTCGCCTGACCGTTTGGTCACCCTTGTTCGGCCGTTCGTAGCGCGCATAGCCTCGGTCTGCCCGAACGGTCAACGGGGGAGCGACGGGTGCGACTGGAAATACGGCTGCTGGGTGGCTTTCAATCCGTTGTGGACGGGCGTGTCGTCGTGCCGGGCGGCGGCAAGCGCCGCGCCATGCTCGCCGGACTCGCCCTGACGGCGAACCGGTCCGTCTCGCTCGACCGGCTCGCTGGCATGGTGTGGGCCGGTCTGCCGCCGGCCTCCGCGCTGCCGAACCTGCGTTCGTATGCCGCCGGATTGCGCCGGCTGCTTGCCGACCGGCTGGTCGCCCGCCCCAGGGCGTACGAGCTGCGGCTGGACCCGCGCGAGCTGGACGTCACGGAGTTCGCCCGGCTCGCGGCGCAGGGCCGCGACCGGCTCGCCGATGCCGATCCGTCTGGCGCCATCGCGCCGCTGACCGCCGCCCTGGGGCTGTGGCGCGGCGCGGCGGGCGAGGGCGTGCCCCGGGGGACCCGCCTGGACGACCAGTGGATCGGTCTCGAGGCGCAGCGGGTGCTGGTGTTCGAGGAGTTGGCCGAGGCGCGGTTGGCGGTCGGTCGGCACGCGGACCTGATCACCGAGCTGCGCAGCCATCTGACCGCGCATCCGCTGCGGGAGCGGGCGTGGAAACACCTGATGCTCGCGCTGTACCGCAGCGGTGACGTGCCGGCGGCGCTGACCGCCTACCGCGCCGCCCGGACCGCCCTCGATGAGCAGCTCGGGATCGAACCGGGGGAGGAGTTGGCCGGACTGCACCGCGCGATCCTGGATCGGTCTCCCGCGATCTCCTCCGACCCGCTGGCCGAGCTGATCGTCGTGACGTCACCGGCCGATCCGCTTCCCGCGACGGCACCGAACCGGCCGTCCGTCGAGCCGCCGCCGGACGGTTGGCTCGCCTCATCCACCGGGCAGCCGTACGCGTCGGGTCCGGCGGGGACGGTGCCGCGTGAGCTACCGGCGGACCCGGTCACCTTTGTCGGTCGGTCCCGAGAGGTCGCGGCGGCCGCAACGGCCCTGTCCGGTACCGCTTCGGCCGTCCTGGTGGTCACCGGGCCACCTGGCGGCGGCAAGACGGCGCTCGCCGTCCGGGCCGCGCATGCCGCGGCGGCCGCCTTTCCGGACGGGCAGCTGTTCGTCGACCTCGGTGGCGACCCGCAAACAGGTTCCGACGAGGTGCTGGCCCGGGTACTGCGCGGCCTGGGCGTGGCCCCGGCCGATGTGCCGGAGACCACCGATGAGCGGGCCGGGCGGTTCCGCTCCCTGACCGCCGACCGGCGGATCCTGCTGGTCGTCGACGGGGTCACCGGAACGGCCCAGATCCGGCACCTGATTCCCGCCGGGGCGGGCCCGGCGCTCGTCGTGGTGGGCCAGCGGTTCCTCGGCGGCCTGGACGGGGTCCGGCGGGTCGACCTGGGGCCGCTGGCCGCTCCGAGGCGCGGGCGGTGCTGGCCGCGTACGCCGGAACCGGTCCGCTCGCGGCCGATCCTGCCGGCACCGACGAGTTGATCCGGGCGTGCGCCGGCTCGGTGCTGGCGCTGCGGATAGCCGGCGCCAAGCTGGCGAGGTGGCCGGCTCTGTCGGCGACCGACCTGGCCGGCCTGCTCGCCGATCCGGACGGCCGGCTCGACGTGCTGGTCCACGACGACCTGTCGGTGCGGGCCAGCGTGGCCACCGCCGTGGCGATGGTCGGGTGCGACAAGGCGACGATGCGGCTGCTCACCGGTCTTGGCGGCGGTGACCTGCCGAACAGCGTGCCGCGGCTCGCCCGCCGGGTCGGTGTCTCGGCCGCGAGGGTCTGCCGGGCCATCGAGAACCTGCTGGACGCCCAGCTGGTGGAGGGCGGGCCGGCTGACTACCGGCTGGCCCCGCTGGTCGATGCCTACGTCGCCGAGCTCGCCGGCTCCCCGTCCGAGCCGCGGCTGGGAACGGCCGACAGCGTGCCGCCCCGGGCGGGCAGCGACGGGACGCCCCGGGCGGGCGGCGGTGGGCCGGCGTCCGCCGGTCCACCGCGCAGTTCCGCTGGGGCCGGCGACGATCCGCCGCCGGCCCCCGGATCAGCCCTGGTGGCGCAGACCCGTGCGCGCCTGGGCCCCGGTCGTCTGCTCGACCCAGCTCGCCAGCCGATCGACCCGTGACGTGGTCTCCTCCTGCGCGTGCGGGCAGGCCGGACCGTCGGACTCGACGGACACCAGGGTCTGCGTGCCGTCCGGGTTGTCGGTGAAGTACGGGGCGCCGGAGTCCCACAGGCAGGCGCTGGTGTCCTTGGCCGGCGCGTAACCCTTCACCATGACCGAGGTGTTCGACACCCGGCTGATCGTGAACTGGCCGCTCTGCAGGTGGCTGCTCGGCGTCGGGTTGACCGAGCCGGTGGCGCCCCAGCCCGTCATCCGCAGGATGGTGCCGGTTCCCGGTGTCCCGGCGCCCACCGGCAACGGGGCGATGTCGGTGATCGGGGTGGCGAGCCGGGCCAGCGCCACGTCGTACCGGGACGCCTGGCGTATCTCGGCCACGTCGACGACATACCCGGTGCTGTCCGCCAGGTCTGCCCGGCCCACCGTGGCCGTGGTGGCGTACGGCGCCGGCCCGCTGACCCGGTTGCCCGCGGTGTCGTGGAAGCAGTGCCCGGCCGTGATGATCCACTGTGCTGCGACGAGAGCGCCCGAGCAGGCGCTGTCGTACCTGCTGCCGTCGGCCCGGGGGATGTTCGTCATGGTCAGTTTGGTGGCGAACCGGTAGCTGCCCTCGGCCACCGGGGTGCCGTTGGCGACGGCTCCGGCCGGCGCCGCGGCGGCAAGCACGGTGGATATGGTCAGTGCGGCGATCGTCGCGCCGGTTCCAAGGAGTCGGGCCGTACCCGGAAGCTGAGTCACCGGGCGACGCTAGCACCGGCGGCAGCCGTCGTAGGCATATGCATCGATATAGAAGGGGCGTCCGGCAATGTGCCGGACGCATGCCGGTCCATATGCCTCGTCGCCCTAGGTTGCCACCCAACGTGTCTGCGGACGGGCGGAGGGTGACAGTGCGGCAGAGAATGCGGATCCCGCTGATCGTGGTCCTGATCCTGGCGATGATGGGCAGCCTCGGCGGGGCGACGGTGTGGCGCTCGCGGTCGGCCGGCACCACCAACACCGCGGCCGGCTCGGGCAGCCACCCCGGCGTGCTGTCCCGGCTGGGCGACGCCGCCCGCGGCCTGGTCGGCGGTGGCCACTCCCGGCCCCGGCCGCAACCGGTCGAGGCCGGCCTGGCCGTCAACCGGCCGGCACCGCGAGGCGCCAAGGCCAAACCGGCGAAACGGGTACGCGAACTCACCCAGCGCCGCACGGCCACCACCCGGGTGTTCCAGATGTCGGACGGCCGGCTGCAGGCCGAACTGTCGGTCAGCCCGCGCTTCTACCGCGACGGCCACGGCAGCTGGCAGCCGATCGACACCACCGTCACGACCTCGACGGCCGGCGGCTACGCCGCCGCGAACACCAGCAACACCTTCAGCAGCCGGTTCGGCGCCTCCACGACCACCCTCACCCGCTTCGAGCTGGGCGGCCAGCGGGTCACCCTCGGCCTGGCCGGATCGCCACGGCGGGTACGCCCGGCCATCAAGGGCGACACCGTCGGCTATCCCGGCATCGCCGACGGGGTCGACCTGTCGTACCAGGTGACCCCGACCGCCCTCAAGGAGCGGATGGTGCTGCGCAGCGCCGCCGCGACCCCTGCCCTGACCTTCACGATGGACGCCGGCACGCTGAAGCTCGCCCAGCGGCCCGACGGCGCCATCGAGTTCCGGTCCCCGCTGGACAACCGGGTGCTGCTGGTGATGCCCGCACCGTTCATGTACGACTCGCACCCGGACGCCACCTCCCCGTACGGCTACACCTACAGCAAGAAGGTCACCCAGAGCCTGCGGGCGGACGGTTCCCGCTGGGCGATCGACGTGGCGGCGGACCCGGGCTGGCTGGCCGACCCGAAGCGGGCCTGGCCGGTCACCGTCGACCCGACGATAAAGATCCAGCCGACGCCCACCGACTCCCGCGACGCCATGATCACCTCGGACTCGCCGGGGACGAACTTCGACGGCAACTGGCGGCTGTCGGTCGGCACGACGACCTCCTCCAAGGCCCGCAGCCTGGTCGCGTTCGGCCTGTCCGGCATCCCGGCGAACACCACCATCGACTCGGCCAGCCTGCAGATGTACTTCGACCAAGACCACACGACCTCCTCGTACGACGTACCCCTGGAGGCCCGGCAGGTGACCGCGGCCTGGAACGAACAGGACGTCACCTGGAACAAGATCAACGCCAGCGTCGGTACGGCCGGCAGCACCGCGATCACCGTCGACGACAGCGACACCAGCCGGACGGGCGCGCAGGGCACCTGGCCGCTGGAGAGCAACACGGCCGGCATCAACGGTGGCCACCGGTACAACCGCAACACCACCACCGGTGACACCTTCACCTGGGTTCCCCCGGTGCCGGAGACCGGCAGCTACACCGTGGACGCCCACTTCCTGACCGGCACCGACCGGGTGACCGCGGCGCCCTACACCGTGCAGTACGCCGGTGGCAGCAAGACGGTCAACGTCAACCAGAAGGTGTCCGGCACCGCCGCCTGGTCCACCCTCGGCTCCTTCCCGTTCAATGCCGGCACCACCGGCCGGGTGGTCCTCGGTGACACGGGCGTGAGCGCCACCGCGTCGGTGAGCGCGGACGCCGTCCGGCTCACCAAGGCCGGCGTGGTGAAGAAGGCCAACGAAACCAGCGCCTGGCACAGCTACCCGGTCACCAACCTCGTGCAGTCCTGGATCAACGGCACCGCCAACAACGGCTTCATGCTCAAGGCCGTCGACGAGGCGACCCTCGGCCGGGGCGGCCCCCGGTACGAGGCGGCCGAGTACGCCTACAACGGCGAGAACGAGAACACCCCGAAGCTGATCGTCAACTACGGCAAGCCGGGGGTGACCCTCCAGGCGCCCACCCGGATCTACTCCACCGGCGCCGAGCTCAAGTGGTCCGGCTACGCCGGCAGCGACATCGTGGAATACCAGGTGCACCGCTCGGTGTACCAGAACTTCACCCCGTCGGCGGCCACCCTCGTCGCGCCGGTGGCGAAGGACGCCACCACCTTCACCGACACCACCGCCACCCCGACGCCGGCGGACTCCACCGACCCGTTCGGGCAGGTCTACTACTACATGATCGCGGTGAAGACCAGCGACGGATCGCTGATCTCCGCACCCACCGAGATCGTCAAGCTGCCCCGCGCCGGGCGGGTGGTCCAGGTCATCCAGGGCGACACCCCGGACACCACCCTGTCGGCGACCGAGTCCACCACCGGACACGACGTGCTGGCCGGCAACCCGTGGCTGATGGTCGGGAACAACTCCGGCACGTACGGCCGCAGCCGCGCCGTGGTGAAATTCCCCGAGGTCTCCACCATCCCCAGCAACGCGCAGGTCCTCGAGGCCGAGTTCGACCTGTGGTCGGTGACCACCCCGACCCCGGCCGGGGCCAGCTACGAGGCGCACGTGCTCAACACACCCTTCGACGAGGCCACCGCCTCCTGGTCGAAGGCCAACGCCACCACCTCCTGGACGGCTGGCGGGGACTACGACCCCGCCGTGCTCGATACCGTCACCGGTAACAGCGACGATCCCGCCTGGCGGCTCTGGTACACCAAGGACGCCGTGCAGAAGTGGGTCAACGGGACCAAGGCCAACAACGGTTTCCTGGTCAAGCTGGCCAACGAGACCAGCCCGGCCGAGCGCACGCTGTTCCTGTCCAGCGAGGCCGCGGAGCCGCAACTGCGGCCCAAGCTGGTCGTCACCTACATCGAGCCCACGGCGGCCGGCA
Organism: Plantactinospora siamensis; assembly: GCF_042434095.1. Lineage (NCBI taxonomy): Bacteria > Bacillati > Actinomycetota > Actinomycetes > Micromonosporales > Micromonosporaceae > Plantactinospora > Plantactinospora siamensis. The sequence continues at coordinate 97,288 of NZ_JBHLUE010000005.1, forward strand.
CCTACTACGCTCCCGAGACGCCCACCGGGGTGGCGCCGGGCAGCACCACCACCGTTCCGGTCACCGTGAGCAACCCCACCACCGGCACCTGGTCGGCCGCCGACTGGCAGCTCACCTACCGCTGGGCCCGCCCCGGTGACAGCGCACCGATCGACAACAACCCGCAGGCCGTCACCGCACTGCCCAAGAGCGTGCTACCCGGTGAGGCGGTCACGGTGTCGGCCCAGGTGACCGCCCCGGCCTCGACCGACGAGGGCAACAAACGCACCGACTACGAGCTGCGTTGGGAGCTGTACAACAAGACCAGCAAGCAGTGGCTGTCCCAGGCCAGCCCGATCGCCTCGCTCAACCAGAACGTGGCCGTCGAGGAGCCGACGTCCGACCAGCTCGGCCTGGAGAAGTTCTACTCGTACGCGGGCAAGAACACCGGCGCCGGGTCCACGCTGATGAACAGCCTGTACTCCGGCAACAGCGTGTGGTCGTACAACGCGTTCAGCAACCCGTCGCGCGGCCTGTCCACGTTCGTGCGGCTGTCGTACAACTCGCTGGACACCTCCGACACGGTGGCCGGATACGGCTGGTCGGTGCAGGCGTCGTCGATGATGCGGCTCGGCGCCCCGCTGGACTTCCACCCCAACCCGCACCCGACCAAGGTCACCCTCACCGATGGGGACGGCACGAACCACTGGTTCACCTGGGACTCCGCGACCTCGACGTGGATCAGCCCGAAGGGCGTGCACCTCTACCTCGAACAGAAGCCCGGGGTCGACTGCAAGCCCAACACCGAGGAGTCGCAGGCCTGGTCGCTCACCCGGCCCGACCGCACCCGCTTCTTCTACGACTGCGACGGCTACCTCACGTCCATCCAGGACAAAGACCTCAACACGATGACGTTCACCTACGAGGAACGGAAGTCGAACAACAAGCCCACCAAGTTCCTGAAGTACCTCACCGACGCGGCCGGGCGCCGGACGTTGACCATCGACTACTTCGCCAAGGGCCAGGACTACTGGTACGTCGACGACACCAGCTGGGCCCGGGTGCACGCCACCGGCGGGCTGACCAACCCGAAGATCATCGACCACGTCGCGCAGATCACCGACATCTCCGGCCGGAAGATGCGGTTCACCTATACCGACAAGGGCCTGCTCGGCGAGTTGGTGGACGGCGACGGCTCCAGCGGCACCATGGGCGACGCGAAACGGTTCCAGTTCCGGTACGACATGACGCAGGGCAACAAGAACGTCAAGCTCATCCAGGTCACCGATCCGCGAAACCATGCCACCAAGGTCGACTACAACGCCCCCAAGACCGGCGACGACCCGAAGTGGCACTGGACCACCAAGTCCTACACCGACCGGCTGAACTCCTCGACCGGCTTCACCTACGTCGATCCGGACGCCACCAACAACATCAAGACCACGGTCACGGACGCCGAGCAGCACAGCACGCAGTACTTGATGGACGGGTACGGCCGGCCGATCGAGACCACCAACGCCAAGACCCAGACCACCAAGCTCCAGTGGGACGACGACCACAACGTCAACCGGCTGGAGGAGGCCAACGGCGCCGTCTCCACCTGGCAGTACGACCCGAACACCGGCTATCCGACCGAGATCAAGGACGCCGAGGCGGTCAAGAACGGCTGGCCGGGGACCGCGCTGACCTACCAGTACCAGTTGGGCGGGCACGTCGCCGACCTGGCCAGCAAGACCAGCCCCGAGGGCCGGAAGTGGACCTTCGGGTACACCACGGCCGGTGACCTGGCCTCGGTGGTCGACCCGATCGGCAACACCACCACCGACCCCAACGACTACAAGACCAGCTACACCTACGACGCGTACGGGCAGGTCAGCACGCAGCTCGACGCGAACGACCACACCACGAGGTACAACCGGTACGACTCCAACGGGTATCCGCAGGACATCATCGACGCCAAGAACAACACCACCACGTTCGAGTACGACGAGCGCGGCCAGGTGAAGAAGGTGACCGACGCGCTCGGCAAGGTCACCACCCAGAACTACGACACGTTCGGTCGGCCGCTGGACGGCTCGGTGCCGGTCAAGCAGTCCGCCGGCCGGTACGTCACCACGCCGGCGCCCGGCTACGACGCGAACGACAACGTGGTCCGGTCCACGGCGCCCAACGGCGCGGTGACCACGGCCGCCTACGACGAGGCCGATGAGGTCAACTCCATCCTCGCCCCGGTCGACCAGGCGGGTGACCCGCAGCGCCAGACGTCCTACACGTACGACAAGGTCGGCAACCTGCGGACCACCACCGAGCCGAAGGGCAACCTGAGCACCACGGACCCGACCGACTACGTCACCACCAACAACTACGACGAGATCTACCAGCTCACTTCGGTGGTGAACGCCAAGGGCGACAAGATCACGTACGAGTACGACAACGTCGGCAACGTGCACAAGGTTGGTGACCCGCGCAAGAACGCCACATCCGACCCGGCCGACTACACCACGATCTACGACTACGACCTGGCGCACCGCGTCTACAAGACCACCGACGCGATCGGCAAGTTCACCACCAGCACGTACGACAAGGACGGGCTGGTCAAGGCCAGCACCGACCAGCTGGGCAACACCACCACCATCGACCTGAACCCGGTGGGCAAGCCCCGCGAGGTGAAGGTGCCGCACGAGAACGTGAGCGGCACGATCACCTACCGGAGCACCCGGTACGAGTACGACGAGGTCGGCAACACCACCAAGGTGACCAGCCCGCGCGGGGTGGCCACGCCGGACACCACCGACCCGGACGACTTCGCCACGGTCGCCGTCTACGACGAGCTGAACCGGGTCAAGGAGACCCACTCGGCATACAGCAAGGCCGATTCCCGGTACAACGCCCCGGACATCACCACCTACGACTACGACGAGGTGGGCCGGCTCACCACGCTGTCCGCGCCGCCGTCGGCCGGCCAGTCCGTGCGCAACAACACCACGTACACGTACTTCGACAACGGCTGGGCGGAGACCTCCACCGACCCGTGGGACATCAGGACCGCGTACGACTACAACGACCTCGGCCAGCAGACCAGCCGGACCCTCACCTCGGCCGGCGGGTCGTCGAACCGGACGATGAGCTGGTCCTACTATCCGGACGGCAAGCTCAAGGCGCGGGCCGACGACGGCGTGCCGGTGGGCAAGCAGGTCGTGCTGGTCAACAACTCCGACTTCAACAACGCCACGGCCACCGGCACCTGGCCGGCCGGGACCACCGCCAGCGGGAAGTACGGCCAGGACTACGCCACCCACGCGGCCGGCACCGGCAGCAACGTGTTCACCTGGCAGCTCAACGTGCCGCAGGCCGGCAGCTACCAGGTGTACGCCTGGTATCCGCAGGTGACCGGGGCGGCCACCGACGCCAAGTTCACCGTCAACTACAACGGCGGCGCCGCCACGAAGACGGTCAACCAGACGGCGAACACCGGCAGCTGGGTGAGCCTCGGCTCCTACTCCTTCGCCGAGGGCAACGCGCAGAAGGTGACGCTCTCCGACCAGGCGACCGGCACGGTGGTGGCCGACGCGGTCAAGCTGGTCCGGGACAACACCGGCGAGGCCGACAACGAGAAGCATGACTACGGCTACGCGTACGACCCCAACGGCAACCTGACGACGATCACCGATTCGTCACCCGGTACGAAGGTCGACACCTACGCGGTGACGTACACCGGGCTCAACCAGGTAGACACGGTCACCGAGGCGAAGTCGGGCTCGACGGTCAACACCACGTCCTTCGACTACGACCCGAACGGCGCGCCAACCTCCACAACCCACGACCGGCAGTACGCCGGCTACACCTACGACGACCGGAACCTGCCGGAGACGGTCACCAACGGCAAGACGGCCACCGACCCGGCCGCGAAGACCACCCGGTTCACGTACACGGACCGGGGTGAGCGGTACACCGAGACCAAGGGCAACGGCAACGTCGTCACCTCCACCTACTACCTGGACGGGCTGCTGAAGAGCCAGGTGGAGAAGAAGTCGGACGGCACGACGGTGGTCTCGGACGATTCGCTCACGTACGACCTGAACGGCAACCGGTCGCACGAGGTCAACCGCAAGATGAACGCCGACAACCACGGCGCGTACCTGACGACCACGAGCGATTTCACGTACGACCCGCGGGACCGGCTGGCGTCGGTGACGAAGACCGGTGACGGGGCCGGGACCGAGACGTACGTGCACGATGCGAACAACAACGTCACCAGCCAGACGGTCAAGGGCACGTCGACGGCGTTCAACTACGACCGGAACCGGTTGTTGACCGCGGTGACCGGCGGGGCGAAGGCGTCGTACAACTACGACCCGTTCGGCCGGCTGGACACGGTGACCTCGGGGTCCGCGGTGATCGAGCGGAACGTGTACGACGGGTTCGACCACGTGGTGGAGAACCGCAAGCTCGGTTCGGGTGGTACGTCGACCACGAAGTACAGCTATGACCCGCTGGACCGGATCGCGTCGAAGACGACGGACGCGGGTGGGGCGAAGGAGAAGACCACGGTCTTCGGCTATCTGGGGCTGTCGGGTGAGGTGCTGGACGAGTCGGTGGCCGGCAAGCTGACGAAGTCGTACCAGTACTCGCCGTGGGGTGAGCGGCTGTCGCAGATCACCCAGAAGGACGACGGGACGACCGAGAACGGGTTCTACGGCTACAACCCGCATACCGACGTCGAGCAGGTGACCGACGACGGCGGGGACACGAAGGCCACGTACGGCTACACGGCCTACGGGCAGAACGACGACGCGCAGTTCACCGGGATCGACAAGCCGGACGCGCAGGACCCGACGAAGGAGCCGTACAACGCGTACCGGTTCAACGCCAAGCGGTGGGACCAGAACTCCGGCGACTATGACATGGGGTTCCGGAACTACAGCCCCGGCCTGAACCGGTTCCTCACCCGCGACAGCTACAACGGCGCCCTCGCCGACATGCACCTCAGCACGGACCCGTTCACCGGCAACCGGTACGCCTTCGGCGCCGGCAACCCCATCAGCAACGTCGAGTTGGACGGGCACATGCTCGCCGCGACCGACGGCGGAGGTGGCGGCTCGGGCAGCTCGGACGACAACGCTGTCATGAGCGTGGTGCACAACGTACAAGGGTTCTTCGGTGAGGGACCGAAGGCCGACCAGGCGCCGAGCTGGATGAAATGGGGCCTGCAGAAGCTTGATGATTTGGAGACCGCCTCGGCCACCAATGTCGGTGGGGATCAGCAGGAGAAGGACGCCGCGACAGAGCGGCTGGCCAACAGCCAGTTCGGCGAGCTGACGGGCATTACCGACGCACGCAAGTGTGACCAGGGTGATGGAACCGCCTGTGCCTGGACAGCGGTCAACGTCGCTTCCCTGTTCCTCAGCGGTGGTGCTGGAGCCGCGGCGAAGGCGGGCAGGTTGGGTGAGGTCGGAGAGGCTACCCGTGGCGCGGAGGTCGCTACTGCCGCGCGGGAGGACGCAGCAGTCGGTAAAGCCTGCCTCAACAGCTTCACACCTGACACGAAGGTGTTGATGGCCGACGGCAGCACCAAGGCGATCAAGGACGTGAAGGTCGGAGACAAGGTCAGGGCAGCCGACCCGGAAACCGGCGAAGCAGCCGGCGAACCGGTTACGAAGCTGCACAACAACCACGACACCGACTTCACCGACGTCACCGTGGCCACCGCCCAGGGCTGGAAGGTCATCCACACCACTCAGGAACACCCGTTCTGGGACGCCGCCACACACCGCTGGACCGTGGCCTCCGCACTCACCGCCGGCACCCTCCTGATCGACGACACCGGCCACGCCACCCGAGTCGTCCAGATCACGAACTGGAGCGGCCACCACGACATGCGCAACCTCACCGTCGCCCACCTCCACACGTACTATGTGATAGCGGGCGATACGCCGGTACTCGTCCACAACACCAACACTCCAATTGGATGCGGTCCCGGCGGCGCTCCAATTTACGATATTCCGGCCGGTTCCAGTGGTGGTCCTGGGGCTGGGCAGCGCATTCCGCCAAGCATGTTGGAAGATTACAATATTGGCGTCAATGCTGATCCAAGTTTGCCAACGCCCCTATGCTCCTACTGCCGAACTAATCCGGCCACGAGCGTCGATCACGTCGAACCGCGGGTCCATGGTGGGGACCTAACGGACGCGAATACCACGCCAGCATGTACCTTCTGTAATAGTTCGAAGGGTGCTCGGGGGCAGCCTGTTAATCCTCCTCCGAACTACACCGGCCCGTTCCCTCCGCCTTGGTGGTAGCCAGTGTGCGGTAGCCTAGAGATTCGGTAGTGGCTGCACGTCCCCGACGTTGAGGTGTCAGCGTCGGGGACGCAGCTTCTGGTGAAAGTGGGTCACGTCGTGTCCGTTACGAAGTACATCGTTCATGAATCTCCCGTGGGTCGTACCAGCTCAAACTATCTGGCGATGGTGAATCTTGAGCCCTATGGCTTCGCCGGCTCCCTGGAGCAGATCTGGTTAAGGCCCCTCGACGGCAATGGCTACGAGGTCTCGTGTATTCCATTTCGGGTTTACGGACTGGCGCTCAACGATGTGGTGAGGCTTGACTCCGAAGGTAAACAGATCATTGAAGTACTCAGGCCCTCAGGTCATCGCGTGTTCCGCGTCTTCCTGGCGCCTTCGCTGTCGGTTTCCGAGTCATACGAGATGCGGAATTCGATTACTCGTGCCATCATCGATGATGCCCTGAAATCTGAGTGGAGTGGCGATAGACATGTCGCCATCGACGTGCCGCTCGGCCGTGAGGTTGGTCGTGTTTGGCCTGCCATTGAACATGTCGCTGCTGAAGAAAAGGTTTACTGGGAATGGGGCGATGTAGAGCCGTTTCATCAGTAACCAGAGGCGTCGGCGAGCATCAAGCTGCTTGAGTTGGCGCTCGCGGCCCGTGTCAGGGGCACTGCGGAGTGCACCGAGGGGCGCGATTGGTTGCCCGGGTTGCGGTCAGGGTTGGTGTCAGATGGGCAGTGAGCATGTCCATATGTCGATGTTGCGCAGTGGCGTAGCTCGCAGGGTGCACGTCGGCTCGCGGATGCCGAGCACGTTGAGTGATTTGCCTCCTCAACCGATTCCAGAGTCATCGGGTCCGGTGGCGCGCCGCGTAGCGGTGTGGCGTCGATCGCCGGAAGCCACCGCTCGGCTCCGCCCGCCTCCACCGCCGCATCGCCGCCGTGGATCGCCTCATCGACCGCCGCGCACGGAAGAAGAAACCCGCCAACAGCACCAGACGACCGACCGAGTAGACGCCCCGGCCGACGGCTCACTCAGCCCGGCGTGCGCCCACGTTGCTGTCACGGCTGCGGTCAAAATCGCCATCAATCGATGAACTGCTGACGGGTGGTTGAGCGAAAGCCCAGATCCCTGCCAAGATCGACGCCATGACATCGCCGCAGCCGCCGTAACAACGCCACACGTACTATGTGCTCGCCGGCAACACGCCAGTCCTCGTCCATAACACTGCGTGTGGCGTGTCTGTCGAGCGCGAGATGGAAATGGCGGGAATGCTACGTGATGCCGCACGCCAGAAGGGGTTCTCCGGCATCGGCTCTGGGACGCGAGTGGAGGCAGATATGATGGGCTCTGCATGGGTCGGTCCAAATTACAAGGTCGCAAGCGATGGTAGAACCATGAGTAGTCAGGATGGCCTTCGGCAGTATCGCCCGCCGTCGTTCAAGCCCAATCGCCCGGAGCGATTCGGCGGACCCGGATATCAGGCCAACTTCGAATGGCGGGTGCAGCCCAAGGGGCAGTGGCAAGCCGACGCTCGTCCATCGTGGCGATGACCCAGAGTTCGCTGACCGGCATTGAGACCCTCATCTGTTGATGCGACCTCACGAGGTCCCGAAGCGTCCGGTAGCGGCTGCCAGTCACCTCGTCTCTCAGCTGGAGGTAGCCGGCCAGCAGCGGCCGTGTTCCACGCCAAGCCGGTCCCGTATGTCGTCGAGGTAGTGGCCGAAGCGTTGACTGGTTTGTACGGGTAGGTAGATCCGTCCGGTGTTCATACGGCCGACCCACGGGCCCCTGACGGTCACGGTTATATCCGCGCGGGGGCATGCTCGGCCGAGGGCCCGCAGTGCACGTCTGCCTTCGTGGGCAAGGTTCAGCCGTCGAAGTTTTCCCAGGCGAATCCGGGTTCGCGTAGGGGTTTGAGTGCGCAGCGGCGTCGTGTGCCGGCGCAGACCTCGACGGCGCCATCGGGAAGGGGGATGGTGGAGACGACGAGGCCGGGAGCGACGTAATGGCGGGTCGGGTCGGCTGTCCAGCGCATGGCTCGCAGGGGTACGGGTTCAAGGGGGGCGATGAGGTGTTGTGCCTGTTGTGGGGTGACGGTGGCGTAGCCGGTGAACGGGCTTGAGTAGGCCACCTCGGTGAGGAGGAACTGGAGCAGGAAGCCGCTGAGTGGTTCCCGTTCCTGTTCGGCGTCGAGTCCGTCGTAGTGGACGGTGGGGTCGGGCTCGGTTGGGTCGATGAGCGCGACGAAGGCGCCCTGGTTTTCGGTGGCGAAGACGATCATGCCGTCGGGTTCGTCTTCCAATTCGTGGGGGCGCAGGATTCTGTTGAACCGGCCGAGGACGTCCTGGCGTCCGGCGGCGGCGCGGTAGAAGTCGAGGAGGGGGCCGGGTAGCGGCCGGTCGGGTGGGTGGGTGGTGCAGGTGGCCGGTGGGACGTCGGCGTACCAGTCGGCGACGAACCGTTGGAGGGCGGTGACGGGGTCGTGGGGGAGGCTGTCCATCCAGTGCAGGTCCGGTAGCGGCTCCTGCGGAGTCGGTCGGATCTGGTCAAGAAGGTCGAACGGCAGCCGGTCTTCCAAGTCAAATCTTGACCACCTCAGCGCTATGTCGCGCGAGCGCGGTCCGTCGTTGGCCTCGGCGGGTCTGTGCTGACTAACCGTTCTTCCCAATCGTCCCAACGGCACGTAGCTGTTGGCGATCTGGGCGAAGCCGAGGACCGGGAGTTTCGACTCGAGTCCTAACTCGGCCGGTGCCGGGAACGGCTCGCGGAGCACGAGCGTGTCGAAGTTCCGTACGATGCTGTGGCGTGGGCCGCCGCCGTGGACGATGACGAGCGTCGCCGCCGACCCGACCACGTAGGTGACGCCTTCCGCCGGCAGCACCTGCGGTCGATCCCCGGCGCAGGACAGCGCTTCGGCTTCCGTGAGCAGCGGCCAGTCTTTAGTCATTAGTCAACCCTAGACGTCTTCGGGGCAAGGTGCGCTTAGCTGATGCCTAGGAGCGTTGGCGACAGCGTCACCTCGCGGCCAGCAAATAGCCTTCTATCCGCATCCGAACGGTCTTATCCCTTGGGGTTGTGCTCTCGACGGGTGGACGTTCCATTGGAATCCGTCAGACGTCGACCCCAACAAGTGGGGAGTGGCAATGGTTGCCCCTAATTTTCAGCCCGTCTTTCTGCGCGAACTCTCCTTCAGTTCGTTTCTTTTGAAATACAGTGGCTACCGCGACCAGCTCGGTGTATTCTTCGCATGGGCTCCCTGGAAGGGGGGCGTTACGTTTAATCCTGCCCTACCGTGAAATTGCGAAATCGAGGTGTGGCGAGCTGGCTGCTCGCTACTGGCCCATCTCGTATGCGGCTAGCTCCGACAGCCTGCTGGTCATCTCTCCTAAGACCGCCCTGTACTCTTTATGCATGTTGGCCACGGCTTTCACGGATACCCCGATTGGAATAAGTGATCGAAACTCCTGGGTGAGTCGGCAACGCGACGGTCCCAGCGGCTCAACGAAAATCGTGGACCACGAAGGACACCACGATACGAGGCTGCGTGTTACGGCGCGCCGGCCGACCTCTAGCTCAATTATTTCATGAACGTTTGCGGTCTTACCACTAGCTGATTGATCTAAAGTGACCTGTATTTCCCCAATGCCGGTAGGGCGTCCCGGGAGCGCTATGCCTGCTTCGGTTGATTTGAATATTATGGCCGATGAGTCAGGCATACGGATGAAAGACCAGACCCTTGACGCGTTCTGCGGAAGGTCGACGGACGCCGACTCCTTTACTTCGACAACTTCGGCCGTGGTTCTGAGGAGACTTAAGCGGCTACGCATGCCAAATTATCTCACGCGTCCCGCACACCTCGCAGTCCAGAGGCCAGCGGTCGCGGCGACCCGCCTCGACGGACTCCGACGTATCGGTATCGACGAGTTCTCTTGGCGCAGACAGCAGCGGTTTCTCACCGTCGTGATCGACCACGACACCGGACGTCTCGTCTGGGCCAAACCCGGACGCCGGCCGCCAGGAGGAACCGGTTGACGACCTCAGAGCGGAGCACGAGGTCGTCCATCGTGGCGATGACCCAATTTGCCATTGGCCTCATTGCGCGGCATGGTCGCAGCGCTGTGACGGTAGGTTACTTCTTCGGCCCTGCGCTGACCTCGATCCCAGTCTCGCCACCTCCCCTCAAGCCTGAGGAGGCACTATTCGTCGCACGCTTCGGTGACATCCCATTGGTAAATGATGAATGGAGGGTGATCGGTCAGTTCCCTGAATGGGATCGAGCTCAGTGGCCTTCGAGTGAGTTTCTTCGCGGCGATCTTAGTGGACGGGGCCTTGTTGTGGTGTATGACGACAACGACCCCAACCTGGTGATCGATGAACGGCCGGCGAATGATGAGCAAGCGGCGCTCCCCACCGATGACCTGTTCGGTTACATTATACTCAGGAATAGGCTTTCGGAGATGCTGATATAAAGGGGTGTCGCGGCTATATCGAAACACCTATGTGGCCGGAGGGGGCGATAGACGGACCTGGGGCTGTATGGGATCTAGCTAGTTATCGACAAGACCTACGCAGTAGGGCCTTACTACTCTGAAAGGAAGTGATGGTATGGGACCTTCGGCCAGATGGCAGGTTAATCGAGAAGCGCTTGCGACCCAGATGGCGGACCGTCTGCAAGCTGGCATAGATATCTCCCAGATTCTTTGGGAGTTGAGGCATCAAGGTATCTCCTTGATGGATGCAGTTGTCATTATGCGTAGCGTCACCGGTGCGAGCTTGGGTGAAGCGAAACGCATGGTCCATACTTCGGAAGCCTTTGGCGAAATCGCTCGGAAAAATGACTCGAACTTCGAATTGGATAATGGCGCCTAGGGCCTGTTTAGAAGTTGATCGACCGGCAGGATGGGCGGTACTGTGCGGGCGTGTCTTCCGACGCCGAACGACATGGCCGCCTCCTTGCGGTGTGCCGCCGCGTGAGGACCAGGGCGTAATCCTCAAAAATAGGCTTTCGGAGATGCTGACATAAACGTGTTGCGGTTCTGCCAAAACACCTACCTGGTCGGATGGGCGATAGACAGGACCTAAGGGGGGTATATGCAGTCCAGGACTTATTTCGGCAGTCGGACCTTGGGCGAGGTGCTTGCAGAATTAGACGAGCTTCAGGAAGACCACGCCATCTATGTGGCCGACGATGGTCCTGTTCGACCGTCCTCGGCCGCCATCCTCATCGATGAAGATCGAGAACAGCGGCCGCTCGGGACGAAATACCTCTTGGAGGTCGCCCTTGCCAAGTCGGTTCTTGAGGTCTGGAGGTCTTGGCGAGGTGGGCGAGGACCGGACCCTACAGAGGCGTGTGCAGCGATCGCATACTATGCGGAGCACGACGCATACGAGCCGGTGGAATGACATTATCCATGAGGGAAGTGTGAGCTTCCCCCGGTCTCCGGACGGTTTCCGTGTGGTGGTCAGGCCGCGGCTGCGACCGGGGTGCGATGTCGTTCGTAGTCGGTCGGGGACAGATTGCCAAGGCTTGAGTGCCACCGGCGCGGGTCGTGCCAGGCCTCGATCCATTCGAAGATGCGTTGGCTGGCGGGTGGCCCCAGGGCTGGTGGCGTAGGGGGCCGACCATCGCGGGGATCCGGTCTGACGCTGTATGGCGGGATCCACAATGAAATGGCCCATTCGTCAGGGGCCATTCCTTGATGGGGGATGCCGCTTTCTGGGAGTTTGTGGCCGCGGTGCGAGGAGTAGGCCACTTGCTGCTCGTTCGGGCTTCTGCGGGCGGGTGTCGGCCGGAAGAGGAGAGAGAGGGGAAGGAGTTTCGGCCGGGGGCGCTCGGGTAACGAATGGCGCCGCCGGACGGGCTGGGGGATTGCTCGTGGGCAACGGTGGTCCGTTTCAGTGGCTGAGGTTGCCGGAACGACAATTCGTCGGTGGTGTGTGAGTGGGGGCACTCATGAGACGTGGAGCCCGGGTGGCGTTGATCGCCGGGGCCGGCTATTTGATCGGCCGGCGGCGCAAGTTGGGGCTCGCGTTGGTCCTCGGCGCGGCGGCGGCCGGTGGCCGGCTGAGTGCCAGGCCAGGTGGTCTGCTCGGTCAGGGCGCCGAGCTGATTCGGGGCTCTGGTGGCCTGGGCAGGGTGGCGGGGCTGAGTGGTCCGCTCGCCGCCGCGGGCAAGGCCGCGGTGGCCTCTGCCGCCAGCGCCACCATCGAGTCGGTCAGCGACCGGTTGCGGGACCGCACCGAATCCATCCGGCAGGGACCCACCCCCGGAAGTAGCCGCGAATCAACAGCTCCAGGCGGGTCGGGTTCGTCCACTGCGAGCCGGGATCGGGAGCAGGCCGAGGGCGGGCGGCCGGCACGGGGTGGCGGCCGCCGGGACGGTGAGCAGCCCGCCGGCCGCCCGTCGGGTCGGGTGCAGGGTGAAGGCGGCGGGCGGTCCCGGCCGGGAGCCGGTACGCCGACCGAGGCCGAGCCGGTGGCCGGTTCGTCGCGTCCGGCACCGGTCGCCCGGCGGGGGTCGACGCGTGGCGCCGAGGGCGCGCCGGTGCGCCGGCGTGGACGGTGACCGCATGGCGAAGCAGCCCGGTCCCTCCCTCCGTGACCAGATCAAGGGCACGCTCGCCCATGAGGGGCGGCAGCTCCTCGGTGCCGTGACCGAGCGGGCCACCCGCGCGATCGGTGACCACATGGGTGACCTCACCGGCAGGCTGGTCGAGGTCGCCGAGCAGAAGGGTGGGCCCCGTGAGCTGGCGATGGCGGTCGGGGCCAGGAAACTGGCCGAGGGCGCTTCGCCGGCGCGGGCAGCGCTCAGCGCCGGCTGGGCGGCGACCAAGGAGAAGGTCAAGCGGGCGTTCGGCGGTGGGGGTGGCGGCGGCCGGAAGGACAAAATCAAGGTCACCAACATCGTCGAGACGATCGATGTGGGCGTGCCGGTGCGGCTTGCCTACGACGTGTGGACGCAGTTCACCGAGTTCCCGTCGTTCATGAAGAAGGTCGAGAACGTCGACCAGAACGGGGACGAGAGGTTGACCTGGAAGGCTCAGGTCTTCTGGTCACACCGCAGCTGGGAATCGACCATTATCGAGCAGGTCCCGGACGAGCGGATCGTCTGGCGCTCGGAGGGCCAGAAGGGTTCGGTCGACGGCACGATCACCTTCCATGAACTCACGCCGGACCTGACTCGGGTCCTGGTCGTTCTCGAATACCACCCGAAGGGCTTCTTCGAGCACACCGGCAACATGTGGCGGGCCCAGGGCCGCCGGGTGCGGCTGGAACTCAAGCACTACGTCCGGCACGTGATGCGCGAGGTCGTGGTCAATCCTGACGAGATCCAGGGCTGGCGCGGTGAGATCCGCGACGGCGAGGTGGTCCAGGACCACGAAGCCGCGCTGGCCGCTGAACGTGACCAGAACAGGGGTCGCCGCCGGGGAGAGAACGACGAGCACGACGGGGACGAATACGACGAGCACGAGTACGACGAGGACGAGGACGAATACGACGAGGACGAGTACGACGAGGACGATGACGGAGGTGACGAGGGCGAGCAGGAGGAAGGGGAGGACGAGTACGAGGACTACCACGACCAGGACGCCGACGAGGCGGTAGGTAGGAGTGACGAGCCGGGAGCGGTGTCACCTCCGTCGGGGGGCCGCGATCGGGGCGCGCGACCGGCGCCGGTGCGCCGATCCGGCCGGCGACTGGGCGAGCCGGGTCGACGTCGGTCCGGCGGCCGGGGAGGAGACCGATGACCGGGGCGGCCAGCGGGACCATCGAGCGGGGATCCGGCTCGGGACTCGCCGACGTGGTGGAGACCGTGCTCGACAAGGGCGTGGTCATCGACGCCCAGGTCACCGTGGACGTGGTGGGCATCCGGCTGTTGGAGATCAACGCCCGCATCGTGATCGCGAGCATCGAGACGTACCTGCGGTTTGCCGAGGCGGTCGACCGGTTGGACGTCCGGCCCAGCGAGAGCAAGGGGCTGCCGGACATCGTCGAGGGGGTGACCGGCAGCGCGTCGCTGGGCGGGGCGGTCGGCGGGGCGGCGGACGCGGCGACGGGTGTCCTCGGGTCGGTCGGTGAGGCTGTCGGTGGAGCCGCCGGCCGGGCGATCGCCCCGAAACGGGACCGCTCCCGGCAGCGCACCGACCGGGATGAGGGGGACTGAGATGGCCGAGCAGGACACCGGATTGCTGGTTTACGGGATCGTGCCGTCCGATGTGGAGCCCACGGCGGACGCGCGAGGGGTGGGTGACCCGCCCGCCGAGGTGACGGTCATCGAGGAGGACGGCCTGGCCGCCCTGGTGAGCCCCGTACCGCTGGACCAGCCGTTGGGTCGGCCGGCCGATCTGGCCGCGTACAAGGAACTGCTGGACGGTACGGCGCAGGTCGCGCCGGTGCTGCCGGTGCGCTTCGGCACGGTGGTGACGCGCCCGAAGGCGGTGACCGAGCTGCTGGCCGGCCACCATGACGCGTTCCTCGACGAGCTGGCGGAGCTGGAGGGATTGGCCCAGTTCGTGGTGCACGCCCGGTACGTGGAGCGGGCGGTGATCTCACAGATCCTGGAATCGAACCGGGAGGCCGGTCAGCTGCGTGACCAGATCCACGGTCAGCCGCAGGACGCGGTGCGCGGCCAGCGGATCCGGCTGGGGGAGATCCTCAGCCAGGCTGTGGAGTTGCGGCGGGAGCAGGACACCGCGCACCTGGTCGAGGCGCTTACCGAGACCACCGTGTCGCACCTGGTCCGGCCGCCCAGCCACGAGCAGGACGCCGCGTACGTCGCGTTTCTGGTCGAGCTGGACCGGGAGGGCGAGTTCGAGGAGGCGTTGCGGGGCGTCGCCGAGGAGTGGGCCGGGCTGGCGAACGTCCGGCTGCTCGGCCCGCTCGCCGCGTACGACTTCGTCGACCAGCAACGGCTGCGGAGCTGACATGGACATCCTGACCGCCCTGCTGACTCTGCCGTACGCGCCGGTGCGAGGGCTGACCTCGGTGGTGAAGACCCTGCACCGGCAGGCGGAGGAGCAGCTCTACGACCCGGCCAACGTACGCCGGGAGCTGGAGGGGCTGGACGCGGCGCTCGCCGCGGGTGACCTCTCCGCCGAGGACCACGCGCTCGCCCAGCAGCAGGTGTTGGACCGGTTGATCGCCCCCGGTGGGGCGCCGCGCGAGGGTGAGTCCGGTCAACCTGGCCTGGCTCTCGGGCCGGCCGCCGGCCGCCCCCGCCGCCGGGCCGGGCGGTGAGCGGGGTGACCGACGAGGTCGTGTCGGCGGCGCAGGCCGCGCAGCTCGGGTTGCGGCACATCACGGAGCTGACCGGCAGGGAGCCGTCCGGGGTGACGTCGCTGGAGCCGAGCGAGGACGGCTGGCTGGTGGGTGTGGAGGTGGTCGAGGACCGCCGGTTGCCGTCCTCGATCGATCTGCTCGGGCTCTATCTGGCCGAGATCGGCGCCGATGGCGAGCTGCTGGCCTACCGGCGGATCCGGCGCTATCCGCGCGGCAAGGGCGGCGACAACGGGGAGGTGGGCTGAGATGACCGGACCGCGTCAACCGTCGGTGGTGCAGAACTCCGGGCAGGTGCTGCCGGCCGGGCACGAGCCGGCCAACCTCGGCGACATCCTGGAACGGGTGCTCGACCGGGGCATCGTGATCGCCGGCGACATCCGGGTCAGCCTGCTGGACATCGAGCTGCTCACCGTCAAGCTGCGCCTGATCATCGCCTCGGTCGACACCGCCCGGGAGATGGGCATCGACTGGTGGCAACACGACCCGTTCCTGTCGTCGCGGCCCCGCCGTCCGGTGGAACGGGACCGTCGGCGGGGCGAGCTGACCGACGACGGCAACCGCTACGCCGACCAGCGGGCCGACGACCGAGACCGGTACGACAGCGAGCGCTACCACGGCGATCGCCGCGAGGCGTAGCCGCTGCGCCGCCGGTGCGGCGGGCCGGCCGGGACGATGGGAGGAGACCGATGAGGCGTGACGAACTCGTCTGGCTGCACGCCGTGACGCGGGACGTGCCGGCGGACCGGTTCGCCGGCGCCGTCGGGGTCGGCGGCGACGCCGTGCGGCTGGTGACCGTCGGTGGCCTCACCGCTGTCGTCGGCGGGGTCCCGGCAGCGGAGTTCGGGGAGGACCCCCTGCGTCGGAACCTGGAGGACCTTGCCTGGCTGGAGGTGGTGGCCCGGGCGCACCACCGGGTGGTGGACGCGGTGGCCCGGGCCGGTCCGGTGGTACCCATGCGGCTGGCCACCGTCTATCGGGACGACGATCGGGTCGGGGAGGTGCTGGCCGACCGGCGGGACGATCTCAGTGCCGTCCTGGACCGGTTGGCCGGCCGGGCCGAGTGGGGCGTCAAGGCGTACGCGGTGCCCGGCGCGGCGGTGGCCGCCGTCGACCGGGAGGTGCGCGACGACCGGCCGGGGCTGGCGTACCTGCGCCGCCGGCAGGCGCAGCTGTCCAGCGCCGAACTCGCCCAGCAGGCGGCGCTGCGGGCCGCCGAACGGGTGCACGACGTGCTGGGCCGGCACGCGGCAGCGGCCCGCCGGCATCCGCCGCAGGACCGGCGGCTGACCGGCCGGGCCGGGTGGATGGTGCTCAACGGCGCCTACCTCAACGGCGCCGACCACGCCGGCGACTTCGCGGTGCTGGTTGGCACGCTGGCTGGTCGGCATCCGGAGCTGCACCTGGAGGTGACCGGCCCGTGGCCGCCGTACTCGTTCGCCGGGCTGGACATGGCGGAGCTCGGCCGGTGACCGCCGCCCTGCCACTGGACGCCCGCGGACCCGAGCCGTTCGCGGCAATCGCGCTGGTCGACCTGCTCGACCGGGTGCTGGCCACCGGCGTGGTGGTGACCGGCGAACTGGTGCTCTCCATCGCCGAGGTGGACCTCGTCTACGTCTCGCTGCGGGCGCTGGTCAGCTCCGTCCGCCCGGGCATCGGCATACCCGACGTGACGCAGCCGTGACCGCGCCGCTGCCGGACTGGTCACCGCCCCGGGTCAGCCGGCCGGCTCACCGGGTCGAGGTGGACCGGGAGTCGGTGGAGCGGGGGCTCGCCAACCTGGTGCTCACGGTGGTGGAGCTGCTCCGGCAGCTGATGGAACGGCAGGCCCTGCGCCGGATCGACCGAGGTGACCTGACCGACGAGCAGGTCGAGCGGATCGGGGTCACGCTGATGGCCCTGGAGGAGCAGATGGCGCTGTTGCGGGACCACTTCGGGTTGTCCCCCGAGGACCTGAACCTCGACCTCGGCCCGCTCGGTCCGCTGCTGCCCCCGCCCTGACCGCGTGAGGATTTACAGTCCTGGCGTGGACCTTGCGGATGCCGACGGCATCGCGAGCGGGAGTGGTCGTTCGCTGATCCGTGTCTGGAGATGGTGGAGGCCCGGGAGATCGCCAGCTGGCTGAAAGACGCCGGTGCGGGCCGCGTGAATCCTCGTCCAGACCAGGACGGGGAACCGGCACCATCGCTGTCGTTCCTGGAACCGGCTCTCGGATTCTCCGTCACCGGCTACGCCGAGGATGAAGTGGAGCTCCGTGTCTTCTTCACCGCGGAAGCAGCGCCGCCGTGGCTGCGCGAGGCCGATCCGCACGGTGCTCGGCACATCGTCGCTATCCGAGTTCGTTGCGACCAGGTACTCGCCGCCGCCGAGACCTGGCGTCGAGAGCTTGATGATCTGCCCGCCCGCCCATGGGCCGAAGCAGGCTGATCGAATCCGTCGCCTTGGATCATCAAACTTGGGAACTGGGGGCGGGTCTGGATTTACCATCGGCGTCGCCGTGGCACCAACGGGCCATCGCCGCCTGCTCGTCAGGCAAGTTGTAGGCGCTCAGCAGCATGCTGACCATGGCGCCGTCGTCCAGGATTCCGCTGCGCAGCAGGCCGGCGATGGCGCCGCGTTGATCGGCGCTCAGCTCGGTGAAGGCGGTGCCGTCCGGCAGCGGGCCGTTCGGGAAGGCGGTGTCGAGGGTGGCACGCAGCAGCAGGTAGCGGTCGGTGTCGTCAGCTGGCGCGTTCAGCCGGTCGACGAGGATCGCGACCCGGTCCGGGGCGGCCACCGGGTCGAGGTCTCGGACAGTGAGCGCGGCGAACGTCGCCATGTCACCGTCGAGGAACGGCCAGTGGGGGACGGGACCGACGGCACCGAACAGGCATTCGTACAGCTCCTCGATCAGCGCCCGGTCGGGCCGCGGCACCAGACGGGCCAGCCCCAGCACCGCCGACCAGCGCTCGCCCCGGTTGTCGCTGGCGCGGCGGCCCGACAGGGCGCCGACGAGTCCAGGGTCGCCGACTCTGCCGCACAGTCCCGCGGAGACCGAGGCGGTCGCCGCGACCAGAGGCTCCGGTTCGGTGGCGATCAGGCCGGCCAGGGCCGGCGTTGTGGACTGGCGCTCCTCGGGGAACCAGGCCAGCAGGTGGGCGGCGTGGAGACGTAGCGGGATCTCGGTAGAGGCCAGGGCCGCCAGGTACGCGGGTATCCCGGCGCGTACCGCGTCGTATGCCGCGACCTGCCACCGCGCGGCGTCGCGGTCGGCTTCCACGTCGGAGAACTGATTGCGGCGCTCTCGAGCTCGGCGCACATGGTCAGTGCTTCCCGCTGCCGCCCAGTCGGCTTGCTCCTGTTCCAACTGCGCCCGGGTGAGGTGGGCCTGGCGCTCCACCTCACGCCGTGCGTTCGCCACGTCGTGGCGATCGATCAGCCAGGAACTCTCATCCCCCACCGCGACGGCCGCCAGCAACTGACAGGCGGCAAAACGGTCCGGCGCCTTGGGATCAGCGACGATCTCGATCAGGAACGGAGCCGCGGCGGCACTCGCCTCATATCGCGCGCCCTGGTGCACCAGCAGGCCGAACAGCCCTTGGTAGGCCCTGCGGCGGGCGTCCCGGTCCCGTGAACGCAGCCGGCGCAGCAGGTCGGGCACCTCCACCGCCGGTCCGTACGCGTGCTGCACCGATTCCCAGTCGACCGCATCCCATGATCTCTGTCGACGCCACATCGGCAGCACACTACGGCTCGGTGTCTCCCGCCGGCAGACCCATGGACTCCATGGGTGCCCGGCTGCGGTTCGCGCCGGGACCGCTTGCATCCGCGACGCCCGCCTCCGTTGGAGGCGCCACCGTACCCTGCCTGGCATCCGAAGCTGGCGGTCGGCCCGGCGCCACGGCGCGCCCTTCGGGTAGCCGGTCGGCGGCGGCGCCCGGTCGTTCGGCTCGCGAGTGCCCCCGACGCCATGACCATGGACGGTCGTCGGAGAGACTGAGGTATGGCGCAGGATGGCTGGGTCGCGGAAAGAGCTCGGGAGTTTGGCCAGCTTCGCGGTCAGCAGATTGCGGCTTGGACAGGCGTTGAGATGGCGCTGCGGGAGAATGTTGGCGCCGGTGGCCCGCAGTTCGAGGATCCCGCCGTGCCATGTCTGCAACTGTTGACCCTGGGCGCCTCGCTCGGCGACGGGACCTTCGTGACCGTCGGCACCTACCAGGACGACACCGCATGGGGCCTGGGGCTGCACCGCCCAGCTGGCGACTGCTCGGCGGACTGGGCGGGTATGGCGGGAATCTATCGCATGCGGGGCCTGTCGGAGTTGCCCACCGGCGAGGTCGACGGGGTCTCGACGTTCCTGGACGAAGGGGTCTTGGCCGAGGTGGTCTTGCACATTCAGGGCCGGCCGCTGCTGTTGATGGCAGGTGAACTGTACGACTCTGCGCAGGATCGATTAATGTTCTCTCGCTGCGACGAATCCGTTCTCGTGTTCACTGACCCCTCGGCGGCCAGATCGGTGAATTGGATTCCCGAACGGCGAGAGCTAACTCAAGGCTAAGCGTTGGTGAGGCTATGAGTTCGTGGCGCCCTTGCTTCTGTCGCGAACCGTTTGTGGTCGGCCCCGGCGTGGGAATCGGGGTGGCGTCGGGGGTGTCCGCGGCTCACCATCGTCTGGTGACCAGCTTCCCCGCGCAGGCTCGCCGGGTGCGTGACGACGGGCTCGTCCCGAACCGTCGGCTGCATGCGCTGCGGGAGTGCACGCTGCATTGTGCCCCGTACGGGTTCCGCGCCACCTGGCACCACCTGGTGGTCACCGCCCGGATCCCGCAGCGCCTGGAAGACGATCCTGACGCGCTGGTGCGTGCCGTGCAGGAGTTGGAACATACCCGTGCCGTGCTGCTGCCGGTTGCGTACGCGTATGCCGCGCGGCGGCGCCGGGAGAAGGCGGCCGGAAGTCGGACCGCGGCGACGCCGGCGCCCTGGAACTCGTGGGGCTGGTGCCGGGTCGCCTACTGTCCCGATCCTGAGCATCACCCGACGGCACCGCTCGGGCAGGTCGTGGCACGAGTGCTCGACGGCTGGGCCGCCGGGGTCGACGCCGACAGGCAATGTCTGGCGTGCGGGACCGAGCGGCACCGTCCGGGCCGCGCGTGCCCAATCTGCGGTGTCCACACGGGCGGCCCGGCCACGGTGCGGCACACCCCGTCAGCCGAGGAGCGGTGGAAGCGGATCTGGCGACGCGAAGGGATGCCCGCAGCGGCAGGAATGCCGAACCACGATTGATCCGCCGCGACCATCGCGCTTCATCGCGATAGAAGAGCATGTGCGGTGCCGGCGTGGATGGACAGCGGAACCGGTGTTCCGGGCAGTTTCACGCTCCGGGACACCGACCCTGTGCGGGTGTCGATCTCGTCGAGGGTGGAGCTGCCGTAGCTGCCGACCCAGAGTCCGGTCGGGGAGACGGACAGCCCGTCCGGGTTGGCTGCCACCGCCACCCGCCGAACAACCACGCCGGCCGGCGGTGGTTCGGTGTCGGTGGCGGAGGGTCGCGAGGATCCGACGGACGGGACCGGCGCCTTGACCACTCCAGATACGTAAGCTAGGTTACGTAACCGTGGTTGTCGGATCGGTGTCTGACGAGGAACTGCCCGGGCAGTTGCGGCTGGCCGTCGGGCGGCTTTCGCGCCGGCTACGGCAGATGGTCGCCGCGCAGCAGGACCACGACGGCATCAGCTTCATCGAAACCGCCGTCCTGACCCGGCTGGAACGGGACGGCCCCAGCTCGCCCGGCGCGCTGGCCGGCTCCGAACGGGTCACCTCGCAGGCGATCGCCGGTGTCGTCACCCAGCTGGAGGGGCGTGGGCTGGTGCGGCGCTCGCCCGATCCGACCGATGGACGGCGGGTCATCGTCGCCATCACCGACACCGGTCGCAGCGCGCTGAATGACAGGCAGGAATTGATCGTGCGGCGCCTGCAAACCGCACTGTCCACGGAGTTCACCCCGGCGGAGCGTAAACGGCTCGCCGCCGCGGTGCCTCTGCTCGAACGGCTCGCCGGCAGCCTGTAGCGGGCCGGCAGGAAGGCATTTCCCGGGTACGGACGAGCCCGTCCGCCCGGGTACGCCAACACGCAGATTCCAGGGAGCGACTGTCCAATGCGCCAGCAGCCCAGCGACGATGTGCGCGAGTTCTTCGCCGAATTCGAACGTGCGGGAAACGACAACGACATCCAGGCGGTGATCCAACAGTTCGCCGAGGTCTTCCTCAACGCCGACCCCAACGGCGCCCAACCGGTACCGAGGGCCGCACTCGCCGCGGCGCTGCCGCAGCGCAAGGCACTGTTCGACTCGATCGGGCTGCTACGTACCCACCTGACCGCCATCACCGAAACGGCCCTCGACGAGCACTACGTGCTGGTCGACACGCAATGGTCCACCGAACTGCGCGATCCCGGCGCCCTGTCCGGGCCGCTGGACCTCACCTCGACGTTCGTCCTGCGCCGCGAAGCCGGGACCCTGCGCATCGTCTTCTACCTCAACCACCAGGACATCGTCGCCCGTATCCGCGCCGCCTCGTCACCCACGCCCGAAGCCACACAGGGGAGATAGCTACTCCGACCTGAAAAACCCCGGTAGAGGGCGGCGGTTTCGCGGGGACCGTGAGCGCCGCCCACACCGCGCCGGGTGGTGTCACTGCGACGACAGGGGTTCGGCCAGGAATGTGCGGGTGGCGGCGAATGAGCGTTCGTCGGCGAGCGGGTCGTAGGCGACGCCTGGAATGCCTGACACGGCGTGGCGGTGGGTGAACCCGTGCATGGCCCGTCCATAGATGTTTATCTGCCAGTTGGCTTCGGCGTGGTTCATCTCCTCGGTGAGCGCGATGACGGTGTCCATGGGCCGTGCGGGTCGCAGGCGCCGTGGCAGACCAGCACCCGCGCCGCGACTGTTCCCGGGGTGGCGGGCGCGCTGGTCGTCAGGGTGCCGTGGAAGCTGACGACGCCGGCGAGGTCCGCGCCCGACCGGGCCAGCGCGAGGGCGGCCATGCCGCCGGCGCAGAAGCCGATGGCGGCGATCGTACGTCGGATGGCGGCGGTGGACATGTACGGCAGCGATCTGCTCAGACACTCGCGGCGTTGGCGTTGCCAGGCTCAGGCCGAGGAGGACGGGTTGGCGTGGCGGTGGTAGGCCTTGTTGGCGATGCGCCAGCCGGCACCGTCGCGGACCAACAGGAAGACGTCGGTGAAGGTGTCCACGCCGTGCCAGAGGGTCATGGTGGCGGTGGCGACGGTGCCGTGGACGTCCACGGAGTCGGTACGGCGGGAACGGGTCGCTTCGTTGGGGGCTGGCCGGCCGTCGAAGTGGGCGCAGTAGTCGTCCAGGCTCCACGATACGAACCCACCGTCCCGGATTCCCTCGATGTGGGCCGTGGGTCGGAAGGCGTCGCGGAAGTGGGAGGGGTCGCCGGTGGCGTGTCCGCGAATGTAGGCGCGCAGCGGTGCGAGCACGGCGTCGTCCACGGCCGGGACCGTGGCGGCGGCGGCGATATCGGCCTCCGGGTCGGCAGGGGTGGCGGCCAGATCGGCCGCGCTGCGCGAAGGGGCGTCGGTGGCGGCGGCCAGCAGCGCGAGGTCCTTGGCCAGCGCACCGATCGTGAACTCGGCCCTGGCATCAGTCGGCCGGCCGGTGAGAAAGGACCGCTTACGGGCGACGAGCCCGCCGAGCTGGCCCAGTTCGAGGACGTTCAGCACCTCGGCCCGCGGCAGGCCGAGCGCGTCGGCTTGCCGCAGTGAGTCGCGCAGGGCGAGGACGGCGCCGGCGAGGCTGTTGTTGGCGACCAGCTTGAGCGCGGCGGCGGTGGAGGCATCCTCGACGCGCCGCACGGTGCCCAGCGCGTCCAGCACGGGGCGGACCCGGTCGAGGGTGCCTTGGTCGGCGGCGGCGAGAATCTGCAGAGTGCCGGCGGTGGCAGCTGGCACGGAGCCGAGTACGGGTGCGTGGACGTAATGGACGAGTTGCCGGGCCAGCATCGTCGCCTCGGCCGGGGCGATGGTGCTGGTGTTGACCACGACCGCCTCCTTCGGCAGGGAGCCGCGGACCTGGTCGACGACCTGCTGGCAGGCCTGGCCGTCGAACATCGCCAGGAGCGTGATGTCGGCCGTTGCCACCGCCTCGTTCGGGCCGCTGGCCGTTCTGACGCCCGCTACCCGGCGTCCGGAGCGTGTCCAGCCGACGACGTCGAGGTCCAGGGCGGCAAGTCGGGTGGCGATCGCGGTGCCCATGCGACCCAACCCGAGAACGGCGATGGAGTGCGGTGTGCTCATGCATCCAGGGTGAGCTCGGACGACGCCTGCGACAAGCGCAGGTCTGGCAGGGCAGCGTTGCGGAACAAGCAATGCTGCCCGGCATACTCGGGGTCATGGATCTGGCCGTGTGGCGGACGTTCGTGGCGGTATGCCGGCTCGGGTCGCTGGCCGCTGCGGCCGTCGAGCTCGGTTACACGCAGTCGGCCATCTCCCGGCAGATCGCCGGGCTGGAGCGCCAGTTGGGCGTGCCGCTGGTACAACGGCACGCGCGCGGCGTGCGACCTACCCCTGCCGGCGAGACGTTCCGGCATCACGCACTGGTCGCGCTCAACGAGGCCGACCGCGCCATCCGGGCCGTACGGGAAGCGCGGGAGGGGCGGCTCGGCCGGCCCTTGGCGGTGGGGGCGACCCCGTCGCTGGCCGCCGGGGTCGTGCCGGCGGCGGTCCGCCGCATGATGGACACCGATGGACCCCTCCGGTGGACCCTGCTGCCCGAGCTGAGCGGGCAACTGCACGAGCGCGTGACCGCCGGCGATCTGGACGTCGCCGTGGTCACCGACGCGCCTCCGGGGCTGCCCGATGACTCCCGTCTGCATCGACGGTTCCTGGGCATGGACGAGATGGTGGTCGTGCTGCCTGTCCAGCACCCGCGGGCCGGGCACGGTCCGGTGCCCATTCAGGCGCTGGCCGGCGAGACCTGGGCCGAGGACAACGACGGCTCGGCAGCGCTGCTGCGGCAGCACGCCGCCCGAGCCGGAATTACCCCCCGCATCGACCTCACCGCCGCCGACCTGCTCGGCAAGGTCGCCCTGGTCGCCACCGGCCATGCCATCGCGCTGATACCGAGGGTGCTGACGAGTGCCCTGCGGACC
The DNA here is from genome assembly GCF_042434095.1 of Plantactinospora siamensis. Lineage (NCBI taxonomy): Bacteria > Bacillati > Actinomycetota > Actinomycetes > Micromonosporales > Micromonosporaceae > Plantactinospora > Plantactinospora siamensis. Next base: position 121,982 of record NZ_JBHLUE010000005.1, read on the forward strand.
GACGTCGTCACCGTGGCTCTCGTCGATCCGCCGACCCGCGGCATCTACATGATCACACCGGGTCGGGATCAGCACCCCGCTGCCGCGTCCCTGCTCGGGCACCTCACCGCGGCGCTGGGCTCGGTTCACCTCACTGTCGGCCAAGCGTCCGTCGCGCCAGTTCGGCGAGGGAGTCAGTGATCGCTTCCCGCGGCAGCCCTCGCTCGGTCCGGAGGTGGAGGAAGAGATCGGGCCGATGAACAATTCATCCATGTCCTCGAGGGCGACGTATCCTGGTTTTCACCTCGTCCCGGTAATGGGTCCGGATACCAAGGGGTTTGCGTACCTTCGGGGCATCTGAACTCGCGAAGGGCCTGGCTCGGCCTCGGGGTCGCCCAACTTTCCATCGGTCAATCTGACGCCGGCGCTGAAGGATCGCGGAGTTCCCGGTCAGCCGCTGACCAGCACCTCGTTGCGGAGGCAGGTGGGACGGCGCCCACCGGTGCCGCGGGCTGACTCATGGTCGGCCGCGCCGCGACAGACGGCAGGTGGTGAGTCGGCTCGCGCCGTCGTGGACCGGGTACGTGCGGGCGGGGGACCCTGACATGCTGGTCGGATGAGGCGTGGATGGTGAGGCCGCGGCCGGCGGCCGGCGGTGGGCGGTGGGTGGCGATCTCCCCGGAGCGGTTGCGCGGCTGGCTGGACGGCTTCTACGGCCGGCACGACGGCGCCGTGGAGGCCGGGCTGACGCTCACCGGGGCGAGCAACGGCGACACCGCCACGCTGTATCCGCCGCCGGGGCTTGACGAGGTGAGCGACATCGACTCGTTGCTGGCGGGGCTGGCCCGGCCACCGCGTATCGGTCTGCTGCTGGTGCGCAAGGGCGCGGTCGCCGTCGGGGTGGCCGCCGGGACGACCATCGTCGAATCCAAGGTCGATCGTTTCTACGTCCAGGGTCGCACCGCGGCCGGCGGCTGGTCCCAGCAGCGCTACGCGCGGCGCCGGGACAATCAGGCCGACGCGGCCGCCCGGGCGGCGGCCGACGTCGCGGCGCGGATCCTGCTGCCGCACCTGCCCGGCACGGCAGCCGAACCCGAGGACGCGCTTGGGGCTTTGGTGTGCGGGGGCGACCGGTCGATGGTCGATGCCGTGCTCGCCGACCGCCGGCTCGAGCCGGTGGCGGCGTTGCGGCACCCGCACTTGCTGGACACCGCCGAGCCGCGGCTGACCGTGCTGGTCGAGGCGGCCACGGTGGCCCGGCGGGTCCGCATCCACCTGGTGCCCTGAGCCGCCTCGCCGGGCCCGATCAGCCATCGATGAACGGGTGCCGTCGGCTGCGCATGGGACTCCGGGCTCGTGACTGGGCCCGCCGTCGGCCGGCAGCCGAGTGACAAGGACCCGGTCTCACCAGTAGTCGTACGCCTTGACCTCGGCGAGGTTCCTTCCTCGCGGGTTGAGATGGATGGCCATGTGGTACTTGGTGTTGCGGTGCGCATGACGGTATATCAACGTCTTCCAATGACCGTCGCACAGCATGTTTCTGCTGCGCGCCACGATCTGGCCGCTGCCGTCGGTGATCGAAGCCCACATGGTGTCGCTTCCTCGCCACCACCAGCACCTGAAGTTGACTCCCAAGGTGGAACTCCGCGAGTGGAACGAGTTCGACAGCCAGCCGCCGTTGTGGTCGGTCCATACCCCTACCGGTCCCCAAAGGCGATGCCATCCGGCAGCAGCCACTGTGAAGGTGGGTGTGGAGCCTTGTCGTTCTGTCGCGATGCCGGAGGCGGACCCAGGTTCGACGATCTCCCAGGTTGTGGCAGTGGAAACCGTTCCCGCCGGTTCCGTGGCCGCGCTGGCGGGGGCTGCGACACCAACGAGCCCCGCCGTCATGGCAACAGCGGTAGTCAGCGAGGCGGCGGCGCGTTTGGTCCGCCGCACAGCGGCGACAGCGGTTTTGTGCGTTCGCATAATGCGTTCTCCTTTGGAGATTGTTAATCGACGATGCGGCGTGTTCGGTCCGTGACGGTCGCCCGTTGGATTTTGAATCCGTCGCAACGGAGCACAGATTGCAGCATCGACCATGAAAGAATGGTGCGAGAAACCTAAAATCCGCAGGTCAGCCTCGTGACCGCCGACCGGTTGTGTTCTGGAGGGGATGGGGGTCTGACGGTGTAGCTCGACACGTTGAGGTCACGGTTGGAGCAGTCGCCGCGGTGCGGTGGCACGACATGGTGTCGTACGGTCGAATGATGATCGTGCATTGGGCTGGCCGGTGTTGATCAGAGGGCGGGGTGCGGAACCGTGGTGGGCGTCGTACCGCCGGGTGTGGTCCGTGCCCGGTGCAACGTTCAGCGCCGTGGGTGCCCTGGCCCGGTTGCCGCAGGCGATGGCCGGGTTAGGCGCACTGGTCATGGTCACCGGCCTTGGCGGTTCGTATTCGGCGGGCGGGGCGGTGGCCGGCGCGGTCTCGCTGTCGCAGGCGCTGATCGCGCCGCGGGTGAGCCGACTGACCGACCGGGTCGGCCAGACCTGGGTATTGGCGCCGCAGGCCGCCCTCAACGTCGCCACGATCGTGGCCTTGGTGGTGGCCGCCTACCAGCACGCGCCGGTGGTGGCACTGGTCGGACTCGGCGCCGCGGTGGGCGTCACCCTGCCGCAGATCGGCGCCGCCGCCCGCGCCCGCTGGACCAACCTGTTGCACGACGAGCCCCGCCTGAACACGGCGCTGGCGGTCGAGTCGCTCATCGAGGAAGCCGTGTTCGTCGTCGGCCCGCTGGTGGTCGTGGCCCTCGCGACGAGCGTGGCACCCGGGGCGGGGCTGCTCGTCGCGGCGGTTCTGGTCGCCCTCGGGTGCGCCCTGTTCCTGGCGCACCGATCTACGGAGCCACCACCGCGGCGCGTAGCGGGAGGGCAGCGCCGGGCGCGGGCGACAGCGTCTCGCGGTGTGCGGGTGCTCATCGTGATGTTCCTGGCCGTCGGCGTGTTGTTCGGCCTGACAGAGGTCGGTGTCGTCGCGCTAACCCGCGGCCTCGGCGAGCCGGGCGTGGCAGGGGAGTTGCTCGCCGCGTGGGCCGGCGCGAGTTTGGTGTCCGGCGTCGTCTACGGCAGCCGCACCTGGCCGGGTCACCCGGCCCGCCGGTTGATCCTCAGTGCCGCCGCGATGGCCGTCGGGGGCGTTCTGATCGCGCTGGCCACGCAGTCGGTAATCGCAGCCGCCGCGGCGCTGGTGATCGCCGGCACCGCGAACGCGCCCACGCTCATCACTGGGAACACCCTGGTCGCCGCCGTGGCGCCCGCGGAGGCGATCACCGAGGCGTACACCTGGGTGAGCGTGACCGTGTTCGCCGGCATCGCCGTCGGCGCAACCCTCGGCGGTGTTCTCATCGACCACCGCGATGCGTCGAGCGCGCTGTGGGCCGCCGCAGTCGCCGGAGTCCTGGCCACCACAGCCGCCGCGATCGGCCTGAGCACCCGGGCGCTCTTGACTCCATGATTGAGCTGCCACTCCACGTTCGACGTCGGTACCTCAAGCCGCTTCTCCATAACCTCGGCCCTGTTCTTGAAATAATCGGGTCGAAATTGGCTCAATGCCCGTGGAACCGGCATCGGCCATCTCTGATCACCGGCCGCGCGACCCTCGCGCCGCCGTACCGGGAGGGATGGATCCAGCGTGGCGCCCGGGCCGGTCGCGGCACGGGGCCCGAACGGGGTGCGCTAGCGGGCCCGAAGGCCCGGAGCGGGCTGGTGACCTCACGGCGCGACATCGGCAGACCCGTCGCGATGAGGGTCCTCCACCTGGCCGGGATGCGCTGCGCGGCGTGGACGCTGACGTCGAGGACGCCGCCATCCCGGCTCTCCAGCATGGTCAGCGTGACGCCGTGGCCGCACCGGACGCATAGCGCCCACAGCCAGACGTCGGGAAGCTCCTGGTCCGCGCGGACCCGGAATGGTCCTTGGGTTGGGAACCGGGTGGAAGAGCAGGTCCGGCAGCGGCGCCGGGTGGTCGGGAGGTCTGTCGGGCGTACGGGCCACTGTGCCGTGGTAGGCAGGCGGGAAACGTGTTCGTGCATCAGGAGTGACCAATCGACTGCGAGAGGTTCGTTGCAGGGCTTGGCGCGGCGCGGATGGACAGCACGGCGCCGGATCGGGCGCGGGTGCCGAAGGGGCAACCGGACGTCGATGACCTGCCGAGGGCACGCCGAACGCGGCCGGCGGCACCATCGGTTACCCGGCCACGGACCCGTCAGGGCGCGGCGCGCCTCCTCGGCGCGGTGAACGTCTCAGCTGGTGTACAACGGCCCGTCCTTCGCAGAGCGCGCATCGGCGCCGCTCGACGCCTCCTGAATGAGGCACGACGCTAGCGCCAACCGGTGCGGCCGCGCCACCGAGTTCTCCAGCGGAGGTGTCCGTGGCTGGACCGGGGTCGCGCCAGCACCTTCACGCTCAGCCCGTCGGCCGGCTTCAGCGGTGTCAGCGCGTATCCATACACTCGCGAGGACGGCATCGCGGTGGGGGCGGTGCAGGTCGCCGCGACCGGTGGCGCCGCGACGGTGACGACCACCTCGACGTGGTCGTTGATCACAGTTCGTGCGTGTGGGCGCTGGGCGCCGCCGAGAACAGCGACAGGGTGGGCGGCGACCGGAGAGCCTGTGGACGGGGGCAGTCGTGGGGGTCCGGTTCCAAGTTCTGGGTGGCGTGCAGGTTCGAGTCGACGGCGTCGTGGTCGATGTGGGGCATCCCAAGCAGCGCGCGGTGCTCGGAGTGTTGGTCGTGGAGGCAAACCGTAGAGTGACTGTTGACCAGTTGCTCGACCGGGTCTGGGGAGATCAGGTCCCGTCCCGGGGACGAGAAACCGTCTACAACTATGTGTCCCGCCTGCGCACGGGCCTGCGCGCCGCGGGTGTGGAGATCCGCCTGGAGCGCCATCGCGGTGGCTACCTTCTCGCTATCGACGACCAGACTGCGGACGTCCATCGGTTCCGTGCCCTGGCCACCCAGGCACGGGAGGCGCACGACGACCAGCAGGCCGTCGAGTTGTTCGAGCAGGCCCTGGGGCTGTGGCGGGGGCAGCCCATGCCTGAACTGGATACGCCGTGGGCGACAAGCCTGCGCGCCATGTTGGACAGCGAATGGTTGGCGGCCGTGCTCGACCACGCCGACGTCGCGTTGCGCCACGGCCGACACGCCGAATTGCTCCCCAGGTTGTCCGCGCGGGCGAGCGAACACCCGCTGGACGAGCGCGCGGCCGGTCAGGTGATGATCGCCCTTTACCGCTGCGGCCGGCAGGCCGACGCGCTACAGCACTATGAGGCGCTGCGCCACCGGCTGGCCGACGAGCTCGGTGCCGACCCCGGAGCGGATATCCAATTCCTGCACAAGCAGATCCTCGTCGCGGAAGCGGGTCTGGCTCTGCCGCGTCCGCTTGCCTCCGTCGGAGAACCCGCTCCGGCTGTGCAGCTCGACCGGGCGGCCGAGGAACTGGCCACCGCCGTGAAACAGCAGTGGACTGCCGAGGCCGAGATCCGCTCGCTACACCGGCCGGCTCCCGTACGGGTGCAGTGGTCGAGCACCGAGCGGCTCGTGACCGGCGAGCACGAACCGCTGCGTGGTGACATCCTCGACCTGGCCGCGAAGTTCCGCCGGCTGGCGACCCGGCAACTGGTGATCCTCGGCGAGCCGGGGGCCGGCAAGACGGTCCTGGCGACCGTGCTGACACTGGGACTGCTCGCCGATCGTAAGCCGGACGATCCGACGCCGGTGCTGCTGTCGCTGTCGTCCTGGAATCCGCACCGGGAGCACCTGCGCTCGTGGCTGGCCCGTCGAATGGTGGAGGACTATCCAGGGCTGGGCAACCGCAAGGCGTACGGGCGTAATGCCGCCGCCCGTCTGGTGGCCGAGGACCGGGTGATTCCGGTGCTCGACGGCCTGGACGAGACGGCGCCGAGCACGCACGCTGCCGCGATCGACGCCCTCGACCAGGCGGTCGCCGGCGGGCGACCGCTCGTCGTGACCTGCCGTGCCGCCGATTACGAGGACGCCGTCCGGCATGGCGTCATCCTCGCCGGCGCCGCCGTGGTGGAGATCCAACCGGTCGAACTCGACGACGCCGTCACGTTTCTGACCGCCGGGCGGGTGCCTGGCCACACCCGTTGGGATCCGGTCATCGCGCACCTGCGGCAGCACCGCGACGGTCCGCTCGCGCGGGCGCTGTCGACCCCGCTGATGGTCGATCTGGCCCGCGCCACGTACCGGGACCCCGCGAGTGATCCCGCCGAGCTGATCGACTCGCAACGGTTCGGGAATCGATCCGTCGTCGAGGACCATCTGCTCGGCGCCTTTCTTCCAGCCGTGTACGCCCGGCGTCCCCAGCCGCCGGGACTGCCGCCCGCACAAGCCCGCAGTTACGATGAGGACCAAGCCCATCGATGGCTGACGTTCCTTGGGCGCCACCTGCGGAACCTGCGCACCCGAGACTTCGCCTGGTGGCGTCTGGTCGACGCGATACCGCCTCCCGTCCGAGGGATTGTGTTCGGCCTGCCGCCGGCAATGCTGTTCGCGATCGCTGGACTCCTGGCCCGTGGACCCGCCGCGGCCTGGGCGTACGGTCTGTCCACGGCGGCGGCCGGTTTCGCCGCCCAGAGTTGGGGCACTCGCTCAGCCCCGTCAAGGGTGGAGTTCCGTTTCCGGGGCAGAGCCGTGGAGTTCCTTGGCCGGGCGACCATCGGGGTGGCCATCAGCGTCGTGATCGGACTGCTCTGGTCGCTCTCGATCTGGCCGGTGGTGATCCTGGCGTTGGCCTTCGGGCTCGGTACCGGGCTGCCCGCCTGGCTGGAGACGCCGACGAAGGCGGATCACGCGTCGAGCCCGGCGACGACCTACGCGCAGGACCGCGTCGCCACGCTGGTCTTCGGTTTGTCGGTGGCCGTGTCGATCGGGCTGTTCTACGCGTTCGCCATATCCGTCAGCCAACCCCACTCCAACCTCGGTGCGGTCGCCGATCCCTTTCACCTGAACCGGGCATTGTCGGCCGCAGGTGTTTCTGCCCTGTTCGGCTGGTTCGTCTTCCGGTACGTCGGCGCCGCGTGCTATGGCCCGGCTGGGTTCGTCATCGGCGGTCTGGCGATGGCTCACCACATCTCGCTGGGCCTTGGACTGGCGGCGGGAGCGCTGTTCGGGCTCGCGGTCGGTCTCACCACCGCGCTGTCCCGGTCCTGGGCCAGCTACCAGGTCAGCCGGGCCTGGCTCGCTCTTGGCGGCCGGACGCCCCTGCGATTGGATCGGTTCCTGCAGGACGCCCACCGGCGCGGCGTACTGCGCCTGGCGGGTGCTCACTACCAGGTCCGCCACACCCGGCTGCATGACCATCTGGCCGATGGTCGACCTCTCCGGCGATAGCGGGGGAGTTGTCAGGGCGCGGACTTCACGCTCGTGGACGCCGGTCCGAGGGCCGGCCAAAGCGCTGCGACCCAAGCAGGGCGACCCCGAAGCCGGCGACGGCCAGCCCGCGGCGACTACGCCGGGCAAAGCCGTGCGACGAGAGCTGATTTCACCCGCCGTGCCCGCCGTACTGCGCCGGGACACCGCGCTTCCCGGCTGTCGGGAAGCGCGGTGGTCAAAGCCGGCTAGTGCGCTAGAGACCGGTGTCAGGCGGGTGCGCCCCCGGTGGTGGCGACGCCCTTGTTCGTGATCCAGATCCGCATCCAGTAGGGGCGCGAAACATTCGCATCCCCAATTCCGAGGTGGGTCCGGAAGTTCACGCCAAACGAGATCTTCTTACTGCCGTTGTTCGTGAACCCGCACCACGTCTTCTGGATGTTGTAAACGCCCTTGTCGTCGCAGGAGTAGCCCTGGTTCCAGACCCGCTTGCCGTTGTAGATGACGACGGCCTTCAACCACACGGCGAGGAAGTTGCAGTTGAAACCACCGTGTCCCCCCAGCTTGGGCTTGTGCTCGCCCCAGCACCAGCGCACCTGATAGGACTTGCGGGTCCATTTGGCGGCCTTAGCGGCGGTGTAGCCGGTGGCCGTCGGCGCCCCAGCGGCGGTGGCAGGGGCAATCGTGGTCACGGCACTTGTCTCCACGACCAGCGTGGCCTTACAAGCGTCATTGGACGGCAGCGCGGGTTCGGCCTGCTTGATGGCGTCGCACTCGGCCTTCGGCAGGGTGATCTGCTGGATCTCAGTATCCGGCCGGGCCACAGCCGCGTCGGCTGCGCTCGGCAGGCCGATCAGGCTTACGGCTGCCACGCCGAGCGCCACAGTGAGCATCAGTGGTCTCCGCATCGAGCTGGACCTCATTGCCATAGATGTCCTCCTTGAAGGGTGGGATCTGCAGTCGTCGCTCGCCGCTGTGGAGCGCTGGGATCCATGACGGTCGTCCCTGCGCTCCGCAGCGGTCGCAACGGGAGCCACGATGCGGTTCCGACCATGGGAGATTGATGCGAAAGACCTAAACATGCAGGTCAGGTTCACTGGGCTGGCTGCTCGCGTGGGGTCGCGGCGAGCATCCCACGCGTGAGGTTCGCCGCGGCCCGTCAGTGTCGGCCGGCCCCGTTACTGTCGAACCATGTCGAGCCCTGCGGATGTGCCACCGGAGGTCCTGGACCGGTTGCGACCGATCTGCCGAGAGCTGCCCGAGACGTACGAGGAACAGGCCTGGATCGGCGTCCGCTGGCGGGTCCGCCAGCGGACCTTCGCGCATGTCTACACGCCGGATCCCGACCGTCACCCGTTGTACGCCCGTCATGCGGCCGGTGGCGAGCCGCCGACGGTGGTGACGTTCCGCGTGCCCGTCGACGACCTTCTCGGGCTGACCGCTGGCGGCTTTCCGTTCTTCCGTGCCGGATGGGGACACAACGTGGCCGGCGCCTTCCTCGGCGAGCACACCGACTGGGCCGAGCTCGACGAGCTGATCACCGACAGCTATGGCGAGATGGCCCCGAAGTTTCTCCGCGCGCGGCTGGCGTTCCCGCCGACCCCTGACCCGAAGCAGCGGGCGGGCCGCTTGCGCTAGGTAGCCTCGTATCCGACCGCCGCCTTCACCAGCCAGGAGGTGGGTCGAGGACGGCCGGGAAGGTCGGCACGTCCCGTGGACCAGAGAAGCACCTGGACCGGATCGCCGGCCGGAGCGTGCGGGAACAGCCGGGCGAGCACAGCACGGCAGAGGGCTTCCGGTGGTCGCCAGTCGATGCCCAGTCCTTCGGCGATGTCATGCGTGTGGATCAGCGTCTCGTTCACGCCCATCGCCGCGAAGCCGCTCGGGTCGGTCGGGCCCCAGTGCCAGGCCCGCGCCGCCGCGGGGGCGGTGGCCAACACGCTGCTCAGCAGCCTTCCCGCGCCGGTGGCTATCCGCAGCAGGTCGCGGGGCGACGCGTCGGCGCGTACCACCAGGTCGAACGGCAGGTAGGCGGAATCGGGCAGGGCGGCGAGCTGTCCGGCGTAGGCGAGCAGGTCGTGCGCGACATGGGCGGCCGTTTCCCAGCAGCTCCAGGTCAGCGCGCCGGCCGGGCGCCGCCAGTCCGCGGACTCGTGCGGTGTGAGCACCCGCGCCATCTCGGTCACGGCTTGGTCGACATCGCTGCTGTCCATGGGGCGCACAACCCGGAGCCTGCCAGATCCCGTGCCGTACGACTCATGCCACCGAACGCGCTTGTCTGTTCGCGTGCGTTCCACCCCGGCGGGTGTGCGCCGAGCGTGGCGTCAGTGGCGGACACCGGGCGCGACTCCCGGCGGATGGAGGGCTTCTGCGCCTACTGCCGCGCTGGAGCGGGCATGTCGTACCCCGGTGTTGCGATCCCGTCATGCATGTCGTTGTTACGGGGGCGCTCGTGGAAACGGCGAGGTCCTGCTGGTACACCGCAGCCCGACCCGCCGGGCATACCCGGATCTGTGGGATCTGCCCGGTGGGCATGTCGAGGCGGGCGACGCTCGACACGTAGTTCTTGACGGTCTTCTCGGCCAGGAACATCCAGGTCCGCCGCTTCTCATCGACACCGGCGGGCGGCTGAGGCGTCGTCGGTCCCGCATGCGGCCCTGCTGCCCGTCGGGGCGGCAGCGGGGCCGGACCGTCCCGGCGGGCGGTACCGCGGGGCGTCGGCGATGCTGTGGGGGTGGAGTACGTGTCCAGAGTGCCGCGGCCGCCGCTGGACGGGCTGATCGACGACATCTACTACCTGGCCGGTGCGTCGCCGTACGCCCGGCTGACGCTGCCGCCGATGCCGGCGGCGCTGCTCATCGTCAACCTGGGGGCGCCGTTCCGGATCCGCGCCGACGCTGACACCGAGACGGCGGAGTACGCCGACGGCTGCGTGGTCACCACGCCCACCCATGGGTTGGAGTTCGGCTACCCACCGTGGACCCGATCGGTCGGTGTGCATTTCAAGCCGTGGGGGCTGGCGCCGTTCCTGCCGATGCCCGCGGTCGAGCTGTGTGATCGGCCGGTGACGGTGGAGCAGGTTTGGGGCCGGGCCGCCAGTGCTGGGCTGCGAGACCGGCTGGCCACGGCGGACGGGCCGCCCGAGATGCTGACGCTGCTCGAGGAGGAGCTGATGGGACGGCTGGGCGAGACCGCCGGCCTGGGGCTGGTCAGCCATACGAGCAGCGTGATCGCGGCGGCCAGCGGGGCGGTGGCGATCGGTGACCTGAGCGTGGGAGCCGGTGTCAGCAGCACTCATCTGGCGCAGCGGTTCAAGGAGCTCATCGGCGTCACGCCGAAGCGGCTGGCCCGCACCTACCGCTTCGCCGCCACCGTGTTCGCGCTCAACGTTGCCGGTCCGATCGACTGGGGCGAGGTCGCCGGCGGCGCCGGCTACTTCGACCAGGCCCACTTCGGGCACGAGTTCCGCGCGTTCACCGGGCTCACGCCGACCCGGTACGTCGAGGTCCGGCGGCGGTTCCTGCGCGAGCATCCCGGTCACGTGCTGGACAGTTGGCCGTTGCCGGCCGATTGATTTCCTACAAGAGTCGCAGCTCACCACGGGCTAATTTGGGGCTACCCGAAGCAGAGGAGAGCGGAGTGGGCAAGGTCGTCATGTACAGCTCGGTGTCGGTGGACGGCTTCGTCGCGGACGAGAAGGATCAGCCCGGACCGCTTTTCGAATGGTTGACCAGCGGTGAGGTCCCGTTGGACGCCAGCGGCGCGTTGACGGTGTCGCAGACGTCCTACGACTACACCCGGCCGTACTGGGACCAGATCGGGGCTACCGTCGTCGGCCGCCACGTGTTCGACATGACCGACGGCTGGGACGGGAAGCCTCCGGGTGGGGTCGACCACGTGGTCGTCGTGACGCACCGGTCCGCGCCGGAGGGCTGGGACCCCGAGGCGCCGTTTCACTTCGTCGACGGCGTCGAGGCAGCCGTGGCCAAGGCGCAGGAACTCGCGGGGGACCGCATTGTCGAGGTCGCCGCTGGTGACGTCGGCGGCCAGGTGTTCGCCGCGGGCCTGGTCGACGAGGTACGCATGGACCTCGTGCCGGTCGTGTTCGGGTCCGGCAAACGCTACTTCGGGTCGGTCGAGGCGCAGCACCTGCTGGCGGACCCTGACGAGGTGATTGCGGGCAACCGGGTGCTTCACCTGCGCTTCCGGGTGCGTCGTTGACCCAGCTGAGCGGGCACGTCGCGCGTCTGCGGCACGAACATGTGCACACACCTCGGCAGCTCGGGCCGTCCGACCGGCGCGGCAGCCAGCACCGCGGGTTGTAGCCGGTCGGACGGCCCGATGAGCCGGTCCTTGGCGACAGCCGGCTTATTGAAGACAGTCGGTCCAGGCCGGCGAGTCGACGCCGGTGCCGACGTTGAGCGCGTCGAACTCCAGGCAGGTGCCGGCCGGTCGGGTGTAGGTCACCGCGAACCCGTGGTTCGGCCCGTAGCTGGGATACGTGTTGCCGATGTCGGCGCGGGGCAGCCCCGCCGTGTAGTAGGTGTAGGTGTGGCTCGTACCCGACATGGCGTCGATCCGCATGGTGACCGGCCCCGTTGTGTCGGGGTCGATGACCCAGCCGGTCAGCGTCGTGGTGGACCCGCTGACCGCGCTTTCCAGCTTGCCGACCGGCCCGTGCGCGACGTAGCAGCCGAGGGTCACGGCGGTACCGCCGCCATAGTTGCGCGCTATGGCGCAGACGGTGGGCGTGCCAACGGGGATCTTGACGGTCCCGCTGTAGACGTCGTTGCCGGTGGGCCAGTACCCGTTGGCGACCAGGGTGGCTGAGAGCACGCCGTCGACCTTCACATCGACGGTCACCGGCCCGCCGTCAGGGTCGTCCGCGTGGCCGGAGACCTCCACGGCGCCGATCTGGTCGGTGAAGAACGCACCCGACTGGTCGAACTGCGCGGTGCCCGTCGGCGCCCCGCCCTGGTCCCCGCCGGGGAAACAGATCGGCGGCGGATCGGGGACGTCACAGTTGGGCCGGGCCTGGGCGGCGGACGGAGTCGCTGTCAGCGCCAGCCCGACGACCAGGGCGGTGCCTGCGGCAAACAGACGCTTACCGAGCATGAAATCTCCTCTGGATTGGGCATGTGAGGAGCGACGGTAGGGCCGGCCGGGCAGGGCCGGAACCGTCGTGACAGGTTGCCGATTGTCACGCAACCGACGGCTCTCGCCGTAGCCGCCCTGTCCGTCTGCTGGCGGCGACGCGCCTGGACCCCGTCCGGTCAGTCGCCGGTGCCGGTGGCTGGTAGCGGTTCGAGGACCAGGACGGGGATCTGCCGGTCGGTCTTGCGCTGGTAGTCGGCGTAGTCGGGGTAGGCGTCGACGGCCCGGTTCCACCAGAGGGCCTTTTCGGTGTCGAACACCTCGCGGGCCCGGTACTGCCGGGTCTGCGTGCCGTCTTGGAGTGTGACGATTGGTTCGGCGATGAGGCTGGCGTACCACTGGGGGTTGTTCGGTGCGCCGCCCAGGGACGCGACGGCGGCGTAGTGCCCGTCGTGTTCGACGCGCATCACCGGGGTCTTGCGGATTTTGCCGGTCTTGACGCCGCGGTAGGTCAGCAGCACGGTGGGCCGGTCCTTGATCGTGACGCCGTCGGTGGTGCCGGTCCGCGTGATCCGCTCGACGTGCTCGCGTACCCATGCCGACCCGCTCGGTTCGTACTCGCCGGTCAACGCCGCCGCCGGATCACCGTGGCTGCCCTGGGGGAGTGGGGCTGGGTCGGCGGCGGGCTGGGGGACCGGGTCGGGTGAGGTCGACATGGGGCAACTCTATCGGCTCCGTGCCTGGTAGCCGGCGTCTACGGCACAGCGGCCTACCCGAGACGAGCTCGCGGTTAGTCCGCCGCTTAAGGCCACCCTGGTCCAGGGCCAGTGGGCAGAGGCGCCGTCCGACCAGGTCCGCGGACGGACGACGCCGCCGTGGGACGGCGCGCCGCGGCGGGTTGCCGCCGGTGATCCGACATGACTACGGTCCCGACCGGGGTGTAGGGACCACGCGAGGGAGTGCGGCCGGTGGAGTTGGTACAGGTGGCTCAACACGCTGACGATCTGGCTCGTGCCACCGACTGCTATCGAGTGATTCTCGGTGCGGAGCCGGTTGCCGTCTTTGATCCTCCCGGTCTCGTGTTCTTCTCCCTGGGGCGGCAACGGCTTCTGCTTGATCGGGCGGCGCCCTCGGCGCTGCTCTATCTGCGGGTGCCCGATGTGCGCACCCGGATCGAGGAGTTGCGCGCGGCGGGCATCACCGTGGACAGCGCGCCGCACATGATCTTTCGGCACGAGGACGACTCGCTCGGGCCCGCCGGCCACCAGGAATGGCAGGCGTTCATCCGCGACAGCGAGAACAATCTCGTCGGCCTCGTCAGCCAGCATCCCGGCGAGTGACGAGGGGCGTCTCGGGGATCGTCCGCGGGCCGGGTCCGTGCGGCGCGGTCCTGGTCAGTGCGGGGACTGGTCCGGCTCCGCCGTCCCGCCGGGGATCTCCCACACGTTTTTGTAGGTCGGCTGGACCACCAGCACCCAGCCGGCCTGATCCCGGAGGATCACGCCGGCCGCTGCGCGGACCCGCGTCATCCCGGCGATGTAGGAGAGGTCGGGTCCGGTCTGCGTCTTGGCCACCCGAGCGACCTACGTGCTTGCCCCTCGCGAGCGGCTCGTTATCAAAGGAAGGACGGCCGTGCCGGGGCGACTGGTGGTCCGTTCCGCGTATCGCCGACTGACGCCGCCTCTCGGAAGCGAGACATCCGCAGGTATGAGTCAAGACTTTCTGCCGCTGGCGGCAGGGGCGTACCGGTACGCACCGGACCGCGCGGCGGTCCCCCCGTCGAGTCGGAACGAGGATGCCCACCACCTCGGCGGCGGGATCGGGGCCCGGCGACTCTACGCGCCGACGGGTACGGAGTGTGGCTGGAAGACGGCCGGGGCCTGCGGTTCCTGGTCCATGTCGACCCGGGCCGGTCGGTGAGGTTGTCGCCGAATGCGAGCGGTCAGCGGACGTGGCGCCAGGTCAGGGTCGCAGCACCACCTTGCCCTGGTTGGTGCGGGCCTCGATGATGCGGTGCGCCGTCGCGGCGTCGGCGAGGGGAATCTGAGCGTGTACCACGGCCCGCAGCTGCCCGGACTGGTGCAACCGCCACAGTTGCCGGTGGTGTTCGTCATAACGGCTCCGTTGGGTCCGTGCGAAATTCGCCACGGCCATTCCGGTAATGGTCTTCGAACCAGTGAGTAGGTCGAAGGCGGAGACGCTTCCGCCGCCCGAGCCGAAAAAGATCAGCCGGCCGCCGGGGCTGAGCGCCGCGACCGCGCGGGGAAGCAGGTCCCCGCCCACCGCGTCGAGAACAACGTCGACCGGTCCACCTAACATCCCGCTGTCGTAGCTGACCACGTCGTCCGCGCCGAGTTCCCGCAGAAACGGGGCCTTGTCCAGCGAACCGACAGCAGCAACGACCCGACCGGCCCCTTGGATCTTCGCCAGTTGTAGAGCAAGGTGACCCACCGCGCTGGCCGCGCCGGTGATCAGGACGGATTCCCCGGCCGAGAGGAATGCGGTGTCGAGCGCGGCGAACGCGACGTGGCCGCTGCGTACCAGCGCAACCGCCTCGACGCTGCCGGCACCCTCCGGGATATGGCTGGCCATCACGGCGGGTACGGGAGCCAGGTCGGCGTACCACCCACCGGGCGCGGTGACCCGGTCTCCCACCGCAAAGCCGGTCACCAGCGGGCCGACCGCGACGACGCGACCGGCGACCTCGCCGCCGGGCAGGCCGGGCAGCGGCTGCCGCTGGCCTTCGCCGCGTACCGCGCGGACGCACGGCAGCGTCACGCCGATGGCCTCGGTGCGGACCAGTAGTTCGCCGGGACCTGGGTCGGGATCGGGCGCCACTTCCAGACCGAGCACCTCGGGCCCGCCGTACGCGTGGAAGCAAATGCGCCGCACCACGACCTCCAGCATCGTTGGGAAGGCCCAACCGTATCAAGGGTCGTTGGGATACCCCACCGAATTTCGGTACGCTGCCACCATGGCCGTTGACGCCCCGTACGCGCCCGCCAGCATCCGCGAGCTGCCCAGCTGGCTGCTCGGCCGTGCTGCGGCGCGTGGTCACCGATTGGTCGCCGAGGCACTCGCCGGCGAGGGCATGCGGATGATGCACCACGCCGTGCTGGCCACCGTCGCTGAGCGCGGTCCCGTGTCTCAGGCGGAGCTAGGGAGCGCCCTGCACGTTGACCCGAAGGACATGGCCAACATCGTCGCCGAGCTGCACCGCGACGGGCTGATCCGCCGCGAGACCGATCCGCTGGACCGCCGCAGGCACTCCATCAGCATGACGCCGCAGGGCCGCGCACGACTGCGCCGCACCCGGCGGCTGGGGGATCAGGCCAACGCCGAGCTCACCGCCACGCTCGATCCCGATGAGCGGCGACAACTGGTCAACCTGCTGACCCGCATCATCGCCCGCCCACCGGACCCCTGCCAGCCGGACGAGGCGTACAGCCGCCCGGAGCGGGACGTGTCCGGCCAGCCCTCGGACCAGGAAACCCTTCCGTAGGCGACCTTCGGCACGTGCTCATCGCGCGCGGACGGCGTCGGATCCTCGGGTGGGTGAGCTGGCCAGCCGACGTTGCAGGGCGATGAACTCCCAGGCCCAGAGCGTCTGCCGGTGACCACCGCATCGGCGAGCCTCTGCCGACCAGCCGGAGTGGACCTTGATCTGCAGTGCCGAGATGTCGGTGACGGGGGCATTGACCTTGACCTCGGGTGAAGCATCACCATGACCGGCATGGAAGCGGATCGAGCAGAGGCGATTATGGGCGTGGTGCGGTGACCGGGTGGCCGGAATGTGCGCGACCTGGGCGGTGGGCAGTTGCGCGCCGGAGGCCATACACCGTTCGGGAGGGTGTGGAGTCACTGCAAGGACTGGTCTTCGTTCCTACGTCCACGGAGGACCCGAATGATGCCGAGTTCCTTCGCGTGTGTGGGCCGTACCTGGACCATCCGTGCTCCTGGGCCGATAACGTGCGGCTTGCCCCGGACCGCATCGTCGCCGCTCGGCGGGCGGTCGCCCAAGCGGACGGGGCGGTGCTCGTGCATTGCGCGGGAGGCCGGGATCGCACACGCGACCGGCGGCTGTGACGCCGGTTGCCGGGGTCGCGCCGACGGCAGCATGCCATGCTGACCCGTGCCCGATGAACCCCTGCGTGGTCGCGCCTGGAAGGCCAGCGACCGAACCGGTGGCCCGCTGGATGACCTGCTCGACGCCCTGCGGCGACAACACCCGACCCTCGTCGTGGAGCGGCTCGGCAAGACCCATCCCACCGACGACGACAACGTCTACTTCCTCGGCCTCGGCCACGTCGCCAACATCGTGCAGGTTGATACTGGTCCGAATGGGCAACCACCCTTCCTCATCGAAGCAGAAGACCGGGTCTACGCCTCTAACCCCACCGAGGCCCTCACCGCCGTCCAGACCCGACTCAAGCCGCCCCACTAGAGCCGCAGGCAAACACTACGAGAACAAGATCGCCTAGCCGGACGTGTCACCCGTCATCCGGCACCAATCCGTCACGCATCAAGTGGAGCCCGACATTTGCCGAGCTACGATCTCGGCGACCCGGTCCGCCTCGATGCGTAGCACCTCCACGGCGTGCAGTCGGAACGGGGAATGGTCCGGTCGGCGCAGCAGGACGGCGACGGCCGGTTGTCGGTTGGCACCGACGGCGACTATCCGGTAGTCGCCGGGGTCGGCGAACCGCCGGCTCTCCTCCTGGTACGCGGCCCGCCCGTCCACCCAGAGCGGCAGCGGCGGGAACGACACCCGCAGGTCCTCCCGCAGCAGCGCGGTCAGCGCGTCGTGGTCGCCGGCCCGGTGCGCGTCGACGTAGCGGCGCAGCAGCTCCCGCTGCCGCCTGTCGGTGTCACCGCCGGCCGCCCAGTCGGTGCGGGCGCGGGGCAGCGCGGCCCGCATGGTGGCCCGGGCGCCTTGCAGGCCGCTCTTCCCCGCCGGCACCGTCGTGCCGAGCGCCTCGGCGACGTCCTGCGCCCGCCAGTCGAGCACGTCCCGCAGCACGAAGACCGCCCGCTGCCGGGCACTGCCGGCTGCCCGACCGCTGCCACCTGCGCAGCAGAGTGCGGCGGCCTACTGACCGGTGCGCCCGTCGATGCATTCGCGGAGCAGATCCGCGTGGCCGCAGTGCCGGGCGTACTCCTCGATCATGTGGATGAGGATGTCGCGGACACCGACGCGCTCGCCGTCGTCCAGGACGGTCACGGCGCTGAGGTCGACCGGCGAGTCCAGCCACGCGTCGGCGGCGGCGATCTGCGCCCGCCAGGCCTCGAACGCGTCCCGGACGACGTCCGGATCGGCCACCGCGCCGTCGAAGTCCAGGTCACGTTCCTGGGCGGACCAGTAGAGCCGCGGGGTGTCCAGGTTGTTCTGCAGCGTGCGGTGGAACCAGTGGTGCTCGACACCGGCCATGTGGCGGATCAACCCGAGCAGGCTCATCGTCGACGGCGGCACCGAGCGGGTGGCCAACTGCTCAGCCGAAAGGCCCTCGCACTTCATGCCCAGCGTCAGGCGGTAGTGGGAGAGGTACTCCCGGATGGTCGCCAGTTCGCCCTCGGGAGCAGCAGCAGTGGCGAGCCGCGGATCCTCCTCCGGTGGTGCCCACATCCCGGCGTACCCGACCTCTCGTTGACCGCTCATGGGTGCACCCTGCCCTACGACGGCGAGCTCGCCCAACCCGATTTCGTCAGGCGCGGTCGAGCCAGGCGGTCTTGTCGGGACCAGATGTCGCTTGGGAGTGTCGGGTTGGGGTCGGGCCGTTCGTAGCCAGGGTGAGAGGCAGCCCAGCAGGGCGCTGCCGCGACCGCCGGAGTTGATGACCGATGCCGCACCCACTCGCCAAGGTCCGCCGCATGTTCGAGCTCATCGAGCCGATCGCCACCGTGACCTTCTCCGACGTGCCCAACGAGGCGTTCCTGGCGGTCGGGATGCGCGA
Source organism: Plantactinospora siamensis (assembly GCF_042434095.1). Classification (NCBI taxonomy): domain Bacteria; kingdom Bacillati; phylum Actinomycetota; class Actinomycetes; order Micromonosporales; family Micromonosporaceae; genus Plantactinospora; species Plantactinospora siamensis. The sequence continues at coordinate 140,380 of NZ_JBHLUE010000005.1, forward strand.
CTACTGGGATGGCTACTTCGCGGGTCGGGCCGCGCCGCTGGGCCTGGCGCCGGCCGAGGTGGTGCACGCGGTCTTCTACAACTTCGCCGCGGGCGAGGTGGCCCGGCACATCCCCTGGGTGTGGGGGAAGATCACCCCGCAGGAGGCGGTCGCCGTACGCGAGCGGGGCAGCGCCGCCGCGCTGCGGCAGCTGCTCGGCCCGCTCGCCGACTCACCCACCCTGCCGCGGGTGGCCGAGCTTGCCACCAGGGCCGCGGTCAGCGCCCCGACCGAGGGCCGGGCCCTGTACGCCGGATTGCGGACGCTGCCGGTGCCGCCGGAGCCGGTGGCGCGGCTCTGGCACGCGGCGACGTTGCTGCGGGAGCACCGCGGCGACGGTCACAACGCCGTCCTGGTCGCCCACGGCATCGGTGGCACCGAGGCCCACGTGCTGCTCGCGCTGTCCCTCGGCATGCGGCCGGAGGAGTTCGGCCGCACCCACCACCTGCCCCGGGCGCGGCTGGCCGCCGTGGTCGACGGGCTACGCGCCCGCGGCCTGGTGGACGCGGACGGCGGGTTCACCGACGCCGGACGGGAGACCAAGCGGCGGATCGAGGCCCGCACCGACGAGGCGGCCGCGCCGGCGTACGAGGCGCTCACCGCGGACGAGCTGGACGAGCTGGTCACGGGGCTCGAGCCGCTCGCCACGGCGTTGCAGGCCCTCGACTACTGAACGGGCGCCGGCCCGGCTGCCGTCCGTCAGCCGGGTCCGCCGTGCCGGACAACGGGGTACGGGGCGGGTCTGTCGACGTCGCCGCTATCCCATCACCGCCAGGAAGTCCGAGTAGAACAGGCCCAGGCCGACCGCCACGCTGACGCCGGCCACGATCCAGAACCGGACCACGATGTTGACCTCGCTCCACCCGGCCAGCTCGAAGTGGTGATGTAACGGCACCATCCGGAAGACCCGCCGGCCGGTGGTGCGGTACGAGACGATCTGGATCACCCAGGTGATCGTGATGAGGACGAACAGCCCGGCGATCAGGATCGAGAGCAGCGTGGTGCGGGTGGCCACCGCGAGGCCGCCCATCAGGCCGCCGAGCCCGAGCGCGCCGACGTCGCCCATGAAGATCCGGGCGGGGGAGGTGTTCCACCACAGGAAGCCGAGGCAGGCGGCGGCGGCCGCCGCCGCGATCATGGCGATCTCCAGGGGATCGCGGACCTGGTAGCAGTAGTCGTTCGCCCGCGCGTACGTGGCGTCGGCGCACCAGTGCCGGTACTGCCAGAAGCCGATCAGCGCGTACGCGCCGAGCACCAGGACCGACGCGCCGGTGGCCAGGCCGTCGAGGCCGTCGGTGAGGTTCACGCCGTTGGACATCGCGGTGATCACGAAGACGAACGCCATGACCGAGCCGACCTTGCCGACGTCCAGCCAACTGATGTCGCGGATGAGCGAGATGTGCTCGCTGGCCACGGTCTGGCCGTTGGTGCTGGCCACGTAGAGCGCGGCGATGCCGAACCCGCCGGCGACCAGCGCCTGACCGATCAGCTTGCCCTTGGCGGACAGTCCGTCGGAGTTGCGCCGGCGCACCTTGAGGAAGTCGTCGAGGAAGCCGACCACGCCGCAGAAGATGAACAGCCCGAGCAGGACCAGGGCCGTCATGGTGGGCCCCTCCTGCGCGATCTGTCGCTCGGGCAGGGTGGTCAGGGCGATGTGTCCGGCGACGTAGGCCAGGACGGTCGCCACGATGAACGCGACGCCGCCCATCGTGGGCGTGCCCTTCTTGCCTTCGTTGCTGGCCAGTCCGATGGATCGGATCGGCTGCCCGGCCTTGAGCGCGGTGAAGACGCGGATCGCCACCGGCGTGCCGAACAGGGAGATGAGGAACGCGACCGCGGCCGCGACGATGACCGCCCTCACGAGCGAACCTCCCGGCGGCCCCGGCCTCGTAGGGCCAGGTCCGCGCCGCCCGCCCGCAGCGCCCGGCGTCCATGGGTTGCTCCGGCGCGGAGGCTGGCCACCGCCGCTGGCTGCGGGCGACGGACGTCGTCCGCAGCCGGACCGTCCAGCTTCCAGGCCGCAGCCCGGGGCGCGGACCTGGGCGGGCCGTGCAGAGGGTCGTTCACGAGATCAGTTGTCACGGGACACGAGCTTGCCATCCGAGTGCGGCCAGAGCATCCCCGGACCGCACCGCAGTGGCTGACAGGGGCCGGCACGCCGTCGCGGACGATCCCCGCGGAGCCGGCGACAACCCGCCCGGCTTCCATCCGCCACGCCGCCTGGACGGTGCGCCGCACCTCGGTCTCTCCCGTAGGCCTCATGACCGCAGGCAGGGTCCGACCTTCGCCGGGAGGCGGGCGCCTGCGGGTGGCCCTCAGTCGTGAGGGCTGAGGAAGTCGGTGATGAGGGTAGCGAGCTCCTGCGGGCGTTCGGCGACCATCGCGTGGCTGGCGCCGGCGAGATGCCACACGCGCAGAGACGGGTTGTTCACAGCGGCAAGCCGTTCGGCGGTGGCCTTGCGATACGCCTCGTACAGGCTGTGGAAAGGCTGTTGTTCGGGCAGGTCCTCGGTGGCGAGGACGAGCAGCAGCGGGCAACGGGCGTCGCGGTAGGCCGGCATGAGGTCGAGTGAGTCCATGGCGTCCCGGAGCTGCCGGGTGAGGTCCGGGGCCGGCCGGAGCCGGCTACGGTCGTCGTCGCCGGGCACCAGGTTGCGCTCGAAGGCCGCCACCCAATCGTCGGCTGCGGCTCCGTAGCGCTGGGCCATGGCCCGCTGCCCCGCGAGCATGGCGGCCACCTGTTCGGCGGTTAGCGGTTCGGCCAGCATCGCGGCCATCCCGTCGAAGACGGCCCGCAGCTTGACCAGCTCGCTCTCGGCCTGCTCCGGATCCAATCCGGCGAGTTGGTCGGCACGGTTCAGCGGCGGATTGCCGTCAAGGCTGACAGCACCGGGGCACTCGGGGTGACGCTGTGCCCAGAGGGTGGCGAGCATGCCGCCGAGGGAGACACCGACCACTGCCGGGGAGGTGAGGCCGAGGTGGTCGGTGACGGCGGCCAGGTCAGCCAGTGCGTCGTCCCAGCTCCACGGGCCGTCGCCGGACCGCCCGTGACCGCGCAGGTCGACGGTGACCACCCGGTGGGTCGGGCGCAGGTGCTCGGCGAGGGTGGTCATCTGGGCGAGGTTGCCGCCGGCACCGTGCAGGAGCAGCAGCGGGTGTCCGGGTCCGCCGAAGTCGCGGATCGCGATGGGTATGGTCCCGGAGTCGATGATGGTCTCAGGCACGTCGGGTTCCTTCTTTGAGCAGTCGGTCGCGTACGGAGGCGGAGCGCACGCCGCCTTCGGGGTGGCGGGCGAGCTTGTCGCGGGAGACCAGGTCGTGGACGCCCTGGCGGGTGATGCCGAGCATGGCGCCGGCCACCGCGTACGACACGGATTCGGCGGTCGGGTGGCCGAGCCGGCGCGCGACGGCCCGGCCGAAAGGGCTGCGCCACCAGTCAATGGGTGGGTCGAACGGTCCGTCACCCGGGTAGAGGGTGGAGATCGCGCGCATGATCACGCCAACGGCGGCCCGGTCGTCGCCGCTGACGATCGTGGTGGCCCAGGATCGAGCCCGCTCTCGGATGACAGCACGCAGCGGGTCGATGGCGTCGTGGCCGTCGACCAGGATTTCGAGGGGGTCGAGCAGGCGGATATCGATCAACCGGATGAGATGCGCGGTCAGTTCCTCGTGGGTTGGCGCCATGCTGTCTCCTCCGCTACTTGACATCTATCGTCAAGTACTTGACATCGAGTGTCAAGCACGATGGCGTAAGCACGGTCGACCGTGCCCGGGCAACAACGGTGCTACCGCTACGTGGGACCCCAGGGAATCGCCGCGGTGGCGCTGCGCGGCGGCGCGGGTCGGCTGATTCGATCGGCGGACGAGTTCCACACCTGGATCAGCTCGGTGGACGCGCGGGAACTGGCGGAACCTTCAACACGGGGCCGCCTGACTGTGGACAGTCAACAGGCGTAGGAACTTCGATGACCTTCTGAACGCGTACGCGAAGGCCGGGTACCCCGGCTGGTCACCTGGTCATGCCAGCCCTGCTCCACCAAGAAGGACGCGTCTACACCAACCACCTCAGGCCGAGGACACCGCAGGACTTTGCCGGAGCCCTGGCTGATGACCAGCGCGGGACCCTGCGGGTCCTTGCTGTCCCGGACGCCGGCCGCCCGCCTGGTCATCAGGCAGTACCGCCACGCGATTCAACAGCGACCCATCTCGACACGAGAGGGCCAGAGGCGCTCCAAGCCTGCCGAGAAGAGGGCGGGAAGCATCACCGTCGGCACCAGCCAGCGATGGGCCCCTGCGGGCGCGCTACCAGCAACTCGGTCAGCCCACGCTCGCGATCGACTACCTACCTCAGGCTGCTTACGAAGCCCTTCCACACGGCCGGCTTGAAGACCAGCGTGGGACCCTGCGGGTCCTTGCTGTCCCGGACGCCGACCACCTGGGCCAGGTTGACGGCGACTTCCACGCAGTTGCCGTTCGAGCCACTGCGGGTGCTCTTGCGCCACTGGGCGCCGGTCAGCTCCATTTCTCGGCCGCTCTCTTGATCAGGTCTAGGGACTCTGGACGCGGGAGCGCTTCGCCTGCGATGCGCGCCCATCGTTGTTCGAGCGTACCAATGTCCTCGGCCCGGTCGGTCACTTGCGCCAGGAGCTGGTTGTCGACGCACGCCAGCCGGCGGGCGTCGGGCATGTCGGCGAGCACGAAGGACCCTTGCAGTCCGGTATAGATCCCTATGCGCTCCGGCACGATCTGGATCTGGACGTTGGGTCGGGCAGCCATCTGGACGAGGTGCCACATCTGCTCTTCCATCGCCTTGTGCTGGGCGTCCGAGGCTCGTCCGACGGCGTTCTGGTCGAGCAGGACCGTGAGCATCGGCGACGGGACGCGGTCGAGCACAGCACGGCGCGCGAGGCGGGCCGCCACGAGCCGATCCAACTCCTCCGGTTGCAGCAGTTCGCTTGCGAGGGTAACGCGGGCGTAGCTTTCGACCTGGAGGACCGCTGGAACCCACGCGGGTTCGAACCAGCGCAGGGCGGCGGCCTGCTGCTCGTACTCGATCCAGTTCTGTAGCCACTGTGGAGCGCCGAGCCGCTCGTAGAACCGCAGGTACACCCCGCCGGTGTGCAGGGCGTTGTCGACGGCCTTGACGTAGTCGGCGGTGACCGGGCGCTGCTTGCACTCAACTCCGGAGACGTGCGTATCGGAATAGTTGATCAGCTTGCCGAACTCGCCCTGCGTCAGGCCACGGGCTTGGCGGGCTGCGCGGAGTTCGCTTATGAGGAATTCGCTTCCGGTTCCCATCGGATTCCCAAGCCTTTCCCAGATCTTGCTTGCGTTTCCCCATGGCTGTACAGCGTCAGAATTGCTCGCTTCTGTCTGATCCCATTCTCTTCCGAGAATAGCCACCCATCGGCCAATGTGGAAGCGGCGATGTGCGGATCACCCTGGCTGGCAATCCTTGGGCGGATATCGCAGCGCCTCCGGAGGGTCCGTCCCCGGTTATGTGTCTCCGGCGCTGGGGCCCTCCGGATCCCTCAAGCAGGCACAGGGTGAGGAGTCGGGTATGCGATGGCGTTGGTTCCAACCCAGGGACGGTGAGATCAGCACCGCGTTGGGAGTTCCTGTCCCCGCGACGGGCGTGTCCGATCGGCCCGGACCCGTGGTGGCCGTCGAGCCGGCCAGCAGCGGGGTGCTGACGGCGCTCGGCGCCGAGAGGCGGTCGGCAGATGCAGACGCCACGTCCAGACCGAGGCCTCGGCCAAAGCCGGAGGATCCCCGGCCTGCGCTGCTGATCCTGGGCGCGGAGTTCCGGGCGCCGGTTCTGCGGGCGGCTGCGGCGGCGCGGACCAGCCGGTGAGTACCGCGGTCGCGATGCCAGACCGGCCGGACCGGCCCGGGCGGCTTGCGGGAGTCGCGCCGTGGGAGATCATCGCCTCGACGTTCGTGCTGGAGTACCACACGATCAAACTCTGCAACGCGTGCCCCAGCAGCGGCGGTACATGCCCTCGGGTCCTCAAGGCCCGCCTGGTCATCAGGCAGTACCGCCACGCGATTCAACAGCGACCCACCTCGACACGAGAGGGCCCGAGTCGTGCTTGAACGTGACTGGCAGGGCTGGACCCCGCCCTCTGACCACGCGACCCGGCCGGACCCCGCGCCGAACCCTGAACGACCACTCCCGCTATTCAATCCAGAAGAGAGCGAACCGTTATGGAGCAGTACCTGTCAGAAGCCGCCCTGGAGGGCAGATGGCTCAGATCGTCGTCGGCCGACCCGGCGCTTTCAACCTCCATCCTCGTCCGGCACAACGTGAATACCGTCTCCATTCGTAGAGGCAAGGGCGGGCTGGTTCTCGTCTTCGACGATGTCGAATGGGAAGACTTCATGAGGGGCGCGAAGAACGGCGAATTCGACCGGCCGGATAAGGCTCCATGAACGGCCCCGTGCCCGGCGCCCGCACGATCCCACCAGCCCGCCGCCGGGCACGGGGCTCCTGAACCCATCGGCCCGGCCGTGGGCGGCAACCCACGGCCGGGCCCTGGCCCGGTCCTGTGCTGGAACGAGCGCCACCTCTCGATGCATGGCCCTGGGACGGCAGTAGCTCAAACGGACCGGCTGGACGTCCCCTGTAGGGGAAACGCCGGGTAGAGCGCCGGTACGGGAGGCCTGCCGGAGGTTCCCGGTTCGAGTCCCTCGGCTCCACCACGTAAAGGCCCAGATCAGTCCAGGTTGCGGGACGACCCGGACGCACAGCGTCGAAGGCCGGAGGACCTGACACCTGACGCCAGTGGGATCGCGGCCCCGAAGCTCAGCCGAGCAGATCCGCAAGTCCGCTCCTGAAGCGTGGCCGTCACCCGCGACAGCCCGGCGTCCAGGTCGTCTCCCAGCGGCTCCCGTCAGACATTCGTCCAACCTCACAGCCTGGTATCTGATCACGACAGCTCAAGAGCGATCGTGCACAACGTGCAATCTTGCATGAACTGCATTACGGCGCTACGTTGGTCGAGTGGAATTCAGGCAGACCCGCCATGAGCGGCGGCGGTTGGCGACCCGGCAGGAACTGAGTCGAGTGGCGCTCCGGTTGGCCGTCGAACGGGGTCCGGGCAGCGTCCGGATCGAGGACATCGCGGCCGCCGCCGATGTGGCGTTACGGACCTTCCACAATCATTTCGCCAGCAAGGAGGAGGCGATCATGTTGGTCGCCGTCGAGCGGGCCGAGGCCGTCGGTGCCGGGCTGTCCCGTCGCCCGCCACGCGAGTCGCTGCCTGACGCCCTGGTGGCCGCGTTCGTTGAGCAGTACGGGTTTGACGGCGCACTCGATGAGTCGTGGCTCCGCCAGGTCCGGCTGGCCATGTCGGCGCCGGCGCTGCGAGGCGAATACCTCAAGGCGTTCGAAGCCGGTGAAACGTCTCTGGCGACAGCACTGGCCGACCGGATGGGCACCGGCCCCGGGGACCTACTCCCTCGTACGGTCGCCGCCGCCGCCTTCGGCGCGGCCAGGGCGGCGATCGCGTACTGGCTCGATCACGGCCCGGTCACTGGATTGCCGGCACTGTTCAACGACGCGATCCGCTCCGTCGTACATCCCCAACCGGAGGGGAAGCCATGATCATCACCGCGGAGGCGATGCTGCCGGTACCCGGAGCCAGCCTGTACTACCAGGTCCGCGGGTCCGGTCAGGTGTTGTTGCTGATGTCCGGAGGTCACGGCGACGCGAACAGTTTCGATGCGCTCCTACCAGCGCTGGCCGAGCGGTTCACGGTCGTGACCTACGACCGGCGCGGTTACGCCCGCAGCCCGATGGCCAGCCCGACGATGGTGCCCACCGTGGCGACGCACGGCGATGATGCGGCGGCGATACTGGGCGCGATCGGCGGCGGACCGTCCCTTGTGTTCGGCACCAGCACCGGTGCCGTGATCGGGCTCGACCTGGCCGTCCGTCACCCCGCCGCGATCGACCGCCTCATCGCCCACGAGCCCCCACTGGTCCAACTGCTGCCCGAGACGGATCGGCCCGCGCTGCCCGGCGACCTGATCGGCCAGCTGCGCGAGCGCGGCCCTGATGCGGCCATGGCGTCCTTCCGGGCACTCCTCGGGGTGGACCTCGACGATCGTGAGCCGGGCACCCAGTTTCCGGTCGTTGACCCGGTTCGAGCCAGAAGCAACGCGTTGTTCTTCTTCACCCGGGAGGCGCCGATGCTCGACCAGTTCACGCCCGACCTGTCCGCGCTGCAGGTTCCGGTGTTTCCTGCCGCCGGAGTGTCCAGCAGCAACACATTCCCGCACCGGTGCGCCGTCCTGTTGGCCGAGCGGCTCGGGGAGCCTGTGACGACGTTCCCCGGCGGGCACGCCGGCTTCACCACCCATCCGACCGCGTTCACCCGTCAACTCCTTGCTCTGCTGCGCGACGGATAACCCGTACCTTGTCCAAGATGTCTGCGCAACGGTGTCTCTTGGTCGAAAGACCAGATACCGGCGGCCTCACCACGTGCGATCACCAATACGTAGGCCGCGCCAGAGCGCGCTGAGGGGATCATCTTCGACTACGGCAGCGATCTCCATCGGGTCGCCTGATCATGCGCCGCACCCACGATCCGCCCTCCTGACCTGCGCACCCGCAGCGGCTCACAGCCGCCGCCCCAGTTGCTCGAATCGCCGGTTGACCTTCCGCGGCTCCATCGCGGTGCCGATGGTGCCGGCGAAGACCGGGCCCAGATCCACCTTGTCCCGTCCCGTGAGGCTGGAAGGTCTACGACTGCCGGACGAGGAGATCCGCTCTCAGTAGCACTGCCAGGTAAACGATGCCGCCTGCCATCGCTCGGCGGTCAGATCATCGCGACGGATGAGCCAGTACAACGCTCCGCAATCACCCCACACCATGTCCGCGTTGTCGTCGCTGTCAATTTGGGCGAGCAGCGTCCACCGCTGCGCTTCCTGGTGCAGGGCCGGATCGTCGTATGCCACCCGGCCACCGAGCTGCGCCCGTGCGACGTCGACCTCGACCGAGCCCTGAATAGGGTCTGCGTAACCTCCGACCCGGTGCTGTGGGCCGAGTTCCAGGCTGAGCTCGCCCATGGCCATCCGGAACGGGTCACTGTTCATCGGGTCATCCATGAACGCTTGGTCTTCGTCGGAGACACGGTCGAGCGCGGCCCGGAGGGCTGGGTGTTCCCAGTCCGGCCCGCTCGCGATGACATCAGCGGCGAGTCGAACGAGGGGATACAGATTGGCGCCCTCCGGCGGCTCTCGTTCGGCGGTCTGCATACCTGTCGGTAGGTAGACGACGCGAGCGCCTTCCTGAGTCTCCGGTGCGGACGACTCAATCACCATTTCGTCGTCCCACCTGGGGTGACGGTAGAAGAACAAGAGAATGCCCTCCGCTGGCAGAGCGATGTCGAGCGCGTCGGAGGGAAACTGCCCGCAATCGATGCTCGCGACAAAGCTCAACGGCCCGCGCCCCTCCCATAGCGGCCACGTAAAGTCCTCGGGCAGAGCGGGAACGCCACCCAAACGAGCGATCTCGGGCTCTCCAGGCTCAGCGGGTCGCAGGTGCAGGGCAGGTCGGATGAGCGCGATCCACTCGTCGGCGACAGCAGCAGGTAGGTGGCGACGCGCCAGCGCCGCGAGGGGCACATCCGGAGCAACCATGCCCGCATCTTCTCAGCTTCTCGATCAAGTCCGTCGAGTGCGCGTACAGCCATCCGTACAGCCAAGCCAACCGACGGGCAGGAGCCAGAGGCGACAACAGCCGGCAGGTCGAGCAGGTCAGCGGCAGCGCCCGACGGCGGCCGACAGCAGCCTTGATCTTTGCAAGGCAGGGGTTAGGGGTTCGAGTCCCCTCGGCTCCACCAGCACTTTCGTTGATCGATCTCGTTCCGAGTACAGCCATCCGTACAGCCAAGCGGCTCACGCCGTCCCCTCCTCGCCCAGCACCCGATCGATGGCCGAGGCAGCGTGACGAGCGCGGGACGGCAGGACATGAGGAGCGGTACGTGCGCGCGCTCCCTAAAGCATCGCGATCTGGCCGGGCAGTTCGGGCGGACCGGACAGCACCGCGCGGAGCTTGTTGATCTGCGGGAACTCACTCGCTCCCGCCTCGCCCCACAGGCTCCGCCACTCCGAGTCGTCGCCGAGGACCCGGTCAAGTGCTTCGACCGCCAGCTGTGGCAGGTCGTCGTCCAAGTCAAGGGATTCACCAGCAAGCAGGAAGTCCGGCGCGTACGGCGAGGTTATCGGGTCTCCGCCGGGCATCTGAGACGCCACGATGGCCGCTGCGGCGATGGCCGAGGCGGCGTCGTCATGGTCGAGGTACCCGGTATTCAGTGCTGCCGTTGTCAGAGCAGCACGAACCATTGCCGGCCGGGCAGGCGGATCGGCATCGTGGAGGTCACCGCACCAGTCGGCGGCGCTGTCGTTGTCGAACGGGCCGTCATCCCAGGTGCCCATGTGCTCCTCCTTCACGTTCCCGGTGAGCGGATCATGAAGCCAAGCGGGGGCGGACGCAAGGGCGAGAGCGCTTGGCTGTATGCCATCGGTACGGCCAAGCCAGCCGACGGGCGTGGGTGACGAGCGACGGCAACCGACAAGCCGAGCAGGTCAGCTACGTTAGTCGACTCGAACCGACAGTAGTCTTGATCTTTGCAAGGCTGGGGTTAGGGGTTCGAATCCCGGCTGCCGAACACCGACCAAAGAAGGGGGGCTACCTGGTGGCGTTGCGGATGAGTCGGCGGAGGGCGTCGCCGGTGGTGGGGAATGCGAGCCGCAGGGTGTGGGCGGTGAGGCGGAGCGCCCACCAGGTGGTGACGATGAGGAAGCCGATGATCATGGTTTGGCTGGTGAGCCAGGTGACGACGATGGCGTAGCCGAGGCCGAGGACGGTGGCGGTGGCGATGCGCAGGAGGCGGCTGGTGGTGGCGATCCAGGCGGTGGCGATGCCGAGCAGCGCGGCGCCGATGGTGCTGACGAGGGCGGGGCTGTTGGTGAGGTTGGCGGGTGCGGTGTAGGTGAGGCCGGATTGGATGAGCAGCATGCCGGCGGTGGCCAGGGCGATGGGTAGGACGGGTGGGCGGGTGCGGCGCAGCCAGTCGGTGAGCCCGTCGGCGTTGATGCGGGGTGCGGTCAGCGCGATGAGGACGGCGCAGCCGGCGAGGGGGAGGCCGGGGATGAGGATCCAGCGCAGGAAGGGCCCGTAGACCCAGTAGCCGAAGTGGGCGCCGACGGCCAGGCCGTAGAGGGCGGCGGTGATGGTGCCGAGGAACGCGGCGCCGAGGTAGGCGCGGCGGATCAGGGCGCCGGTGCTGGTTTCGGTGCCGGGGTCGGGGGTGGTGAGCCAGTTGGTGGGGGCCAGGTGCGCGACGGCGTAGCCGGCGAGGAGGGCCAGGGTGCCGGCGGCGCCGAGTTGGGGCCGGGAGGTGCGCACGTCGGTGGGGTATTCGGTGGCGGTGAGGGTGGCCTGGACCAGCAGGGCAATGGAGCAGGCGGCGATGATGGCGGTGGCGGCCAGGTCGCTGATCCGTACCCGGGTACGCGGCAGCTGTGCCGCCGCCGCGGTCGGCGCGTTGTGCCCTCGGCCGCTGGTGAGGCGGAGGGCGCCGGTGGCGGCGGCGTAGGGCTGCCCGGTGATGACGGTGGGTTGGCCGCCGACGGTGGCGGCGATGGCGTCGACCAGGCCGGGCAGGTCGGTGTCCTGCCGGACGATGACGGCGGCGAGTTGGGTGAGGGCGACGTCGGCGGTGTCGAGGACGTCCACGACCGCGGCGGCGACCTGTTTCGTTAAGGGTTGCGCGGCGGCGTGCAGGTCGTCGCGGGTGACCACCGTCGGCGGGTGAGGGTGGGGGAGCAGGACCGGTGCGCGGTCCTGGTGGGCCAGCAGGTTCCGGGCATGCCGGACGGACTGCCGGTAGGCCCGGGCGGCGTGCTGATCCTCGGGGGTGGTGGGTTGGGTGAGCCGTTGCAGCAGGGTGGGGTCGGCTGTGCCGGTGAGGGTCTGCTCGGCGAGGGTCTGGTCGAGGTCGGTGGTCGCGGGTGTGGTGGTGGCCAGTTCCCGGTAGCCGGTGTCGCCGGTTTGCAGGACGGTGAGGCAGGGCGGGTGGATGTCGGTCTGGCACACCAGCACGCACGATCCGGCGGGCGGCGGGTCGCCGGTGGCGGCGAGGGCGGCCGGTGCGGTGACCATGACCGGGGCCGGCAGACCGGCGCGGCTGGCGGCGTCGGTGAGCAGGTCGCGGCGGCGTGGACCCCAGGCGGGCGGGATGACCAAGGTGAGCGCGGTGACCGGGTCGCCCGCCTGGGCTCCGGCCTGCGCGGCCACGTGCTGCAGCAGCGTCGCGGCGACGTCGGCCGGGTCAGGATGCCCGTCGAGGGTGCCGGCGCCGAGGCGTTGTAGCGGGTCGGGCAGGTAGCGGTCCGGGTGGGCGGCGGCCGCCGTTTGGGCGGCTGTTCCGACGTACGGCTGCTGGTGGTCGGGGTCGTACCAGATGCCGTGCGGCATGGTGGGCTGCCCGTCGAGCAGGACCGGGACGAGGGTGTCGCGGCGCCACAGCATGGCGGCGATGTCGCCGGAGGCGATGTCGACGCTCAGATGGGTTCCCCCGCTGGGCATGGCTCGAGTCTGGTCGCCCTGAGTCGATCGTCAACCATCCACCGGTGTCGGTGATCTTCTGCTTGCGTATGGTGAGAAACCTGGTGCGGATGGTGGAGGCGCCGGCCATGGTCAGGTAGTGCGGACAGTGACGGAGTCGGCGGCGGGGGGAGGGGCGATGGCGCGGCAGTCACCGAACGCGGCACGGAAGGCCGCCGACTACGGACAGCGGCCCACCGTGTTCGACCCGCCCGGCCCGCCGTCCCGGCCGCCGACGTTCCGCACGCTGAATGCCGCCGTGCGGGTGGTGCGGCTGCTGGTGACCTCGGTCGTGTTCCTGGTCGGCCCGCCGGCGCTGCTGTGGCAGGCGTTCGGCAACCCCCTAGATCGGCTCCCCACCTCCAAGGAGGTGACCGACTGGTTCGGCACCTTCGAGGACCGGCTCACCGACCAGACGCTGATCGGCGCGGCCGTGTGGGCGCTGTGGCTGATCTGGGCCGTCCTTGCCCTGCTCCTGCTCGCGGACCTGCTCGGCACGCTCACCCGGTGGCGGATCCCCGCGCTACGGCTGCCCGCCCCGTTGCACCGGCTGATGTTCGGCCTGGCCGGCAGCGCCGCCCTCGCCGTCACCGCCACCGCCCGCCCCACCGTGGCGCCCACCCCGCCGCCGACGGCGGTGAGCGTGCCCAGTCAGGCGGTCGCGGAGGGCCCGGCGCTGATCGTCGTCGGCGACACCCAGTACAGCTACGTGGTGCAGCGGCACGACACCCTGTCCAAGGTGGCCCGGGAGTGGCTCGGCGAAGCGGACAGGTGGCCCGACATCTGCGCTCTCAACAAGCACCGGCACTTCACCGGCGGTGGGACGCTGCGCGACTGCGACCTCATCTACCCCGGCTGGGAACTTCGACTGCCCGCCGACGCCACCCCACCGGCGACCGCCCGCCCGGTACCGCCCCGCCACCGGACCATCCCACCGCCACGGCGGCCCGCACCGGAGCCGCCGCCCGTTCCCACGCCCGACGCGGCGTTGCCCAGCGCACCAGTGCCACCACTGGCAGATGAGCCATCGTCGACCGCGCCGGCCGAGCGGCCGTCGAGCGACGACCACGCCCGGTCTGACAGCGACGGCGTCCGGCTGCCCGGCGGGAGCCTCATCCCGTGGGCCCTCGCTGCCGCCCTCGCCGCCGCCGTGGCGCGGGTGTGGCTGCACCGGCGACGCCGGCACACCGCTCACACGGGCGACCTGCCGGAGCTAACCGCCCCGGTGGTCGAGATGCACCGCCAGGTCAGGCGCAACCCCGACACCGCCGCCCAGGGCGACCTCACCGCCCAGGCCACGGACGTGCCCGACCTGCCGCTCCCACCCCCGGGTGGCCTCGGACTGACCGGACCCGGCGCGAACGCCGCCGCCCGAGGCGTCCTCACCACAGCCCTCGCCGCCGGCAGCCCCAGCCACCCACAACAGCGCGGTGACGTCATCCTCGACCGGGCCACCCTCGCTGCTCTGCTCGACGGTGCGACCGTCGATCCCTGGCCACGGCTGCACCTCACCGACACCCTCGACGAGACGATGACCCTGCTCGACACGCACATCCTGCACCGCGCCCGCACCGCCGACGAACACGCCAGCACGGACCTCGACGGCTCACCCCAGCCCGACGGATCACCGCCGCTGGTGCTCATCGCGCCCGCTCCAGCCGCCGAGCACACCGACCGGCTCCGGGTCGCGCTGCGGCTGGGCGCCGCCCACGGCGTACGGGCCATCCTCCTCGGACCCTGGCCGGACGGTCCCACCCTCACGGTCACGGCCGATGGCCACACCCAGCTGCCGGACGGCAGCGCCGCCGGCATCCTCGGAGATCCGGCCGCGCTGCTCGACGTCGACACCGCGGTGGCGATCCTCGCCACCCTCCGCGAAGCCGACACCGGGGAACCACCCGAACCCAGGCCGGCCCCACCCCCCGAGTCGGAGGCTGAACAGCCCGCACCCGACGAGGCCGCCCAACCCGCACCCGCGCCACAGCAGGTCGACGTTGTTCCCGAAACCGCGGACCCGGACGGCCACGCCACGGTCCGGCTGCAGGTCCTCGGGCCGCCGAGCATTCCCGACGTTCACCTGCCCGGTCGCCCACTGCGCGGCAAGGCCGCCGAGCTGGCCGTCTTCCTCGCCTGCCACCCCGACGGCGCCGACACCGACACCATCGCCGAATACCTCCTGCCCGACGCCCGGATCCGGCAGGCCAAACAGCAGGTCCACACCAACGCCTCCAACCTGCGGCACGTCCTTGGCCGCGCCGGCGGGCCGCTGCCCGGCGGATACCTCCTGCGCCGCGGCGCCGTCGGCCGCTACCGCCTCCACCCAGGCACGGTGCAGGTCGACCTCTGGCAGCTACGCGACCTGCTCACCCGCGCCCGGCTCGCGTCCACGCCCGCCCGCACCGAGCTGCTCCGCGAAGCCTGCGACCTCTACACCGCACCCCTGGCAGACGGCTGCGACTACGAATGGATCGAACCCTACCGCGAAAAAGTCCGCCGCTGGGCCACCGAAGCCCACCTGCTGCTGGCCGAAGACCTCCTCGCCACCGACCCGCAGGCCGCCTCCGACCTGCTCGACAAGGCCATCCGGCTGGACCGCTACAACGAAGAGCTCTACCGGGCCGCCATGCGCGCCCGCCACGCCCTGGGCGACACCGACGGCATCACCACCGTGCTCCGCGCACTGACGAGCGCCCTCGCCGACCTCGACAGCGGACCCGACCAGCCCACCAACCAGCTCGCCGCACAACTACTCGGCCAACGCTGACGAAAGCCGGCCCCCGACGGCCGGTGTAGCACCCTGCCGGCGGGGGCCTATCCGCTGCCGGCGTTCGACGGGGCCGGATGAGCCATTGCCCGACGATCTTCTGATGGCCCTGGGCCTGTCGGTCTGCATTGACCTTCGTCCTGGCCGCTCCGGGAACGGGCGGCCCGGGATCGGCGTGTCGTGAGGCTCGTTGTCGCATGGGAAACTCTCGCCGTGAGCTCAGGTGTTCCCCGGACGATCAAGGCAGTCGCCACGGCAGACTTGATCCGACTCGACACCGAGGCGATTCATCGCGGACTGAACCGCAATCACGGGGCAGGGTGGTTGGCGAAGTTCGCCGATCCAGCAGCGGTGCACTATCTGTGGCCGGTACTGGTGCACAGGTTGAGGCACCGCAAGGACCTCGCCGAGGTCCACGACTACCACGACCCAGCCACACCCATCCTCGCCGCCTCACTCCCACGTCGCATGCCCGGATACCGGGCACTCGGCTTCACCAGAACATGAGTGCATCCCATCGCGAGCACCGTGACTGGTCCGCCGGTTACAAAGAGATGACAAGGTTGCCAAGCGTGATCACCGCGACCGGCTACCATGCGGTCGGCAACTTCCCGGCCGATTTTTTTGAGAGGCAGTGGCTCACGTTGCAGACCCAGACTCCTGACCACCTGCTCAAGGCGCGTTTCGGCCGGTCGGCGTCGCCCAGTTCACCCCCGAGCAGGTCCGGAAGTTCATCGCACCGCTCGGCCCGAACGTCTTGATCGTGAGGGCTGATGGCTAGCACCATCTTCGTCTCCGACGAATACGGCTGGACGGCCAGCTGGGGTCTGTTCGAGTGGGTCATCGAGTTCCTGCTGGGCACCGTCGGGGACGAGCCGACCCGGCAGGAGCTGCGGCAGGTCATGGAGCACAACCTGGGCGCCGTCATGGTTTCGGAGTTGTCCGCGCCGGGGCGACGGGAGGTGCTCGACGCGCTGCGCACCGGTCTCGTGCCGGCGGCCACCGCCAGCCTGGCGGTTCACCAGGAGCCGGCCCACCGCAAGCTGACCATCGGGCACGTCAAAGTTCTGAAGTTGATGGCCGATGACGTCCTTCGTCAATAGCACCAGCGCGCTGGGACCGCTGGCATGGCTCCCTGCCAATCGAATCGTTTCGGCTGCGGTGGGCCTCGTGCCACCGGGTCATCCCAGCGAACTGCGTTGCCGTCGATTCAGCGGCGGCGCTCGACGGTTGGCTGGCCGGGCGTGGTCGTGGGGAACTTTCAGCCGGCGTTGGCATCTCGGTCGGCGACGATCGCGCAAATCTCCGAAGACCTCGGGTGCAATCGGAGACGTTGCGCAGTTGGGTCCGCGCTGATGATTAGCGTCGGGCGCCATGGGCGGCCTGCGGTGCCGGCGGCGGGATCGGTGGAGGACGAGAACGCGGCGCGTCCGGGAGCTGGAGGAGGAGCGGACATTCTGCGGAAGGTAGTCGGGGGCTGCCCGCTCGACGTACCGGTCGTCGTCGCGGCGTCTGAGCTCGCTGCGCATGAGGTCACCGCGTTACCGAGGGATCATCGTGCTGCAGGGCAATGTCGATTTCGCGTGTCAACAGGTCCAGCTCGCGAAGGCGGCCAGGTACTCCCGTTAATCGATAGAAGACAAGTGCGGCACCGCACTGATCGGCCGCCGCGTGCGGGTCGCCGGCGGCGAGTCCCGTCCTGGCCAACGTCGTCAGCGCATCGCCGGCCAAGATGCGGTAGTCCTTCCGGCGCGCGATCTCGAGAGCCTCGGTGGCGGTATCCCGCGCCTCGTCGATCGCACCCAGCTTGAGCAGCACGTTTGCCGCTCCGATGCCGGCTTGGGCGGCGAAGTACTGATACCCGTGATCACGGCTCAGCTCCAGCGCTTCGCGGAAACGCGCCCGCGCCTCGGTGACCGCGCGCGCCCCGAGCAGCGCGGATCCGAGCGTGTTCAACACCCCCGCGACCGCCTTCGGATTTGCCAGGTGCTCGGCGATCCGCAAGGCGTGTGCGGCGGCGTCGACGCCGGCGCTCCACTCGGCCTGCTGTTGATACAGCTGACTTAGCTCGTCAAGGGAGGACATCTGCCCGTCCTTGTTGTTTGTCTCCTGGTAGTAAGCGAGGGCCCGCGTGAGGTGCTCGTGCGCTGAGTCGAACTCCTCAAGCTGGCGTAGTGCCATGCCGAGGTTGGAGCAGTTCGCCATGGCGGAAGGTAGCCGCGCCTCTTCGCTGTTGATGTCCATGGCGGCCCGGAAGTGTTCGACGGCATCGCGCAGCCGGCCCTGTTCGGTACACATCACACCCAGGTCGTTGAGGGTGACGGCCCGGATGTGTGCGAACTCGCTTCCCCCACCTACGCCAAGGACGTGCTGGTAAAGCTGGTGGGCATCGTCCGTCATGCCGAGCTCGGCATGCACCAGCCCGAGATTGTGCAACAGATACGCCTCGCCGATCAGCCAGCCGCTGTCGCGCGCTGCGGCCACGCCCGACCGGTACGCCTCCAGCGCTTCCCGATGCCGGCCCACCGACCAATGTGCTTGGCCGATGGTCTGGTACATGGCAGCTTGCGCCATGCGATCGTCGGCGGCCTCGGCCGCCATCAAGCCGGCCGTGCCGGTTGCCAACCAGGGAATGGCGTCCCGCCGTACGAAAAAGTAGCCGCGTAGCTGATCGGCGAGTTGCCATGCCCTCGCTCGATGTAGGTCACCGGCAAGCGCTTCAATGAGCGCTACGAGATTTCCCACCTCCTCGTCCAGCCAGGCGGTCGCGGTGGTGACGTCAGGAAAGCACATGACCGTCACGTCGACCTCGGTGGGCAACCGCACCATCGCGGGATAGACAAGCCGAATTGCGGCTGCGGTGCGGGTGAGATACCAGTCGGCGACCCGGAGCAGAGCCGCCGACTCGCTGGCGTCGTCGTACACCGCTCCGACTTCGAGCGCGTAGCGGCGGAGAAGATCGTGGTAGCGGTATCTGTCGGGACCGGCCGTTTCCAGCATGTTCTCCGCAACCAGACCGTCCAGTATCCGTCCGGTTGCGTCGGCGTCCGTAGCGATGAGGGCCGCCGCGGCCCCGCACGAGAAGGCCGCGCCCGGCAACCGCGCCGCCGACCGGAATAGCCGCGACGCCCCGGGCAGCAACTCTCGGTAGCTCAGATCGAAGGCGGCGTCTGCCGCATTGCCCGCCGGTGGTCGGCCATCGGCCAGCGAACGAAGGAGTTCCACCGGTGTGCGCCTCGGGCGCCCCGCGAGCCGGCTCGCGATCACTCGGAGTGCGACCGGGAGGCGACCGCACGCCTCGGCGAGCGCTGTCGCCGCCTTCCAATCCGCAGCTGTCCATGCCGACTTGAACCGGCCGCCCAGCATGTCGACGGCCTCCGCCAACGGCAGAACCGGCAGATGGAGGTTCACGGCGCCAGGTAGGTCGGCGCAGTGCTGCCGGCTGGTGATCAGGGCCGCGCTGCCGCCGCCACCCGGCAGCAACATGCGGAGCTGATCAGCATCGCGGGCGTTGTCCAAGATTACCAGGACCTGCCGCTCGGCCAGTAGCGTGCGATACAGGGCGCATGCCTCATCAACCTCAATCGGGATGGCATGACCGGCCATGCCGAGGCCGCGCAGGAGTCGGGCCAATACGGTCAGGACGCTGGCCGGCTTGCGCTCGGCTCCACGCAGGTCGATGTAGAGCTGCCCATCTGGGAAGTCGTCGCGCAGGCTTTCGGCGGCCCGCAGTGCCAGGCTGGTCTTGCCCACCCCGGGCATGCCGGAGAGAACACAGGTGACCTGCCGGGCGGCCCCCGCGTTGCGCAGCGCGGATCGAAACAGGCTCTGGAGAGTACGCAACTGCTCAGCGCGCCCGATGAAGTCGGCGGGTGGTGCCGGGGCCTCCCATGGGGTGCGCGGGCGGTCTTCGCGGGCACGCGGATGGTGCTCCCAGCGCCCTGCCAGCACGGCCTGCCGCGCGGCCACCAGCGCGGCGCCGGGCTCAATGGCCAGCTCCTCCGCTAAGCGCCGCTTGATTTCCTCGTACACGTCAAGTGCCGCGGCCTGCTGGCCCAACGCGGCGAGCGTGACTACCAACTGCGCGTGCAGGGGCTCATGCCAGCGATGACGAGCGGCCAGGCGACGTAGCCGCGGCAGCACTTCCGGCAGACGCTGCACCGCGAGACCGAGGAGGGCCAGCTGGATCGTGCTCTCGATTAGATCGTCGGTGAATGCAGTGACCAGGTGATGTTCCTGCAGCTCCGGGATGTCTTCCGCGGCCCGTTGCCCGCGCCAGAGATCAAGGGCCGACTGAAGCAGGTCGAACGCTCGCTGTGGATTCGACGACGACCGCCGCCACGCCGCGAACTGGTTGCGATAGTCGACCACGTCGAGACTGTTCTCGTCCATCCGCAGCTGGTAACCACCCGGCGTCCAGGACAGCGTCGCGGCGCCGTTGCCCGGTCGCGGTTCGAGAATCCGGCGTATGCGGCTGACATGCGTCTGCAGAACGTTCGCGGCGGAAGGCGGTGCCCCCTCCGGCCACAGCACCTCGATCAGTTCCTCGCGGCTGACCGGATGGTAGGGCGTCATCGCGAGCCGCGCCAGGACGACCCGGTGGCGTCCCGAGCCGACATCAATCGGTCCCGATGGGGATTCGACGGCGAGCGGGCCTAAGATGGAGATCCGTACGGGTCCGGGTCGCGCGGGCGGCTCGGGGAGCCGACGGAGTGCCAGCTGGCGCAGGCGGCCGCGATCCGCATTGCTCAGCTCCAGCGCGTCGGCGAGAGCTTCGCTCGACCGCACGCGTGGACGGTTGCTGCGGTCCTGCTCCAGATCGCGGATCGCGCCAAGGCTCAGTCCCGCTCGACCGGCCAGCTCCCGCTGGCTGAGACCACGATCCTGCCGCCATTGACGGATCAATCGGCCAAGACCGCCTGCATCCTCCACTATGGACTCCCGCCCGTTTGTGATCCGTTCGGCATGCAGCCTAGTACGGGTGGGGTACGGGTTTCTGTCCTCCAGTGAACGAGGAGTCGCGGGCCGCAGACTCCGTGTATGGCGGGCGCGGCGGCGCTCGCACCGATGGGGAGGAACCACAGTAGATGTACGTTCGACTCGTACGAAGACTGGCGGTCGGGCTGGTCGTCACGCTGGCTCTATTCGCCGCGCCGCAGGCGATGTCGCCCGCGACTGCCGCAGTCCTGACGGCCACGCCGGCCGACCCGCCCCTGCCGTCGTACCCAGGTCTGCCGCCGCTGACCGGCAGCACCACCCTCGCCACAGTCACCACGACCCCGACTCCCTGCGGCGACAACGGCACGGACCGGCACCTCACCCGCAACGAGGTGCTCACCCGCGCCCGGAGTTGGTTGAGCGTGGGTATCCCGTACAGCCAGGAGCGGTGCTACCGCAACAGCTACGGCGACTACCGCACCGACTGCTCCGGATTCGTCTCGATGGCCTGGGGCCTCGGCGGCTCCGGGAGTTCGTACTGGACCGGTAACCTGGACTTGCAGTCGTATCCGATCACCCGGTCCTCGCTCCAGCCCGGTGACGCTCTTTTGCGGCACACTGGCGATCCGGCCGAGAACCACGTCGCGCTGTTCGTCGAGTGGGCCGACTCGGCGCATACCCAGCCGGTCGTCATCGAGCAGACCGGAAGCCGTGACACCGTCCAGGACAGTTGGTCCAGCAGCTACGCCAGTCTCTACACGCCGGCTCGGTACACCAACATTGTTGAAACGGGCATGGTCGATGTTTCGTTGTCCAGTGGTCGTTCGTATTTTGGTGATGGTCAGCATCATGTGTATGAGCGTGGTGTGGGTGATTCGTTGCAGCATTTTTGGTACACCGTTGGTGATTCGGGCTGGGATAAGGCGATT
>NZ_JBHLUE010000006.1:0-129602 GCF_042434095.1 Plantactinospora siamensis
CGGGGGCGGGCCGGCCTGCGTCGCGGGCCAGGGCGCGTGCGGGGGCGGGCCGGCCTGCGTCGCGGGCCAGGGCGCGTGCGGGGGCGGGCCGGCCTGCGTCGCGGGCCAGGGCGCGTGCGGGGGCGGCTGGTGCGGCGCCGGCGGCGCGGAGTACGGGCGGGTGGCCGGCAGCGGCGGCGCGAAGTCGGCGTCCCACGGTTCCGGCAGCCCCGTGTACGGGTCGGCGTCCGCCCACGGGTCCACCGGTTCCCGGTTCTCCAACTCGGCGCGTTCCTCGGGCGGCAGCTCCAGCGTCGGGTTGGGACGCTCCGGCGGCTGCTGCGGGAACTCGGCGCTCTCCAGCCAGCGCCGCCGCCGCCGCGATGGCAGCGGGACCGCGGCCGAGCCCGTCCAGCGCGGCCGGACCACCTCGGTGCCGGCGCCACCCGCACCGGCCGCGCCGGCTGGTTCGCCGCTGCCGGTCGCGCCGGCGGCTTCGGCTCCTCGCCGTTCTGTGCCCGTTGGTTCGGTGTCGCCCGGCTCGGAGCGGTTCGCCCCGGCACCGGTCGGTCCGGCGCCGTCGGACGGACCTGGCGCCGCCGCGGACCGGTCGGGCGCCGCCTCGGGCCGGGCTGCGGTCGGTACGGCGCCGTCGGACCGGTCGGGCGCCGCCGCGGACCGGGCCGCCGGGTTGGCCTCGTTGGGCCGCTCCGACGTGGAGCCGCTCGCTGCGGTTCGGGCTGCGGCGTCCGGCTCGGCTGCGGTATCCCTCGGCGCCGGCTGGTCAGCGGCGTTCGACTCCGGCGGGGCGTCGGGTCCGGGCCCGCGGGCGGCCGGCGTAACCGGATCGGCGGCGCCCCGCTCCGGCGGCGCGTCATGGGGCCCGGGCTCGGGGGCCGTCGGTGCGGCCGGGTCGGAGGCGGACCGGCCCGGCGCGGCGTCCGGCGGGCGCGCCGGGCCCTCCGGTCCGGGCGCGGGCATAGGCTCGCTCCCGCCCCGCTGCGGCTCCGGCATCGCGGCAATCTCCTCTCGGCGGCTTCCGAGGTTAGTACCGGCCGGCCACCGGCCACGCCCCGCGCCGGGGCCACCGGCCCGTCCGCCCGTCGATCTTGCACTTGTGGCCCCGACAAAGCGGGGCCTAAAACACATATCAGGGGCCATATCTGCAAGATCGACGGGGGAGTGGGTGGCGATGACGGGGAGGGGGGCGGGGAGCAGGGACGGGGTGGGGCGGGAGTGGGGCGGATTCGGGGGGCAGGGTGGCGCGTACCCTTGGCCATCATGAGCGTCGCACCCGCCGCCGCGGCACCCTCCGCGGCCAACTCCGTCTGGCCCCAGCTTGAGCCGCTGCTTCCGCGGGTCAGCAAGCCGATCCAGTACGTGGGCGGCGAGCTGGGCGCCGTGGTCAAGGACTGGGCCTCCGCGGCCGTGCGCTGGGCGCTGATGTATCCGGACGCGTACGAGGTCGGCCTGCCCAACCAGGGCGTGCAGATCCTGTACGAGGTGCTGAACGAGCAGCCCGACGTGCTGGCCGAGCGGACGTACGCGGTCTGGCCGGATCTGGAGGCGCTGATGCGCGCCCACGGCGTGCCGCAGTTCACGGTCGACGCGCACCGCCCGGTGCGCGACTTCGACGTGTTCGGCGTCTCGTTCTCCACGGAGCTGGGCTACACGAACCTGCTCACCGCCATCGACCTGGCCGGCATCCCGCTGCTGGCCGCCGACCGCGGCGACGAGCACCCGGTGGTGGTGGCCGGCGGGCACGCGGCGTTCAACCCGGAACCGATCGCAGACTTCCTCGACGCCGCCGTGCTCGGCGACGGCGAGGAGGCCGTACTGGAGATCACCGAGATCGTCCGGGCCTGGAAGGCCGAGGGTTCGCCCGGCGGCCGGGACGAGCTGCTGCTGCGGCTCGCGCGCACCGAGAGCGTGTACGTGCCGCGCTTCTATGACGTGGACTACCTGCCCGACGGCCGGATCCAGCGCGTCGTGCCCAACCGGCCGGACGTCCCGTTCCGGGTCCACAAGCGCACCACCATGGACCTGGACGCCTGGCCGTACCCGAAGAAGCCGCTGGTGCCGCTGGCCGAGACGGTGCACGAGCGGTACGCCGTGGAGATCTTCCGGGGCTGCACCCGGGGTTGCCGGTTCTGCCAGGCCGGCATGATCACCCGGCCGGTGCGGGAGCGGTCCATCACCACGGTCGGGCAGATGGTGGCCGAGGGCCTGGAGTTCTCCGGCTTCTCCGAGGTCGGCCTCCTGTCGCTCTCCTCGGCCGACCACAGCGAGATCGGCGACATGTGCTCCGGCCTGGCCGAGCAGTACGCCGGCACCAACGTCTCGCTGTCGCTGCCGTCGACCCGGGTGGACGCCTTCAATATCGACCTGGCGCAGGAGCTGTCCCGCAACGGCCGCCGGACCGGGCTGACCTTCGCCCCGGAGGGCGGCTCGGAGCGGATCCGCAAGGTGATCAACAAGATGGTCTCCAAGGAGGACCTGATCCGCACGGTCGTCACCGCGTACACGAACGGCTGGCGGCAGGTGAAGCTCTACTTCATGTGCGGGCTGCCCACCGAGACCGACGAGGACGTCCTCGAGATCGCCCAGATGGCCCACGAGGTGATCCGGGCGGGTCGTGCGGCGACCGGGTCCAGGGACATCCGGTGCACGGTGTCGATCGGCGGGTTCGTGCCGAAGCCGCACACGCCGTTCCAGTGGGCGGCCATGGCGCGTCCCGAGGTCATCGACCACCGGCTCAAGCTGCTCAAGCAGGAGATCAACAGCGACCGGTCGCTGGGCCGGGCCATCGGCTACCGCTACCACGACGGCGAGCCGTCACTGATCGAGGGCCTGCTCTCCCGCGGCGACCGGCGGGTCGGCGCGGTGATCCGGCGGGTCTGGGAGAACGGCGGCCGGTTCGACGGGTGGAGCGAGCACTTCTCCTACCGGCGCTGGGTGGACGCCGCGGCCGAGGTGCTGCCCGCGTACGGGGTGGACCTGGACTGGTTCACCACCCGGGAGCGGGACGAGCTGGAGGTCCTGCCGTGGGACCACCTGGACTCGGGGCTGGACAAGGACTGGCTCTGGCAGGACTGGCAGGACTCGATGTCCGAGTACGAGCAGGACGACTGCCGGTGGACCCCGTGCTTCGACTGCGGCGTCTGTCCGTCGATGGACACCGAGATCCAGATCGGCCCGACCGGGCGGAAGCTGCTCCCGCTCACCCCGGTGAGCGGTAACGGCCTGCGCGTACCGTCCTGACCTGCCGGCCCGGGCCGCCCGGCGGGTGCGCCGGCCGCGGCCGGCGCGGTCATCACTGACGAGGAGCACCACGATCAGCAGGAAAAACCAGCCCGAGGGCGGCCAGGCGCCCGTCGTGCAGCGCATCCGGATCCGGTACGCCAAGCGCGGGCCGCTGCGGTTCACCTCGCACCGCGACTTTGCCCGCGCCTTCGAACGGGCGTTGCGGCGCGCCGGCGTGCCCATCGCGTTCTCCCAGGGCTTCACCCCGCACCCCAAGATCTCGTACGCCAGCGCCGCGCCGACCGGAGTGGCCAGCGAGGCGGAATACCTGGAGATCGGGCTGCGGGCCCAGGTCGACCCGGCGGAGCTGCGGGCGGCGCTCGACGCGGCCCTGTCCCCGGGGCTGGACGTGCTGGACGCCGTCGAGGCGACCGGGGGGAGCCTGGCCGAGCGCATCGAGGCCTCGCGATGGCGGGTGGAGCTCCCCGGTGTGCCGCCCGCCGCGCTGCGCGCCGCGGTGGAAAAGTTCCGGTCGGCGGCGGAGGTACCTGTCGAACGGCTGACCAAGCAGGGACGCCGGACCTTCGACACGCGCGGTGCGGTGATAAGCATCGATGTGATCGAGGAGAACGAGACTCCTTCCGAGGTCACGGGCGTGCCGTGTGCGATACTTGGGCTGGTGGTACGGCAGGTCACTCCTACCGTACGACCCGATGACGTCCTGTCCGGCCTCCGCGTGGTGGCCGACCTGGAGCCGCCGGCGCCGCCTCGCGCGACCCGGCTGGCGCAGGGCACGCTGACCGCGCAGGCCGACCTCGTGGATCCGTTGGACGCGGACCGCGACAGGGCAACCATCGCTGAACACTGACCCGCCGCGGTCAGTGCCCAGGAAGCCAGACTTCGGCGGTCCCGTGCACCTCGACGGCGCCACCGATACAACCTTGCGGCGACCCTGCGTGGCAGCGCTCACCCGCGCCCGGGGACGCCAGAACTGGAGACGTTCCTATGCCCGACAACGAACCAGCGGGCGGTGAACGGTCCGGCGAGCAGCCGACCGGCACCACCGATACCAACGTCGGCAGCTCCGCCGCGCCGACCGGTTCCGCCGGTGAGGCCGCGCCGACCGGTTCCGCCGGTGAGGCCGCGCTGACCGGTTCCGCCGGTGAGGCCGTGACCGGTTCCGCCGGTGATGTGCCGGCCGGCTCCACCGATGGGCCCGCGCCGGCCCGCCGGGCCCGGACCACGCGTCGCCGCCCGGCCACCAAGGCGACCGGGCAGGCCCAGGTGGAGCTCCCGGTCGAGGCGCCGAGCGAGGCCGGCACGATCAGCGGCGAGGCGCCCGAGGCCGAGGTGGTCACCCCGACGGCCGGCGAGTCCACCCCCGCGCCGGCCACCGCCCGCCGGCGCCGTAAGGCCACGACGGCCCGCAAGGCCGCTCCCGGCGGCGAACCGGCCGCCGGGTCCGACGCCGGATCGGCCCCGGACCAGCCCGCCCGCCTGCCGGACGAGCCCGCCGCGCCGGCGCGCCAGCCCGCTGGCGCGGACCAGCCCGACGTGGCGCCGGACCAATCCGGCATGGTGTCCGACCAGTCCGGCGCGGCGTCGGACCAGCCCGCCGGCTCAGCCGGCGGCGCCGAGGTCGCGGCCGCGCCGCCCGTCAAGGCGACCCGGAGCCGCCGCCGCAAGGCGACGCCGGCCGCCGCCGAGGCCCAGGCGGCCACGACCGACGCTGAGGAGCGGACCGGGTCCGCCGATCGATCCCTGACCGGAGCGCCCGGCGGTTCCACCGGTGAGCTGCCGGCGTCGGGGGCGGGCGGCGAGCACCGGTCCGGCGGCACCGCGGGGACGCAGCCGGAGCTCGCGTTCGGCGCTGCCGAGCAGCGGCCCGACTCTTCCGCCGCCGACGACGCCGAGCTCCCGGCCGCATCGTCGGTCCTGCCGGCCGGCGCCGGCCCCGCGACGGCCGCCGGCGCGGCCGACCTCGGTACGCAGGCGGCGGAACCGGCCACCGAACCGGAGGCCGAGCCGACCACCGGCCGTGCCGGCCGGCGGCGCCGTTCCGCGCCGTCTGCGCCGGCCGTCCTCTTCATGCCCCCCGAGCCGGACGCGGTGGCGCCGTCGGCCGCCACGACCCCCGCGGAGGCGCCCGCGGCCACGCCGGCCGCCCCGGCCGAGCAGCCTGCCGGGACCGAACCGGCCGAGGGCGAGCCGGCCGAGGGCGCCGAGTCCGGACGTCGCCGGCGGCGGCGCGGCCGGGCCGAGGCGCCGGAGCCGGCGGCCGAGGAGCCCGTGGTGGCCGAGCCGCTCGCCGAGGAGCAGGTCGAGGACGAGGACGACGACGAGGACGACGAGGCCGGTGCCCGCCGGCGGCGCCGGCGGGGCCGGCGCGGTCGTGGTCGGGGCAAGGGACCGGCCGACGAGGCCGCGGACGACGTCGAGGAGCCGGCCGAGGCCGACACCGACGCCGAGGCCGACGCCGAAACCGACGAGGATGGCGAGGGCGGCGAGCCGCTGACCCGGCGCCGGCGCCGGCGGCGGCGCAAGGGCGCCGGGGATGCCGAGGGCGGCGTCGACGACGGCGTGCCGACGGTCGTGCGGATCCGCGAACCGCGTAAGGCCGTCGACGAAGTTCAGGGCGTCTCGGGCTCCACCCGGCTCGAGGCCAAGCGGCAGCGCCGCCGGGACGGGCGGGAGCAGCGCCGGACCCGGCCGCCGATCCTGAGCGAGTCCGAATTCCTGGCCCGCCGCGAGGCGGTGGATCGGGTGATGGTGGTACGCCAGCGCGGTGACCGCACCCAGATCGCGGTCCTCGAGGACGGGGTGCTGGTGGAGCACTACGTCAGCCGCAACTCGTCCGGGACCATGGCCGGCAACGTCTACCTCGGCAAGGTCCAGAACGTGCTGCCCAGCATGGAGGCGGCGTTCGTCGACATCGGCCGGGGCCGCAACGCCGTGCTGTACGCCGGCGAGGTGAACTGGGACACCACCGGCCTGGAGGGCCGGGCCCGCTCGATCGAGCAGGCGCTCAAGTCCGGCGACTCGGTGCTGGTGCAGGTCACCAAGGACCCGATCGGGCACAAGGGCGCGCGGCTGACCAGCCACATCGCGCTCTCCGGGCGCCACCTCGTGTACGTGCCGCACGGCAACGCCTCGGGGATCAGCCGCAAGCTGCCGGACACCGAGCGGAAGCGGCTGCGGGACATCCTCAAGAAGCTGGTGCCGGACGGCGCCGGGGTCATCGTGCGGACCGCCGCCGAGGGCGCCAGCGAGGACGAGCTGGCCCGGGACATCAAGCGGTTGCAGTCCCAGTGGGAGGACATCCAGGCCAAGGCCGCGGCCGGAGGCGCCCCGACGCCGCTGTCCGAGGAGCCCGACCTGGTGATCCGGGTGGTCCGGGACCTGTTCAACGAGGACTTCCGGGATCTGGTCGTGGAGGGCGACGCCGCGTACGGGATGGTGGAGTCCTATCTCGGCCAGGTGTCCCCGGACCTGGTGGCCCGGCTGCGCCGGCACACCGGCACGGCGGACGTGTTCGCCGAGCACCGCATCGACGAGCAGATCCTCAAGGGGCTGGACCGCAAGGTCTTCCTGCCTTCCGGCGGCCACCTGGTGATCGACCGCACCGAGGCGATGACCGTGGTGGACGTCAACACCGGTAAGTACACCGGCGCGGGCGGCAACCTCGAGGAGACCGTCACCCGCAACAACCTGGAGGCGGCCGAGGAGATCGTCCGGCAGCTGCGGCTGCGGGACCTCGGCGGCATCATCGTGATCGACTTCATCGACATGGTGCTGGAGTCGAACCGGGAGCTGGTGCTGCGCCGGCTGACCGAGTGCCTGGGCCGGGACCGCACCAAGCACCAGGTCACCGAGATCACCTCGCTGGGCCTGGTGCAGATGACCCGCAAGCGGATCGGCGCCGGGCTGCTGGAGGCGTTCAGCGAGACCTGTGACTGCTGCAAGGGCCGCGGTGTGATCATCCACACCGAGCCGGTCCCGGAGAAGGGTCGCGGCGGCGCCGGCGACAAGGTCAAGGCCATGGCCTCGTCCGGGTCGCCCGGATCGTCCGGGTCGCCCGGATCGGGCGGCGAGGCCGGTTCGGGCGGCGGCCGCCGCCGGGGCCGGCGCGGCGCGGCGGCCGAGCCGTCGACCTCGGTGACCGAGGTCGAGGTGGTCGACGAGGTCGACACCATGGGCTACGACCTCTCCCGGTACGAGAACGACATGCCGGAGGCGCCGGCCGTCGAGGATGCCCGGGAGGCCGAGCCGATGCGGCTGACCGGCGCCGACGACCCGGACGCGCTGGACGACTCGGACACCAGCGAGCCGGAGGAGGCCGGTGCCGGCGGACGCCGGCGGGCCCGGCGCGGCGGCGCCCGGCGGCGGACAAGGCCCTGATGATCCCACCGGACCGCCCGCACGCCGGGCGGTCCGGCCGGGCGCCGGACCCGGCGGCCCGGGTGGACAGACCCTAGAGTTGGGGTCGGCCGGGGGCGTGGACCCGCCCCCACGATCCCTCACCCCTCGGAGCGTTCGATGCGACGCCTACCCGCCGTCGCCGCCGTCGCGGTGGCGCTGTTCGCCACCGCCGTCGCCGGTTGTTCGGGCGGTTCCCAGCCGACCGCCGCCCCGGGCGGCACGGCCGGACCGGCCAGCACCGGCGCCGCGTCCGCCGGTCCGACCGGGCCGGCCGGTGGAGCCGGTACGCCGGCGCCGGGCACCCCCCAGGTGACCGTGACCGCGACCGCGGGCGGCAACGCCGGTCAGGTCTGCGACGCGGCCGTCACGGCCGGCTCGGAGGCGGCCGTGACATTCGTCAACGAGCTTTCCAAGCAGTTGCAGGCCAGCAGCGCGGGCGACGCGAAGACCGCCGAGACGGCCCGGCAGAACGCCCAGGCGGCGCTGAACCGCTGGTCCGCGGCGCTCAAGCAGCAGTCCGACCGGGCCACCGACGCGCAGCTCAAGGCCGCGCTGGCGGCCGTCGGCATCGAGGTGTCGCGGATCAAGCCGGACGTGCAGACCCTCGACCAGACAAAGCTCAACGAGCTCCAGCAACGGGTCGACGGGCTCTGCGGGAACTGACCGCGCCGACCGCGCGGCTCGACCGGAGCACCCGGTTTGGGCCGCCGGCCCCGGATGGCGTACGCTTGCCTGCGGCGCACTTTTGCGCGCCGAGTTCTCGCGTGCCCGCAGCCGCATCCCGCGGCGAGTCGCCGCGAGCAACTATCCGTCAGCAGCCTCAACGACAGGGAGTCCGCGTCCGATGTACGCGATCGTCAAGACCGGCGGCAAGCAGTACAAGGTCGCCGAGGGCGACGTGATCGAGGTCGAGAAGCTCGTCGGCCAGCCCGGCGACGCGATCACGCTGACCCCGGTCCTCCTCGTCGACGGTGAAGACCTGGTGACCGACGCGGCCAAGCTGGCCGACGCCTCGGTGTCCGGCGAGATCGCCGCGCACACCAAGGGCCCCAAGATCCGGATTCACAAGTTCAAGAACAAGACCGGCTACCACAAGCGTCAGGGTCACCGTCAGCCGCTGACCCAGATCAAGGTGACCGGCATCTCCAGCGGAAAGTAAGGTCGTTCTCAGATGGCTCACAAAAAGGGTGCGTCCAGCTCGCGCAACGGCCGTGACTCCGCGGCGCAGCGGCTCGGCGTGAAGCGGTTCGGTGGCCAGGTCGTCGGCGCCGGCGAGATCATCGTCCGGCAGCGCGGCACCAAGTTCCACCCGGGTGACCTCGTCGGCCGGGGCGGCGACGACACGCTCTTCGCGCTCGCCGCGGGGGCCGTGCAGTTCGGCACCCGGCGCGGTCGCAAGGTCGTCAGCATCGTGCCGGCGGCGCAGCAGTAGCAGACCCAGCCGAAGCGGGCCGCGGACCTCGGTGTCCCCGGCCCGTTTCGCTGTTCGGGGCGCGTCCCCGCTGAGAGGATCCGGGGGCAGGCCCCCGCGGAGAGGATTGAAGTCGTGACGACGTTCGTTGACCGGGTCGTCCTGCATCTGCAGGCCGGCGACGGCGGGCACGGCTGTGTCTCGATCCACCGGGAGAAGTTCAAGCCCTTCGGCGGCCCGGACGGTGGCAACGGGGGGCACGGCGGCGGCGTCTCCCTGGTGGTCGACCCGCAGGTGCACACCCTGCTCGACTTCCACTTCCGGCCGCACGTGAAGGCGCCGAGCGGCAAGGGCGGCGCCGGCTCCAACCGGGACGGCGCCAACGGCACGGACCTGGTGCTCACGGTGCCCGACGGGACGGTGGTGAGCACGCTCGACGGCGAGGTGCTGGCCGACCTGGTGGGCGCGGGCACCACGTTCGAAGCGGCCCGGGGCGGCCGGGGCGGTCGGGGCAACGCGGCGCTGGCCAACGCCAAGCGCAAGGCGCCGGGCTTCGCCGAGCTCGGCGAGCCGGGGGACCGGCTGGACGTGGTGCTCGAGCTCAAGAGCGTGGCCGACGTGGGCCTGGTCGGCTTCCCGTCCGCCGGCAAGTCCTCGCTCATCTCGGTGCTCTCGGCCGCCAAGCCGAAGATCGCCGACTATCCGTTCACCACGCTGGTGCCGAACCTGGGCGTCGTCCGGGTCGACGACCACACCTTCACCATCGCCGACGTGCCGGGGCTGATCCCGGGCGCGGCCACCGGCAAGGGGCTGGGCCTGGAGTTCCTGCGACACATCGAGCGATGCTCGGTGCTCGTCCACGTGGTGGACACCGCCACCCTGGAGCCCGGCCGCGACCCGCTGGCCGACATCGACGCCATCGAGGCGGAACTCAACGCGTACGGCGGCCTGGCCGACCGGCCCCGCCTGGTGGTGCTCAACAAGGTCGACGTGCCGGACGGGCGGGACCTCGCCGAGATCGTCCGGCCGGATCTGGCCGCCCGTGGCTATCCGGTGTTCGAGGTCTCGGCGGCCACCCGGGAGGGGCTGCGCGAGCTGACGTACGCGATGGCCGAGCTGGTCGAGCAGGCCCGGGCGGCGGCCCCGGCGCCCGAGCCCACCCGCATCGTCATCCGGCCCATGGCGGTGGACGACGCCGGCTTCACGGTCGAGCCGATCGGCGACGGTTACCTCGTCCGCGGTGTCCGGCCGGAGCGGTGGGTCCGGCAGACCAACTTCGACAACGAGGAGGCCGTCGGTTACCTCGCCGACCGGCTGGCCCGGCTCGGTGTGGAGGAGGCGCTGGCCAAGGCCGGCGCCGAGCCCGGCGATCTGGTCCGGATCGGCGAGCGGGAGTTCGACTGGCGGCCCACGGTGCTGGAAGAGTTCGTGCCCACCGTGCGCGGCATCGACGAGCGGCTGGCGGACAAGTCGACCCGGGCCAACGCCGCCGAGCGGCTGGCGGCCCGCAAGGCCCGGCGGCGCCGGCCGGAGGACGAGGCCGGGGGCGCCGGCACCGAACCGACTGCCAGCGCCGATGCCGATGCCGACGCCGACGCCGACGCCGACGCCGACGCGACCGAGGGTGCCGATCCGGTCGGCTGACGGCCACTACGGCGTTACCTGCCGGAAATGACCGATGAGTACGGTACGACGGTGCTGATCGAGTCGCGCCCCGCCACGGATCCGGAGCTGGGCGCCCTGGTGGCGGCCCAGCAGCGCGAGCTGCGGGTGGTCGACGGCGGGCTCGACGGCCAGGTCACCGAGACGCGGCCGGACGTCCGGTTTCTGGTCGGCGTCCGCAACGGCCTGGCCGTGGCGTGCGGGGCGGTGCAGGCGCTGGACGCCCGGACCGCCGAGATCAAGCGGATGTACGTGCGCCCGGCGTTCCGGGGCCGGGGGCTGGCCCGGCAGTTGCTCACGGCGCTCGAGGAGCTGGCGCTCTGGTACGGCCACACCGAGCTGCGGCTGGAGACCGGGAGCTACCTGCCGGCGGCGATCCGCCTCTACACCTCGGCCGGATACCTGCCCATCCCGGCCTACGGCGAGTACGTGACCAACCCGTACAGCGTCTGCTTCGCCAAGCGGCTCCCGGTCGCGGCCTGACCGGCGCTGCCACCGCCCGCCGACCCGGACGCCACGTATACGTCAGCCACCTCATCGGGTCCCCGTGAGGTGGCTGACGTATACGTCGACAAATGGTGTCCCCGGGCGTCGCGCCGGGTTCCCTGCCGGCGCGGGCGATGGCAGGGAACCCGGTCGGCTCAGGCGTGCGCGTCGACCGGCTCCGGCTCGGCGGGCGCCGCGGTCCCGCGGCTGGCGCGGGTCGAGATGAACAGGCAGCACAGCGCCGCCGCCGCGAGAACGGCCAGCGGCAGCACCAGGCTGTGCCGCATGGCCCCGGTGAACGCCTGGTGGAACGTCCGGGTGGCCACCTGGCCGATCACCTGCCGGGCCTGCTCCGGGAGGCCGGGCGGCAGGGGTACGCCGGACTGCCCGGCGCCCACCTGGAGGCTGCCGCCGCTGGCGTGGCTGAAGCCGTTCACGAACGCGTCGCGGAACTGTGGCGGCAGGCTCCCGGCGTTCGTCCGGGCGGTGCTGCGCAGCTGGTCGGCGAGCTGCACCTGGAGCAGGGCGCCCACCGCTGCCGAACCGATCACGCCGCCGAGCTGCCGGGACGTGTTGATGAACCCGGACGCGGCGCCGGCCATCTGCGGCGCCACGTTGCGCATGGCGATGGTCTGCAGCGGCGCGAAGGTCATGCCGAGGCCGAAGCCCGCCACGATGATGCCGGGCAGGATGTGCCAGCGGCCGGAGTCGAAGTGCGCCAGCCAGACCACCATGCCCATCCCGACCGACCAGAGGCTGAGCCCGAGGAACAGGATCCACTTGCCGCCCGTACGGTCGCTGAACCGGCCGGCGAGCGGCGCCACGAACATCGAGATCAGCGACATGGGCGCGGTGGTGAGCCCGGCCTGCAGCGCGGTGAGCCCGAGCACCGACTGTAGGTAGATCACCAGCGGCAGGAACAGGCCCAGCATGCCGAACGCGATGGCCCCGCTGACGAAGTTCATCAGCGAGTAGTTCCGGTCGCTGAAGATCGCGAACGGGACCAGCGGCTCCCGGTTCCGGTTGGCGTACTGCTGGAACATGAACGCCACCAGGACCACGACGCCGGCCGCGATGACCTCGACGATGGTGATCGGACCCAGGACCCGGCCCCAGTCGTGCGGCTCGCCCTCGATCAGCCCGAAGGTGACCAGGAACAGCCCCACGCTGGCGAGTGCCGTACCGAGCCAGTCGAGCCGGTGCCGCCGGTTGAGCTTGATGTCCGGCATCACGATCGCCGCGAGCACCACGGCCACGATGCCGATCGGCAGGTTGACGAAGAAGATGTACTCCCAGCCCCAGTCGGTGACCAGGTAGCCGCCGAGCGTCGGGCCGGCCACCGTGGCCACGCCCGCGACGGCGCCCCACAGCCCGAACGCGGCGCCCCGCTTTTCGGCCGGGAAGATCATGGTGATCACCGACAGCGACTGCGGGGTGAGCAGCGCGCCGCCGGCGCCCTGGATCACCCGGGCCACGATCAGCTGCTCCGGGTTGCGGGCGAACCCACAGGCGGCCGAGGCGAGGGTGAAGATGACCAGGCCGAGGATGAACAGCCGCTTCGGGCCGTACAGGTCGCCGAGGCGGCCCGCCGTGATGAGCAGCACGGCGTAGACCAGCACGTACGCGTTGATCACCCAGAGGATCTGGTCCAGCGAGGCGGACAGGTGGGTGCTCATGTC
This sequence comes from Plantactinospora siamensis, assembly GCF_042434095.1. Taxonomy (NCBI): domain Bacteria; kingdom Bacillati; phylum Actinomycetota; class Actinomycetes; order Micromonosporales; family Micromonosporaceae; genus Plantactinospora; species Plantactinospora siamensis. Next base: position 12,880 of record NZ_JBHLUE010000006.1, read on the forward strand.
CGGGATCGCGATGTTCACGATCGTGGTGTCCAGGAGGATCATGAAGAAGCCGAGGCAGAGCACGGACAGCACCAGCCAGGGGCTGTGCTGCTTCCGGTCCGCCCGCTCGGCCGGGGCGGTCATGTGGGGGTCTCCTTGTCGTCGTTGTCCGGCGCGCACCAGGCGCCGTCCTGGTCGGGCCCCGTCCGGGGACCGTGGTGCTTGGGCGCCCACGCGAGGGCGCCGGTGCGAACGTCGTCGATGAGCTGCCGGATCCAGGCCAGCTCCGCTCGGGCGAGGGTCAGCGCGTACTCGACCTCGATCAGATACACCCGGGGCGTGTCCTGCGCGCGCAGCGCGTCGAGCACCTGCTGCCGGGCCGCGATGCCGGGCTCGAGGATCATTGCCCGCTTGTCCAGCAGTCCTACCACCTCATCCGGGCCGAGGGTGTGCAGCATCTGAACCGCGACGCCGAACAGCGGATACTCCGGTTCGGGGTGCCGGACCAGGGCCCGCACGGTGGCGTGGAACTCCTCCCGACCGGCGTCGGTGAGGGCGTACTCGGTGCGCTCGGGCCGGCGGCCGGCCCGGCCGGTCCGCACCGGTTCGATCAGCTCGTCCCGGTGCAGCCGCTCCACCGTGTGGTAGAGCGAGCCGGCGCGGACCTTGATCACCCGGTCCGTCTGCCGGTCCCGGATGGTCTGATGCATCTCGTACGGGTGCATGGCGCGCTCGTGCAGCAGCTCGAGCACGGCGAGCGCGAGCGGCGTCAGTGGTCGGTGTGGATTACTTCGCATCAAATACTCCACGCGGACTATAAACCCGAGCGCCGCTCGCGCCAAGCGCCACGCCGGCGCCGCCGAATCCCGGGCCCGTCGGTCGCCGCCGAATCCCGGGTCCGTCGGTCGCCGCCCAATCCGAGGCCCGTCGGTCGCCGCCGAATCCGAGGCCCGTCAGTCGAGGAGGCCGATGGCCGTCCGTGCCGCGCGGACGGTGGCGGCGGTCGCCTCCCGGGCGCGGCCGGCGCCGGTCCGCAGCAGCTCGCGGACGTACGCCGGTTCCCGGCTCAGCTCGGCGTACCGGGACTGGACCGGCTCGACCAGGGCCAGCACCGCGTCCGCCACGGCCGCCTTGAGCCGCCCGTACGAGGTGAACTCCCCGGCCAGGACGGCGGGTGACCGGCCCGTGCAGGCCGAGAGGATCTCCAGCAGGTTGGCCAGCCCCGGCCGGTTCGCCGGGTCGTAGGCCACCGCGTCGCCGGAGTCGGTGACGGCCCGCATCACCTTGCGGCGCAGCACGTCCGGCGGGTCGAGCAGGAACAGCGTTCCCGCGCCCGACCCGGCCGACTTGCTCATCTTCGACGTCGGATCGGTCAGGTCCATCAGCCGGGCCCCGGCCGACGGATGCACCGCCACCGGCACGGTGAACGTCTCGCCGTACCGGTGATTGAACCGGATGGCCACGTCCCGGGCCAGCTCGACGTGCTGGCGCTGGTCGTCGCCCACCGGCACCTCGCGGATCTGGTGCAGCAGGATGTCGGCGGCCATCAGCACCGGGTACGTCAGCAGGCTGAGCCGGACGTGCTGCTGCCGGGCGGACTTCTCCTTGTACTGGATCATGCGCTGCGCCTCGCCCGCGCCGGTGACGCACTCCAGCAGGTAGTGCAGCTCGGTGTGCGCCGGCACCTGGGACTGCGGGTAGAACAGCGCGGCCTCCGGGTCGACGCCCGCGGCCAGCAGCAGGGTGGCCTGCTCCAGGGTGTTGGCCCGGACCTGCGCCGGGTCGTGTTCCAGGGTCAGCGCGTGCAGGTCGGCCAGGAACACCACGGTGTCGGAGGTGTGCTGGCCGGCCGCGATCGGCAGCATGGCGCCGATCAGGTTGCCGAGGTGCAGGTGGCCGCTCGGCGTGAGGCCGGTGATCCGGCGCAGCCGGGGACGGGTGGGGACGGTGGTCGCGGTGGCGGTCATGGTGGGCTCCTCGATCGGGTACGAGGGCCGCCGAAGCACCGGAGGCGAGGCATGCAAGAAACGGCCGCCCGGTGCTCGGGCGGCCGTTTCTCTCAGGTTCGCGGGTGTGTGGATGCGCGGGCCGCCCGTCAGGGCGCCCGCCACAGGCCGGTGGTCCTCATCCGCACCCCACCACGGTAGCAGCGGATCGACCACCGGCGCGCCCCGTCATTCCAGGTCGAACTCGCCGTCCCGGGCGCCGGCCACGAACGCGTCCCACTCGGCCTGGGTGAACACCAGGACCGGCCCCTCGGGGTCGGACGAGTTGCGCATGCCGATGAGGTCATCGACGAAGGCCACCTCGACGGCCTCCTCCGACGGGTCGCCGTCGGCTCGCTGCCAGACGGCGCGGGACAGGTCGAAGTCGCCCTTGGGGTGCTGCGGCATGGGGGCCTCCATCGCGCGATCGCCGGCGATCGGGTCGCCGGCCCGGACGGCAGCGCCGGCTCCCGTGGCGGCGGCCGGCGTGCCCATCGTGCAGGATAGGCCGATGCCCACCCTCACCCGCGCCGACGCGGCGCAGCGCGCCGAGTTGCTCGTGGTCGATGCGTACCAGATCGATCTGGACCTGACCGGTCCGGGCGACACCTTCGCCTCGACCACCACGATCAAGTTCCGGGCCACCGCCGGTACCGAGACGTTCGTCGAGGTCAAGCCGTCGCGACTGCGCGGCGTACGCCTCAACGGCGCCGACCTGGACCCGGCCGCGCTGGACGACAACCGGTACGCGCTCACCGGGCTGGCCGAGCGGAACACGCTCACCGTGACGGCCACCATGGCGTACACGAACACGGGGGAGGGGCTGCACCGGACGACGGACCCGGCGGACGGGGCGGTCTACCTGCACGCCACGTCCTTCCTGGACGACGCGCAGCGGATCTTCGCGGCCTTCGACCAGCCGGACCTCAAGGCGCCGGTCACGCTCCGGGTGACCGCGCCGGAGGACTGGCTGGTGGCCGCGAACGGGGCGGTGGCGGCCCGGCCCGGCCCCGGTCGCTGGGAGTTCGCCACCACCGAACCGCTGGCCACCTACTTCGTCTCGCTGGTCGCCGGCCCGTACCACGAGCGGCGCGACTCCCACGACGGCATCCCGCTCGGGCTCTACTGCCGGCGTTCCCTGGCCGAGCACCTGGACGCGGACGCCGAGGAGATCTTCACGATCACGAAGCAGTGCTTCGACGAGTTCCACCGGCTGTTCGGGGTGCGCTACCCGTTCGGCAAGTACGACCAGGTGTTCGCGCCCGGCTTCAACGCCGGCGCCATGGAGAATCCCGGCCTGGTGGTGCTGCGCGACGAGTACGTCTTCCGGTCGGCCGTCACGGACAGCGACCGCGAGCTGCGGGCCACGACGATCGCGCACGAGATGGCGCACATGTGGTTCGGCGACCTCGTCACCATGCGCTGGTGGGACGACCTGTGGTTGAACGAGTCGTTCGCCGAGTATCTCGGCAGCCGGGTCACCGCCGACGCGACCCGGTTCGGCCAGGCCTGGGCCAAGTTCGCCATGCAGCGCAAGAACTGGGGATACTCCGCCGACCAGCGGCCGTCCACGCACCCGGTGGCCCCGGCCGAGGTGGCCGACGCGGCCCAGGCGCTGGTCAACTTCGACGGCATCTCGTACGCCAAGGGCGCCTCGGTGCTGCGCCAGCTGGTGGCCTGGCTGGGTGACGAGGCGTTCCTGGCCGGACTGCGCGAGCACTTCGCGGCGCACCGGTTCGGCAACGCCACCCTGGCCGACCTGCTCGGCGCGCTCGCCAAATCGAGCGGGCGGGACCTGACCGACTGGGCCGAGGTGTGGCTGCGCCGGTCGCAGGTGAACACCCTGCGGGTGGAGACCGTGCTGGCCGGCGACGGGTCGTACGCCGAGGTGGCCGTCGTGCAGACCGCGCCGGCCGAGCATCCGGTGCTTCGCCCGCACCGGATCGGCCTCGGCCTCTACGACCCGGCCGACGGGACGGACGCGACCGGCGGGACGGGCGCGGCCGGCGGGGCGGGCGACGCGACCGGCGGTGCCGTGCGGCTGCGCCGGCGGCTGGAGGTGGACCTCGACCCGGCCGCCGCGGGCGGTCGTACCGTCGTGCCGGAGCTGGCGGGGGCGCCGGCGGCCCGGCTGCTGCTGCCCAACGACGGCGATCTGACCTTCGCGAAGGTGCGCCTCGACGACGACTCGGCGGCGGCCGTGCCGGAGGTGCTGCCCGCGCTCCCGGACCCGCTGGCCCGCGCGCTGCTCTGGTCCGCGGCGACGGACTCGGTCCGCGACGCCGAGCGGCCGGTCACCGACCTGGTGCCGCTGATCGCCGCGGCGCTGCCCCTGGAGACCGAGGTGGTGCTGGTCGAGGGCGTGCTCCAGCTCAACCGCCCGCTGTTCGACCGCTACCTGCCGGCGCCCGTGCGGCGCCGGGCGCTGGACGAGGTGGCCGCCGCCTGGGCCCGGGCGCTGGCCGCGGCCGGCCCCGGCGGGTCGACCCAGCTGGCCTCGGCGCACGGCCTGATCTGGGCCACCGCCGACGCCGAGCTGCTGACCGGCTGGCTCGCCGGGGACGCGCTGCCGGCGGGTCTCACGTTGGACGCCGACCTCCGATGGGACCTGCTGCAGCGGCTGGTGGTGCTGGGCGCCGCCGACGAGCCGCGGATCGCCGCCGAGGTCGAGCGGGACCGCACCGCGAGCGGCGAGCAGCGGGCCGCGTACTGCCGGGCCGCGCTGCCCGATCCGGCCGCCAAGGAGCGGGCCTGGCGGCTGCTGGCCGAGGACACCGCGGCGTCCAACCGGATCCTGGAGGCCACGGCGTCGGGATTCTGGCAGCCCGAGCAGGTCGAGCTGACCGAGCCGTACGTCGAGCGGTACTTCTCGCAGCTGCCGGCGATGACGTCGATCCGTACCCCCTGGGTGGCCGAGGAGATCGCGTGGGGGGCGTTCCCCCGCTACGCCGTGGCGCCGCGGACCCGGGAGCTGGCCGCGGCCCTGCTGGCCCGGACGGACCTGACCCCCGGCGTCCGCCGCGCCGTGGTGGACGCCGACGACGACCTCCGCCGCGCCCTGGCGGCCCGCTGACCTCGTCGCCGCCCGTTGATCATGGAGTCGTGGTGCCTGGCAATCCGGTTGAACCGCCGTCAACCGCCCACCACGACCCCATGATCGACGAGGGGCGGGACCGGACGGACGCGGCGGCGGCCTACGATCATCGGGTGGAGGAGGATATCCGGCGGGTCGGGGTCATGGGCGGAACGTTCGATCCGATCCACAACGGCCACCTGGTGGCCGCCAGCGAGGTGGCCGACCGGTTCGGCCTGGACGAGGTGGTCTTCGTGCCCACCGGCCAGCCCTGGCAGAAGGCCGACGAGGTGGTCACCTCGGCCGAGGACCGATACCTCATGACCGTCATCGCCACGGCGTCCAACCCGGGCTTCCACGTCAGCCGGGTGGACGTCGACCGCAGCGGCCCGACGTACACGGTCGACACCCTGCGGGACATCCGGTCCGAGTTCGGGCGCAAGGCGCAGTTGTTCTTCATCACCGGGGCGGACGCGCTGGAGAAGATCCTCTCCTGGAAGGACGCGGAGCAGATGTTCGAGCTCGCGCACTTCATCGGGGTCACCCGGCCGGGCTTCGAGCTCTCCGCCGCACACCTGCCGGAGGACGCGGTGAGCCTCGTCCAGGTGCCGGCCATGGCCATCTCGTCGACGGACTGCCGGCGCCGGGTGGCCGCCGGCAAGCCGATCTGGTATCTGGTGCCGGACGGTGTGGTGCAGTACATCGCCAAGCGGCGGCTGTATCAGCGGCCATAAGCACCCACCGGGGTGACAACCGGATGAAACTCCGACGGCATCCACCGCCGTCGTGTGAGAGGCTTGAAGCCTCTCGTACGTCAGATCGAAGGAGAATGGTGGCAGTTCCCGAGCGTGCCCACGAGCTGGCCATGGCGGCAGCGCAGGCCGCCGCCGACAAGAAGGCGCAGGACATCGTCATCATCGATGTGGGTGACCGGCTGGCCATCACCGACGCCTTCATGATCGCCTCGGCCCCCAACGAGCGGCAGGTGGCGGCCATCGTCGACGCCATCGAGGAGGCGCTGGTCAACCTCCCGGAGAAGGCCAAGCCGGTGCGCCGCGAGGGCGAGCGGGCGGGCCGCTGGGTGCTGCTCGACTACGTGGACGTGGTGATCCACATCCAGCACACCGAGGAGCGCGAGTTCTACGCGCTGGACCGGCTCTGGAAGGACTGCCCCACCGTTCCGTTCGTCGACCGGGATCTCGTGGACGCCGAGACCGGCCCGGCGGGCCAGGGCGAATGACCCGACTGATCCTCTGGCGGCACGGCAACACCGACTGGAACGCGGGCGACCGCGTACAGGGCCAGACCGACGTACCGCTCAACGACCTGGGTCAGGAGCAGGCCCGGGCGGCGGCGCCGCTGCTCGCGGCGTTGCGGCCGGACGCCATCGTCGCCAGCGACCTGCGCCGGGCGCGGGACACCGCCGACGCGCTCGCGGCGCTGACCGGCCTCGCCGTACGCCCCGACCCCCGCCTGCGGGAACGCTACTTCGGCCGGTGGCAGGGGCTGACCATCCCCGAGGTGGCCGAGCGGCACCCCGCCGAATACCGGGCCTGGCGGGCCGGCGCCCAGGATCCCGGCTGCGAGATCGAACCCCTCGACGACCTCGGCAAGCGGGTGGGCGCGGCCCTGCAGGACGCGGTGGACCGGATGCCCGGCGCCACGGTCGTGTTCGCCACCCACGGCGGCGCCGCCCGGCAGGGTTGCGGCCACATCCTCGGTTGGGGCCCGGAGGTCCTCCACTCGGTCGGCGCCCTGCAGAACTGCCACTGGACCGAGCTGCGGCACGACCCGGCCCGCGGCTGGCAGCTGCGCGCCCACAACGTGGGCCCGCTCGACCAGCGGCCGGTGCCGCCCGCGATCTGACCCCGGCGTGGCGGCCCGGCGTGGGCGGCGATGGGCGAGGTCGGCCACGATCCGATACCGTCTGGCGAATGCGCGTCGCGGTTGTCACCGATTCCACCGCGTACCTCCCGGCGGACCTGTCCCACCGGCTCACGGTGGTGCCGCTGACCGTCGTGATGAACGGCGCCGAGGGCCGGGAGGGCACCGAGGTGTCGCCCGCCGACGTCGCACGGGCGCTGAGCGAGCGGCGGGTGGCGGTCACCACCTCGCGCCTCGCGCCCGAGGAGCTGGTGCGGACGTACCGGCGGTTGCTCGACGAGGGCGCCGATGCCATCGTCTCGGTGCACCTGTCGGCGAAGCTCTCCGGCACGGTCGAGGCGGCCAGGCTGGCCGCCACGGAGTTCGACGGCCGGGTCGAGGTCGTGGACTCCCGGTCCGCCGGCATGGGCCTCGGCTTCCCGGCGCTCGCGGCCGGCGCGGCCGCCGACCGCGGGGGAGACCTCGACACGGTACGCCGCGCCGCGCTCACCGCCGTCGATCGGACCACCACCCTGTTCTACGTGGACACCCTGGAGTTCCTCCGGCGCGGCGGCCGGATCAACGCGGCCTCGGCGCTGCTCGGCACCGCCCTGGCGGTCAAGCCGATCCTGCACGTCTCGGACGGCGCCCTCGCGCTGCGTGACCGGGTGCGGACCACCGGCCGGGGCCTCGCCAAACTCGTCGACCTGGCCGTCCAGGCCGCCGGCGAGGGCCGGGTGGACGTGGCCGTGCACCACGTGGCCGCGCCCGAGCGCGCGGCGGACCTGCTCGCCGCCCTGACCGAGCGGCTCGGTGACCGGCTCGACGACCGCTACGTCACCGAGGCCGGCGCCGTGGTGGCCGCGCACGCGGGGCCGGGGCTGGCCTGCATCGTGGTGCACCGGCGCGGCTGATCGCCGATCGCCGGGTCGCGATCGGCCCGTGCCGCGCCGTCGGCCCCTCCGAAGATCCACGCATGTTCCCGACATCGGGGTTCCGTTCCCGGCGGTCCGGTGGTCCGGTGGTCCGGCGGTCCCGCGGTCCCGCGGTCCGGTGGTCCCTGGTCCGGCGGTCCCGCGGTCCGGTGGTCCCTAGCACGATCGGTCATGATCAGGGCGTTGTCCACAGCGGGCTCGGCTGTCCACAACCGGGCGCCGTTGGCCTCCGGCGTCCCGCCAGCCGACCTACCGTCCGATGCGTGTCCGACGAAGAAGCGGTGGTGCGGCGGCGGTTCCGGATCGTGTTCGATCCGGAGCCCGGTCCCGCCCGCGCCGGCGACCCGCCCGCCGGTCGGTCCGATCCCGGCCTTCCGCCGTTCATCCCGCAGATCCGGCCGGACCCGCGACCGTCCGCGGCCGATTCGGCCGTGGCAGGTTCGCTCGCGGCCGGTTCGCCGGTGGCCGCTTCGCGTCAGGCTGGTTCGTCCGTCGGCGGCTCGCCGGCGGCCGGTTCGCTCGTGGCCGGCTGGCCGGCGGCCGGTTCGTCGGTGGCCGGTTCGTCGGTGGCCGGTTCGTCTGCGGACGCTTCGTCGGTGGGCGGCTCGTCGGCGGATGAGCCTTGGTTCGCGCCGGTGCGCGGCGCCGTGCGGTGGCCGCCCGACGAGGCCGGGGTGGCTGTCGGGAAGGACGAGCCCCGCCCTCCGGACCGGGCCGTCCGAGTGCCCGATGCGCCCTTCGAGCCGGCCGCTCCCGGCCTCATTCCGCCCGGCGAGGCGCCGGACGCGCCGCCGGTGGTCGCCCGGCTCGGCGGGCTGGGCCGGTCGGCGTTCGATCCCGGTCGTCCGGGCGTGCGTGCCCTCGCGGCCGTGGTGGCCGTCGTGGTCGGCGGCGCCGCCTTCTGGGCCTGGCGGGCCCGGCCCGACGTCGATCCCGTGCCGGTGGCCGGCGTTCCCAGCGCGGCCTCGGGTAGGGATCCATCGCCGTCGGAGACCGACCCGGGTCCCACCGGCGCCTCCCCCGGGGCCGAGGTGGTGGTGGCGGTCGCCGGAAAGGTTCGCCGGCCGGGTCTCGTGCGGCTGCCGGCCGGAGCGCGCCTGGCCGACGCCATCGACGCCGCCGGCGGGGCGCTGCCGGGCGTCGACGTGGCGCTGCTCAACCCGGCCCGGCGACTGGTCGACGGCGAGCTGGTGGCGGTCGGGGTGACGCCGCCGGCCGCGGGCGAACCCGCGGTGCCCGGTGGGGCGCCCGGGGGCGGTCAGCCGGGCGCGGCCGGTCCGGGCGGACCGGTGGCCGGCGGCAAGGTCAACCTGAACACGGCCACGCTCGCCGAGCTGGACGCCCTGCCGGGGGTCGGTCCGGTGCTGGCACAGCGCATCCTCGACCGCCGCCAGCAGGGGCCGTACCGCTCGGTCAGCGATCTGCGGCAGGTGGAAGGCATCGGGCAGTCGCGTTACGAGGACCTGAAGGACCTGGTGACGGTGTGATGGCTCGACTGGTCGCGGCCGAAGCCGGGCACGACGCCGAGCCCCGGGACCGGCCGCCAGATCTCCGACTCGCCGGGCTCGCGGTGGCGACCTGGATCTCGGCGCTGCTCACCCTGCGTACCACCGCTCCGGTGGCTGCGGCCGTCGCGGTCGGCGCGGCGTTGCCGGCGATCGGGCTCCTGGGATTCGTGTCGGCGCCGCTGGCCGGCCCGCGCCGCCGGCGGCCACGGACCCGGCCGGCCCTCGGGAAGCCCGGACCGAGGCGGCCGGGGCGGATCTGCCGGGCGATGGGACGGCTGGGTGGGATCGTCCGGGAGCAGCGCTGGACGGCGCTGGCGGTGCTGCTCGGTGTGGTCTGCGGATCGGCCGGGACCGCCGCCCGGCTCGCCGTCCGGGACGCGCCCGCGCTCGTCCAGCCGGTCCGGGCCAGCTCCCGGGTCACCGCCGAGTTCACGGTCCGGGACGACCCCCGAGCCCTGCCCGGTCCGGCCGGCCGCCCCGGCAGCTACCTGATCCGGGCCCGGCTGTCCTGGCTGGCGGTGTCCGCCCCCGGGCATCCCGGTGGCACCGAACGGAACGGAGGGCCGGCCCAGGATCGGGTGGCGGCGCCGGTCCGGCTGATCGTGCTGGCCAGCGACCCGGGGTGGTCGCGGCTGCTACCGGGTCAGCGGGTCCGGGCCGAGGGCCGGCTGGCGGCGCCCCGGGGCGGCGACCTGACCGGGGCGGTGCTGATGGTGTCCGGCGCGCCCGTCCCGCTCGCGCGCCCGTCCTGGCCGCAGCGTGCGGCCGGCCGGCTGCGGGCCGGGCTGCAGGCGGCCTGCGTGCCGCTGCCGGACGAGCCGGGCGGCCTGCTTCCCGGCCTGGTGGTGGGCGACACGAGCCGGTTGCCGGACCGGGTGGCCGGGGACTTCCGGGCCACCGGGATGACCCACCTCAACGCCGTGTCCGGCTCGAACGTGGCGATCGTGCTCGGCCTGGTCCTCGGGCTGGCCCGGTGGTGCCGGGCCGGCCCGCGACTGTCGGCCGTGCTCTGCGCGGTCGCGCTCGCCGGCTTCGTGATCCTGGTCCGGCCGTCACCCAGCGTGCTGCGCGCGGCCGCCATGGGCAGCGTGGCGCTGCTGGCCCTGGCCACCGGGAGGTCCCGGGCCGCCGTACCGGCCCTGGCCGCGACCGTCACGGCGCTGGTGTTGAGCGACCCGGACCTGGCCGCCGATCCGGGCTTCGCGCTGTCCACGTTGGCCACGAGCGGGTTGTTGCTGATCGCCCCCGGCTGGCGGGCCGGCCTGCGCCGTCGAGGCGTACCGGCGGGTCTCGCCGAGGCGATCGCCGTGCCGGCCGCCGCGCAGCTGGCCTGTTCTCCGGTGATCGCCGCGCTCTCCGGCACCGTGAGCCTGGTGGCGGTCCCCGCGAATTTGCTCGTGGCGCCGGCGATCGCGCCGGCCACGGTCCTCGGGGTCACCGCCGCGGTCGTCTCCCCGGTCTGGCCCGGCGCTGCCGCCTTCGCCGCCTGGCTGGCGAGCTGGCCGGCGCGCTGGCTCGTCCTGGTGGCCCGGTACGGCGCCGAGCTGCCCGCCGGCGCGCTGCCGTGGCCCGCCGGGACGGTCGGGGCGTTGCTGCTGGCGACGGTGACCGTCGGGCTGCTGGTGGCGGTTCGCCGGCCGCTCGTCCGCCGGCTGGTGGCCGCGGTGGCGGCCGCGGCCCTGGTGGGCGCCGTGCCGGTACGGATCCTGGCCGGTGGGTGGCCGCCGGCGGGCTGGCTGCTGGTGGCGTGCGCGGTCGGCCAGGGCGACGCCCTGGTCCTGTCGGTCGCCCCCGGACAGGCCGTGGTGGTGGACGCCGGACCCGAGCCGGTGGCCGTCGACCGCTGCCTGCGCCGGCTGGCCATCCGGGAGATCCCGCTCGTGGTGCTCAGCCACTTCCACCTGGACCATGTGGGCGGCTTCGCCGGGGTGCTCCGGGGGCGGCACGTCGGCGCCGTGCTCGTTCCACAGTGGCGGGAGCCGGCCGGCGGATACCGGCTGGTGGTCGACGCCGCCGCCGCCGCGCGGTTGCCGATCCGGGCGGCCGAGCCGAGCGACGAGCTCCGGGTGGGCGGCGCCGACCTGTCGGTGCTCGACCCCGCGCCTCCGCTGCGTGGCACCCGCTCCGATCCAAACAACAACTCGCTGGTGCTGCGCATCCGCGCGGGCGGGCTACGGCTGCTGCTGCCCGGCGACGCGGAGACCGAGGAGCAGCAGCTCCTGCTCGGCTCCCGGCCGCCCGACGACCTGCGCGCCGACGTGCTGAAGGTGGCCCACCACGGGTCGGCGTATCAGGATCCGGCCTTCCTGGACCGGGTCGCCCCGGCGGTGGCGTTGGTCTCGGTGGGGCTGGACAACGACTATGGCCATCCGAGCGCCACGGTGTTGGACCGGTTGGCCCGGCGCGGCGCTCGGGTGCTGCGTACGGACGCGGACGGCGATCTGGCCGTCTCGGTCCGCGGTGGCCGGCCCGCGGTGACGGCCCGGGGATGGCCGGCGGGGGAGAGGAGGCAATAGGATGGATTCCGAGGTAAATGCCCGCATTGACGGATGCCGCATGGAGGCCGGCCGTGGTTCCGCTGACCAGGCGCGACACGCCGAGGCCGCATGCGAGTATGGCGCGATGACCGGCACCGACCTTCCCCCCGTGCTGCTCGTCCTTGGCGACGAGGAACTGCTCGCGACCCGCGCCGTCGCGGACGCCGTCGAGACGGCCCGCCGGTCGGATCCGGACGCCGACGTCCGGGAGTACGCGGCCGGCGCGCTGACCCCGGGCGAGATCGCCGAGATGCTCAGCCCGTCGCTGTTCGGCGGTCGCCGGGTGCTGATCCTGCGCGCCGGCCAGGACGCCCGGAAGGACCTGGTGGGGGCATTGCTGGCGTACGCGGGCAACCCCGACCCGGAGGTCAACCTCGTGGTGGAGCACGCCGGTGGGGCCAAGGGCAAGGCGTTCGCGGACGGGCTGAGGGGGGCCGGGGCCACGGTCGTGCCGGCCGGGAAGCTGAAGGGCCATCGGGACCGGGTCGGGTTCGTCCGCGCCGAGATCCGCCGGCTCGGGGGTCAGTGCACCGACGAGACGGCCGAGGCGCTGCTGGCGGCGGTCGGCAACGATCTGCGAGAGCTGGCCTCCGCCTGCTCGCAGCTGGTGGCCGACACCGACGGCCGGATAGATCCGGCCACGGTCGCCCGGTACTACCGCGGTCGGGCCGAGGTGAGCGGGTTCACCGTGGCCGACGCGGCGATGGTCGGCGACGTGCCGGGGGCGCTGGAGGCGCTGCGCTGGGCGCTGCACGTTGGTGTGGACCCGGTCCCGATCGCCGACGCCCTCGCCGATGGCGTCCGGACGGTGGCCCGGGTGGCATCGGCCGGCCGGGGCAACCCGTACCAGCTGGCGAGCAGTCTCGGCATGCCGGCGTGGAAGATCGAACGCGCCCAGCGGCAGGGCCGGGGTTGGACCGCGGACGGGTTGGCCACCGCCATGCACGCGGCCGCCGAGTGCAATGCGGCGGTGAAGGGCGGCGCCGACGACCGGGGCTACGCGCTGGAGCGGGCGGTGTTCGCCGTGGTCGGCGCGCGGGAGGGCGGCGGTGTGACCCTCGCGGCGGCCCCACCGGGGTCGCGGCAGCCCGGCCCGCGAGCCGGCGGCCGGAGCGCGCAGCCGGGCCGGGCCGGTGGCGGTGGCGGTGGCCCGTCCAGCCGCGGCGGAGGCGGCCGCGCCGGCGGAGTCTCGTCCGGCGGAGGCGGCCGTGCCGGCGGGGCGTCGTCCGGCCGCGGCGGAGGCGGTCGAAGTGGCGACCCGGGAACCTCGCGGCCCAGCACGACGGAGCGCTGAGCCGATGCGGGGGGCGGAGGAGGAGCGGATGCCGTGGCAGCGGCCCGGCGCCATGGGCCTGGCGCTGTCCCGGGAGCAGGAGCGGGCACGGCCGCTGTACGCCCGGGTGCTCGGTCTCCGCCATGTCGATCCGGGTGGCGTGCTCTGCTTCGCCTTCTTCGAGGGCTCGGTGATCCTGGCCCTGCTGCTCGCGCTCGCCGAGCTGGTGAGCTGGTGGACGATCCTGGCGCTGCCCCTGGCGGTGGCCGTGATGGTGAAGCTCAACGACGAGGTGGCGTCCGCCTTGACGCGTTCGGCCGCCCGGGTGCCGGAGCGGGAACGGGAGCGATTCCGCCGGCAGCTGGCCCCGGCCGTGGGCCGGGCGCCCGTCCCGCCGGCCGGCGCCGGCCATCGCCTGCGCGGGCCGGACCTGCCCGGCCCGACCCCTCGTTCCGCCCTGGGCGGCCCGCTGGACCCACCCGCCCGGTCCGACCCGGTGACACGGGCGCTGACCGGGTCGCCCCGGCTGACGTACGTGCCGATCACGCCGGCCGGAACGGCGGACCGGCGCACCGACGGCGACCCGCCGGTCGACGGCGGAGTCCGGACGGAACCCCGGGGCGGGACGGATCCCGCCCACCGGGCGGAGCCGTCCGCCCGCACCGGAAACGCGGCCGGGACCGAGCGGGTGACCGGAACGACGCCTACACCGGCCGCCGGTCGGCGACCGTCGAACGAATGGGCCGGGGAGACCCGACGGCACCGGGCGGGCCGGCCGGGAGGCACGGCCGACGCGATCCGCCGGGCCGCGCAGAGCGCACGACGGCGGTACGGCTGACCGCCGTCACGCTCACCCGGAACGGCAGGGCCGGGGCACGCCGGCGTCCGGATCCCGGCCCGGCCGCTCGCCGGGCACGACAATCACCCCCGAGACCCGCAGGTCATCGGGGGCGATCGGTGGCGCGAAGCCGGGCCCTCAGGCGGAGAGCTTGTCCAGGCGCTTGGCGATGGACGACTTCCGGTTGGCCGCCTGGTTGGCGTGGATCACGCCCTTGCTCACGGCCTTGTCCAGCTGCCGGGAGGCGGCCCGCATCAGCTCGGTGGCCTTGGTCGTGTCACCGGAGTCGCTCGCCTCGTGGAACTTCCGAATGGCGGTCTTCAGCGACGACTTGACCGACTTGTTCCGCAGCCGGCGCTTTTCGTTCTGCCGGTTGCGCTTGATCTGGGACTTGATGTTCGCCACGCGACAGCCTCGTCCTGGTAGCTCGATTGGTCTGATTAAGCTGCGCGGGAGGACATCGCCGGTTCGGCGACGTCTCGGTACCACGCGCGAAGAGCCAGATTACCAGGCGGGCCGGTACGGGCCAAAACCACCTCAGCGCCAGCCCCGCCGATCGGCCAGCCAGGCCAGCGCGGCCATGCCGGTGGCCAGCCGGTGGGCTCGCAGCTCCGGCGGCGCCGGCACCGCCGGCTGGGCGCCGGTCAACAGGTAACCGGACAGGGCCGCGAGCGCGGCGTCGAGCCCGGCCGGTGGCGCCGAGCGTCCGACCGGATGGGTGGCGAGGATCGCATCCGCCGGAGAGCCGTGCGCGTACGCCTCGATCAGCAGGCCGACCAGGTCGAACCAGGCGGGACCATGGCAGGCCCAGGTCCAGTCGCAGAACCAGACGCCGTCCGCCCGGTTGATGAGCGTGTTGTCCGAGCGCAGGTCGCCGTGGATCACCGAGGCCGTCTGGACGTGCTCCGGCAGCGTGGCCTCGGCCGCCGCCAGCTCGCCCAGCCGGCCCGGGCTGGTGAGGAGCCCAGCCAGCCGGCCCGGGCTGGCGAGGAGCCCAGTCAGCCGGCCCGGGGTGGCGAGGATCCCGGCCACCTGTTCCGGCGCGGCGGCGAACCCGGCCGACGGGTCGGGGGTTCCGGCCGGCATGTCCGGGACGGGCTCCCGGCCCGCCGCCACCTCGTGCCACCAGGACAGGTCGGCGCGGGCGAGATCGGCCAGCCGGGGCAGCCCCACCGCGATCAGCTCCGGCGGCGGCGCGGCGAGCGCGGCGGCGACCCGGACGTACGCGTCGAGGATGGCCGACAGGTCCGCTGCCCGCCAGGGCAGCGCCGGCGGGGCCCCGGGCACGGCGTCCAGGCAGAGCACCACATACCCGGCGGCTCTCAGCGTCCATCGCGGCCGGGGCGCGGGTACGGCCGCGGGCAGCGCCGCGGTCACCGCCGCCTCCAAGGGGTAGGTCCCGGCCGGTGGCAGGCCGGCCGGGCTGATCTTCACGAACGCCCGCTCACCGGCGGCGGTGCTCAGCACGGCCGCGAACGTGCCGGTGAAGCCGCCGGTGGCGGGCCGGACCGACCGCACGGCCCCGCCCAGCCGGTCGGCCAGCGCGGCCCGCAGCTCGGCGGGCAACGCGGCCCACGCCTCGCGCCGCCGGTCCGGCGGTTGGTCGGCCGGCGCGGCGGACGCCGTGGGCGCGGCGGCGGAAGCCGGCGCGGCTGGTGGAACGGGCGCGGCTGGTGGGACGGGCGCGCCGGGGCGCGGCTCCGGATGCATCCCGCCAGCCTCACACGGCCGGCGCTGGCTGTCGGTGCCGGATGACACACTGCTCGGCATGAAAACGGACGACTTCTGGGCCGTGATCGACCAGGCTCGGGCCGGTGGCCCGGCGGACGCCTCGGCGATCGCCGCGCGCGTCACGGCCGAGCTCGCCGAGCGGGAGGCCCCGGAGATCGCCGCCTGGGCGCGGCACCTGGACCGGGTGCTGGCCGCCTCGCAAAAGGCCGACCTGTGGGGCGCGGCATACCTGATCAACGGCGGCTGCTCGGATGAGGGCTTCGACGCGTTCCGCGGCTGGCTGCTGGCCCAGGGGCGGCCGGTCTTCGCCGCGGCCGTGGCCGACCCGGACTCGTTGGCCGACCTGCCGGCCGTGCGCCAGGCCGCGGTGACCGGCCTGGAGTTCGAGTCCACCGAGATGCTCGAGGCCGCCGCGCAGGCGCACCGGCGGTCGACGGCCACCGAGCTGCCGCCGCCGGAGCAGCCGGTGGTCCGGCCGGACGTGGCCGATTTCTGGGACTTCGACGATCCGGACCAGGTCCGGGCCCAGCTTCCCCGGCTGGCCGAGCTGTTCGGAGAGCCGCCGCTGGAGTGATCCTCGCCGGCTCCCGGCCGGAGCGTGGGCCGGCCCGGCCGGCGTGGGAACATGGAGGGGCCGCACCTCCTGCCGAACAGAACGGACCGTCTGTGCCACCGACGCTCGATCCCGGCGCGTACGCCCCCGGCAACACCGCCGCGGGGGCGATCCGCAACTTCTGCATCATCGCCCACATCGACCACGGGAAGTCGACGCTGGCCGACCGGATGCTGCAGCTCACCGGCGTGGTCGACCCGCGGCAGATGCGTGCGCAATATCTGGACCGGATGGACATCGAGCGCGAGCGCGGCATCACCATCAAGAGCCAGGCGGTCCGGATGCCGTGGGTGGTCCGGGAGGGCGACCGCCGCGGCGAGACCGCCGTCCTCAACATGATCGACACCCCTGGCCACGTCGACTTCACATACGAGGTGTCCCGCTCGCTGGCGGCGTGTGAGGGCGCCATCCTGCTGGTGGACGCGGCCCAGGGGATCGAGGCGCAGACGCTGGCGAACCTCTACCTGGCGCTGGAGAACGATCTGCACATCATCCCGGTGCTCAACAAGATCGACCTGCCGGCCGCGCAGCCCGACAAGTTCGCCGAGGAGCTGGCGCATCTCATCGGCGGCGACCCGGGCGACTGCATCCGGGTGTCCGGCAAGACCGGTGAGGGCGTGCCGTACCTGCTGGACGAGATCGTCCGGCAGTTCCAGCCGCCGGTCGGGGACACCGAGGCGTCCGCCCGGGCCATGATCTTCGATTCCGTGTACGACGTCTACCGCGGCGTCGTGACGTACGTCCGGGTGATCGACGGCCGGATCGGGGCGCGGGACCGGATCAAGATGATGTCGACGGGCGCGGTGCACGAGCTGCTCGAGATCGGGGTCATCTCGCCGGAGATGGAGAAGGCCGACGCTCTGGGCGTGGGCGAGGTCGGCTACCTGATCACCGGCGTGAAGGACGTCCGGCAGTCTCGGGTGGGCGACACGGTCACCATCAACGCCAAGCCGGCGGCCGAGCCGCTCGGCGGCTACAAGGACCCGAAGCCGATGGTCTACTCGGGCCTCTACCCGATCGACGGCTCCGACTACCCGGCTCTGCGCGAGGCGCTCGACAAGCTCAAGCTCAACGACGCGGCGCTCAGTTACGAGCCGGAGACGTCGGGCGCGCTCGGCTTCGGCTTCCGCTGCGGCTTCCTCGGCCTGCTGCACCTGGAGATCATCCGGGAGCGGTTGGAGCGTGAGTTCGGCCTCGACCTCATCTCGACCGCTCCGAACGTGGTCTACCGGGCCGTGCTGGAGGACGGCACGGAGATCACCGTGACCAACCCGAGCGAATATCCGACCGCCAAGATCGCTGAGGTGTACGAGCCGATCGTCCGGGCCACCGTGCTGACCCCGAACGACTACGTGGGCGCCGTGATGGAGCTGTGCCAGGGGCGCCGGGGGTCGCTGCTGGGCATGGACTACCTGTCGCCGGAGCGGGTCGAGCTGCGCTACACGCTGCCGCTCGCCGAGATCATCTTCGACTTTTTCGATCAGCTCAAGAGCCGTACGAAGGGCTACGCGAGCCTCGACTACGAGCCGTCCGGCGAGCAGTCGTCCGAGCTGGTCAAGGTGGACATCCTGCTGCACGGGGAGCCGGTCGACGCGTTCAGCGCCATCGTGCACAAGGACAAGGCGTACGGGTACGGCACCGGCATCGCCGCAAAGCTGCGGACGCTCATCCCGCGCCAGCAGTTCGAGGTGCCCATCCAGGCGGCCATCGGCAGCCGGGTGATCGCTCGGGAAACCATCCGGGCCATCCGCAAGGACGTGCTGGCCAAGTGCTACGGCGGCGACATCACCCGGAAGCGGAAGCTGCTGGAGAAGCAGAAGGAGGGCAAGAAGCGGATGAAGATGGTCGGCCGGGTCGAGGTGCCGCAGGAGGCCTTCATCGCCGCGCTGTCCACATCCGACACCCCGGACGCCAAGGCTGGCGCCCGGAAGTAGCCACCGGATCACCCAAGTTGGCGGTCTGGGCGGTTTGAGCTTTCGGGCCCTCGGGAACTATGCGTGCAACACAGCAAGAACAACAGACATTGTGAATGTGTGACGCACCCTGAGGAGGGCGACCGTGACTGTCATGGGTATCATCACCGCGCTCGTCGTTGGTCTCATCGTCGGCGCGCTCGGCCGCCTGCTGGTCCCGGGCCGGCAGAACATGCCGATGTGGCTGCACATGGTGATCGGTGTCGGTGCCGCGCTGCTGGGCACCGTGATCGCCCGCGCCGCCGGCATCGCCACCGAGACCGCCGGCATCGACTGGACCGAGCTGCTGGTGCAGGTTGTCGTGGCCGCCGTGGCCGTGGCCATCGTGGCCGGTGTCGGTGGGCGTCGCGGCGTGAGCCGGTACTGACCCGCAACACCGCGTACCCCAAGGGGCGCCCGACCGTTTCGGTCGGACGCCCCTTACGCTGTCCGGCCGCCTGGCCGGCGTCTCCGCGCGCCCTCCGGTCACCTGCCCGGCGTCTCCGCGTGCGCCTCCGGCCGCCTGGCCGGCGCCTTCGCGCGCAGTCCGGCTGGGCCTTACGTTGTTCGGTCGATGCCCCTAGGGTCTCTCTGAGCTGCGCGGCGGTCCGCATCGCGCCGCCGGAACCCCGAGCGAAGCCAGCACTGTCGTAAAGGAATTTTTCCTACTAGGGTGCGGCAGGGAAGGTTAGTGCCAAGGCGCGAGGGAGACGTGTCGTGAAGAGGTGGAGCGGGTTGGCCCCGGTTACCGCCGTGGTGGCCTCGGCAGCGATGCTGCTCACCGCGTGTGGCGGGTCCGACGACAAGGCGGCCGACACCAGCAAGCTGACGGTCTGGATGATGGGCGAGGGCGGGGCGGAGCAGAACGCCTTCCTCGACGGTGTCGAGACCGAGTTCAAGCAGAAGCACCCGGACACGGACGTGGTGGTGCAGTACGTCCCGTGGCTGGAGGCGCCGAAGAAGTTCCAGGCCGCGCTCGCCGGCGGCGAGGGACCGGACGTGACCGAGCTCGGCAACACCGAGACGCAGGGCTGGGCCCAGCAGGACGCGCTGGCCGACCTGACCAGCCGGATGTCCGGCTGGACCGAGGGCAAGGACATCCTCCCGGACCTGGTCAGCAACGCCCAGCTCGACGGCAAGCAGTACGGGGTGCCGTGGTACGCGGGCGTGCGCGGCATCTACTACCGCACCGACTGGTTCGCCGAGGCCGGCATCAAGCAGCCCCCCATCACCTGGGACGAGCTGGTGGCCGACGCCAAGGCCGTGCAGGCCCGCAAGCCCGGCACCTACGGCATCGCCCTGCCCGGCAACTCGGAGCTGCCCTTCTACTCCTTCCTCTGGGCGGCCGGCGGCCAGATCGCCACCAAGCAGGGCGACACCTGGAAGTCCGGCTACAACACCCCCGAGGCGCAGAAGGCCGTTTCCTTCTGGACCGGCCTGGTCACCAAGGACAAGGTGGCCCCGCCGGCCGCGGCCGGGTGGAACGAGGTGGACGCCCGCACCCAGTTCGCCACCGGCAAGGCCGCGATGACCTTCGCCGGCAGCTGGCAGCAGGCCGCCATGAAGAAGGACAACCCGGCCATCGAGAAGGTCTGGGGCGCCTTCCCCATCCCGGGGATCGACGGGAAGCCGGCACCGGCCTTCGCCGGCGGCTCGGACATCGCCGTCTGGAAGGACAGCCAGCGCCAGGATCTGGCCTGGGACTACCTGACCGTGCTGCTCAGCAAGCAGAACGACGCCAAGTGGGCGCAGAGCCTCGGCTTCTTCCCGGTCTACCAGGACCTGGTCAAGGGCGGCAGCTACACCAGCAACAAGATGATGGCGCCGTTCGCGACCGCCATGCAGGACACCAAGCTCACGCCGCTCACGCCCAAGTGGGTCGAGGTCAGCCGGAACAAGACCGTGACCCAGGCGATGAACAGCTCGGTCATCAAGGGTCAGAAGACCGTCGAGAAGGCCACCGCGGACGCGGCCACCGAGATGGAAAGCATCCTCAACTCTAAATGAGTGTTCTGACCCGGCAGCCCGTTTCGGCCGGGGCCGGCGCGGGGGCCACCCGGCCCCGGCGCCGGCCCCGCCGGCAGCCACTGCCGTACCTGCTGCTCGTGCCCAGCCTGGTCGTCATCGGCGTGCTGCTGCTCTGGCCGCTGGGCCAGGTCGTGGTGATGTCGTTCTACAAGCTGGACAACGTCCGGCAGCTGCGCGGGCAGCGCCCGTGGCCGTGGGCGGGGCTGGCCAACTACGCCGAGATCCTCGCCGACCCGTTCTTCCGGACGGTGCTGCGCAACACGGTGCTCTTCGCGGCGGCCAACGTGCTGCTCACGATGATCCTCGGCACCCTGGTCGGGCTGCTGCTCAACCGGCTCGGTCGGCGAATGGCCACGTTCGTCGGCAGCTGCGTGATGCTGGCCTGGGCGACCCCCGCGCTCACCGGGGCGATCGTCTGGAAGTGGCTCTTCGACGACACCAGCGGCCTGGTCACCTGGCTGTTCAACGCGCTGCCGGACGGGCTGTCGACGGCGCTGTTCGGCCGCTCCGACTGGACCGGCTACGGCTGGTTCAACTCGCCGCTGCTGTTCTTCGCCATTCTCACCCTGGTGGTGGTCTGGCACTCGTTCCCGTTCATCGCGGTGAGCGTGCTGGCCGGGCTGAAGAGCGTGCCGGGTGAGCTGCACGAGGCGGCCCGGGTGGACGGCGCGAGCGCGTGGCGGGTGTTCTGGTCGGTCACGTTCCCGCTGCTGCGTCCGGTGTTCGGCATCCTGATCGTGCTCTCCACGATCTGGGACTTCAAGGTCTTCACCCAGCAGTACGTGCTGGCCGGCGGCACCCAGGACCGGCCGACGTTCATGCTGTCCATCTACTCGTACGCGGCGGCCTTCTCGCCGCCGCCGAAGTACGGCCTGGGCGCGGCCATCGCCGTCATCCTCACGGTGATCCTGCTGGTGGTCACCGGCCTGTACGTCCGCATGGTGCTGCGCCAGGAGGAGAACTCGTGAAGCGGTTCGCGCTGAACGGCGCCGGCGTGCTGGTGGCGCTGTTCGCGGTGTTCCCGGTGTACTGGATGATCGCGACCTCGCTCAAGTCGAACCAGGACATCTTCGCGGCCACCCCGCAGCCGGTGCCCACCCACCCGACCCTGGCGCACTACCGGGAGGTCCTCACCGGCGACCTCATCCCGGGCGTGACGTTCCTGGACTTCTTCCTCAACAGCGCGCTGGTGGCCGTGGCCACGGTGCTGCTGAGCGGGCTGGTGGCGCTGCTCGCGGCCACCGCGGTGGCGCGGTTCCGGTTCCGGCTGCGCACCACCTTCCTGATGCTGCTGCTGGTGGTGCAGATGATCCCGCTGGAGGCGCTGGTCATTCCGCTGTTCCAGATGATCCAGCGGCTCGGCCTCTACAACACGCTGCCCAGCCTGATCCTCACGTACCTCGGCTTCTCGCTGCCGTTCGCGATCTGGATGCTGCGTGGCTTCGTGGCGGCGGTGCCCCGGGAGCTGGAGGAGGCGGCCGCGATCGACGGCGCCAGCCGGGCGCAGACCTTCCGGAAGGTGCTGCTGCCGCTGGTGGCCCCGGGCCTCGTGGCCACCAGCATCTTCTCCTTCATCACCGCGTGGAACGAGCTGATCTTCGCGCTGACCTTCATCAACGACCAGCAGCGCTACACGTTGCCGGTGGCCATGACCTTCTTCTTCGGCCGGGACGACACGGCCTGGGGTTCGGTGACGGCCGCGTCCACGCTGTTCACGCTGCCGGTCATCGTCTTCTTCGTGCTGGTGCAGCGCCGGATGGCCGCCGGACTGGTGGCCGGCGCCGTCAAGGGCTGAACCGGGGGCCGTTCGCTACTTCTTGTCGGCGAAGACCTCGGCGACGACCTGATCGGCGTTGGGCGAGCCGTCCCGGATCTTTGACCAGGTGCCGGCCCCGGCCGTCCATTGCAGGTCGGCGTACCGGACCCGCTTCACCCCGTTGTCGTCGGCGTGCGAGACCAGCCAGTGCGCGTACCGCCAGCCGGACTGGGAGTCCACGGCGGCCAGGGCGAGGCCGGTCAGCCGGTCCGGCGGCGGGGTCGCCACGGCGCCCCAGTCCAGCGCCACCATGCTGGTCAGCGCCGTCGTGGCGGCCGCGCCGCGCAGGGCCGGTATCCGGGCGACCGTGCAGGCCACCGCGCCGGAGGCGTTGCCGAGCAGCGCCCGGGCCAGCACCCCGGAGTCGGCCGCCCACTGCTGGTACGCCTCGGGGAACGCCGACCGCTGCACGCGCTGGGCGGCCTCGGTCACCCGCATCCCCTGCCAGCCATGCACCTTGAGCAGCGCCGAGTAGAACCGCTCTGCCGCGTACCGCGGATCGCGGATCTGCTCCGGCGTGCCCCAGCCCTGGCTGGGTCGCTGCTGGAACAGGCCCACCGAGTCCCGGTCGCCGCCGGCCAGGTTGTGCAGCCGGGACTCCTGGAAGGCGGTGGCCAGCGCCACCACGACGGCCTGCTCCGGGACCTGCCGCCGGGCGCCCACGGCGGCGATGGTGGCGGCGTTGGCCATCTGGTCGGGCCCAAGGCTGACTGTGCCGGCGGCCTGGACGACGCAGCCGATCGGTCTGGGTAGCCGGTCCCGGAGCCCGACGGTGCCCGCGTAGACGCCACCGGCCACGACCACCGACGCCGCTGCGGCGGCCGCCACCATCGCTCGAGCCCGCAATCCCTACCTCCTGATCGGCAGTTGTATCAGCCTACGCCGAATTGGACAGGTGAGCCGATTGCACGAACGGTCATTCAATTCCGGGCACCCAGCGGGCCGGCCGCTTCTCCCGGAACGCCAGCACACCCTCCCGGCCCTCGTCCGACAGGAAATACCGGGTGGACAGCGCCGACAGCTCCGCCAGCTCGTTCCGCAGGTCGCCCGGGGCGGGCCGGCGGAGCAGCCCCTTGGTCCCGGCGAGCGCGCCGGGGGCGCCGCGGACCAGGGCCGCGCAGTAGCGCCGTACCGCCCCGGTCAGCTCGTCGGCCGGGACCGCGGCCGTGACCAGGCCGACCTCGGCGGCCCGGACACCGTCGAAGACCTCGCCGGTCAGGTACAGCTCGGCGGCCGCCCGCGGGCTGAGCCGGCGCAGCACGGTGGCCGAGATGACCGCCGGGATCACCCCGATCCGGACCTCGGTGAACGCGAACGACGCGTCGGTCGCGCAGATCGCCAGGTCGGCCGCCGCGATGAGGCCGAGGCCGCCCGCCCGGGCCGGCCCGGCCACCTGCGCCAGCACCGGCTTCGGGCACTCCCAGATCGCGGCCAGGACGTCGCCCAGCATGCCGGCCGGTACGGTGCCGCTCGCGTACGCCGCAGCGGTCTCCTTGAGGTCGGCGCCGGAGCAGAACACCGGGCCGGTGTGCGCCAGCACGACCACCCGGACCGCGTCGTCGGCCACCGCCGCGGCGAGCCCGTCCAGCAGCTCGGTCATCAGCGCCGTGGAGAGCGCGTTGCGGTTGTGCGGGCTGTCCAGGGTGAGGGTGGTCACTCCGGCTGCGGTGGAGACCCGGACCAGCGGGTCGGCGGCGGTCATGCGCGCACAATAGTCGGATGCCCGGCGCGCTCCCAGACGGCGAACCTGTCCCCGAGGACGGTTCCCTGCCCTCCGCCGCGCTCACCGCGGTCGGTGCGCGCGGCTTCGGCGTGTACGTCCACGTGCCGTTCTGCGCCAGCCGGTGTGGCTACTGCGACTTCAACACGTACACGGCCACCGAGCTGGGCGGCGGCGCCGGCCGGGAGACGTACGCGGATTCGGTGCTGGGCGAGCTGGCGCTGGCCCGGCGGGTGCTGGCGGACGCTCCGCCCCGGCGGGTGGACACGGTCTTCGTGGGCGGCGGGACGCCCACCCTGCTCAGCGCGGAGGATCTGGGCCGGATCCTGGCCGGCATCGACGCCACCTGGGGGCTGGCGCCGGACGCCGAGGTGACCACGGAGGCCAACCCGGAGTCGGTCACGCCGCGGTCGCTGGCCGCCCTGCGCGCGGCCGGCTACACCCGGATCTCGCTGGGCATGCAGTCCGCCGCGCCCGGCGTGCTGGCGGTGCTCGACCGGCGGCACCGGCCCGGCCGGGCGATCGCCGCGGCCCGGGAGGCCCGGGAGGCCGGGTTCGCGCACGTCAACCTCGACCTGATCTACGGTACGCCGGGGGAGCGCGCCGAGGACTTCGCCGAGTCGCTCGCCCAGGTGACGGCTGCCGGGGTCGATCATGTGAGCGCGTACGCGTTGATCGTCGAGGACGGCACCCGGCTGGCCGCCCGGATGCGGCGGGGCGAGCTGCCGTACCCGTCCGACGACGTGGCCGCGGACCGCTACCTGGCGGCGGAGGCCGCGCTGTCGGCCGCCGGCTTCGGCTGGTACGAGGTCTCCAACTGGGCCACCTCGCCGGACGCCCGGTGCCGGCACAACCTGCTCTACTGGACCGGCGCCGACTGGTGGGGTCTCGGCCCCGGGGCGCACAGCCACGTCGGCGGCGTGCGCTGGTGGAACGTCAAGCACCCGAGCACGTACGCCGCGCGGCTGGCCACGGGGTCCTCCCCGGGGTACGGCCGGGAGGTGCTGACCGGGGACGACGCCCGGACCGAGGACGTCATGCTGCGGCTGCGGCTGGCCGACGGGCTGCCGCTGGCCACGCTGGACGAGCCCGGCCGGGCCGCGGCGGACCGCGCCCTGGCCGACGGCCTGCTCGACCCGCACCCGTACGCGTCCGGCCGCGCCGTGCTCACCCTGCGCGGCCGCCTCCTGGCCGACGCCGTGGTGCGCGACCTGCTCCCCTGACCGTCCCCCACCCCGCTCGGGACGATCATGGGCTGCACCGCGCTGCCGGCGCGGCACAGCCCATGATCAATCTGGGACCGAGCCGGTCAGCGCTTCACGAAGGCATAGGTCACCGGGTAGCGGTAGAGGTGGCCCTCGTTGGCCTTGACGCCGCCGATGATGCCGAAGATCACCGGGACCAGCCAGATGATGGCCGGGATGAAGAACAGCACCCCGCAGGTGAGCGCGGTGGCCAGCCAGCTGAGCACCGTGGCCAGGGTCCAGGTGAGCTGGAAGTTGAGCGCGGCCACCGCGTGGGCGCGGGTCACCGGGGACTGCTGCCCCCGGGTCATCATGGCGATCAGCGGGGCCACCCAGCCGAGCAGGCCACCGCCGACCACCACGCCGACCGGGCCGCCGAAGTGCGCGATCAGCGCCCAGTTCCGGTCCTCCTGGCTGGGGTAGCCCGCGGCCGGGCTGCCGCCGTACCCACCGGGGTAGCCGCCACCGGGCGGATACCCCGCGCCGCCGCCGTAGCCGCCCGGCGGGTTGCTGCCGGCACCGTAGCCGCCGGCCTGGCCGTAATCCCCGGCCGGGCTGCCGCCGGCCTGGCCGTATTCCCCGGCCGGAGCGCCGGGGCCGCCGGGCGGCGGGTATTCGCCCGGCGGGTTCGGTCCGCCGGCGGTCGGCCCGGGCGGGTACGCCGCCCCCGCGCCCGAGGTGGGCGCCCCGAAGCCGGACGCCCCGGAGGTGGGCGCGCCGAAGCCGGACGCCCCGGAGGTGGGCGCGCCGAAGCCGGGCGGTGGCTGGTCGCCGGCCGGCGGCGGGCCGGGCCGGTCGGGCGCCGGCGCGGTGTCGGCCGCCGGCTCGGCGCCGGGCGGGCGGGGCGACTCGGCGCCGGGCGGGCGCGGCGGCTCGTACCCGGGCGTGGGAGCCTCGCCCGGGTACGAGTCGGGGACGGGCGGCAGCGGAGCGGTGGGGTCGGCGGAGTTGTCGTCCGATCCGGGCGCTCCGGGCGGGCGAGGTGGTTCGGTCATGGGCACACGGTAGGGGGCCCTGTCACCCCGCGCCAGCACCGCCGAAACCCGCCGGGCGGCGGGTGATCATCGCGGCGACGGGGCCGGGCGTCGTAGACTGGCACTCGCTACAGTCGAGTGCCAGGCGCCGGTCGCCGGCGAGGGCGGGAGGTGACGATGGGTCTCGACGAGCGCAAGCTCGACGTCCTGCGGGCGATCGTGGAGGACTACGTCGCCACCCAGGAGCCGGTGGGCAGCCGTGCCCTGGTCGAGCGGCACCAGCTGGGCGTGTCGCCCGCCACGGTCCGCAACGACATGGCGGTGCTGGAGGAGGAGGGCTACATCCGGCAGCCGCACACGAGCGCCGGCCGGGTGCCCACCGACCGTGGCTACCGGCTGTTCGTCGACCGGCTGTCCCGGGTCAAGCCGCTCAGCCCGGCCGAGCGCCGGGCCATCGAGCGCTTCCTGGTGGGGGCCGTCGACCTCGACGACGTGGTGCACCGGACCGTACGGCTGCTCGCCCAGCTCACCCGGCAGGTGGCCGTGGTGCAATATCCGAGCCTGGCCAGGTCGGCCGTCCGGCACCTGGAGCTGGTGCCGGTCTCCACGACCCGGCTGATGCTCGTGATGATCGCCGACACCGGCCGGGTGGAGCAGCGGCTGGTCGAGCTGCCCGGCCCGCTGCCCGCCGACGACGTGCTGGACCTGCGCCGGCTGGTCAACGAGAAGCTGGTCGGCACCAAGCTGTCCGAGACCCCGCCGCTGGTGCAGTCCCTCATCGACGAGGTGGCGCCCCCGCTGCGCGGCGCGATGGCCACGCTGTCCACCGTGCTGCTGGAGACGCTCGTGGAGCGGCACGAGGAGCGGATCGCGCTGGCCGGCACGGCCAACCTGACCCGGGCCGGGCTGCTGGACTTCCAGGGTTCGCTGCGGCCCATCCTGGAGGCGCTCGAGGAGGAGGTCATCCTGCTCAAGCTCATCGGCGAGGCCGAGCCGAGCACCACCCGGGTGCTGATCGGCGACGAGAACGAGATCGACAACCTCCGCGGCACCTCGGTGGTGAGCACGGGCTACGGTCCGGGTGTCACCATCGTTGGTGGGCTGGGGGTACTGGGACCGACCCGGATGGATTACCCCGGGACCATCGCCACCGTGCGTGCCGTGGCACGCTACGTGGGTGACCTGCTGGCGCAGAACTGAACCGGCGGCCGACGCGAGACCGACATGGGGACACGGAACGCAGTGACCAGGGATTACTACGGGATCCTCGGCGTGAGCCGGGACGCCTCCGATGACGAGATCAAGCGCGCCTACCGCAAGCTGGCGCGGCAGTACCACCCGGACGTCAACCCGGATCCCGCGGCGCATGACCGGTTCAAGGAGATCAACGCCGCGTACGAGGTGCTCTCCGACGACCAGAAGCGGCAGATCGTCGACCTCGGCGGCGATCCGCTGGCGCCCGGCGGGGGCGGCGGCGCGGGGCCGGCGGGGGCCGGACCGTTCGTCGGTTTCCAGGACATCATGGACGCCTTCTTCGGCGCGGCCGGCGGCGGCGCCGGGCGCGGCCCTCGGTCGCGCACCCGGCCGGGCTCGGACGCCATCCTGCGGCTGGAGCTGGACCTGCACGAGACCGCCTTCGGGGTGGAGGCGCCGATCACCGTGGACACGGCGGTGCTCTGCACCACCTGCTCGGGCGCGGGCACGGCGGCCGGCACCCACCTGGCCACCTGCGAGGCGTGCGGCGGCCGTGGCGAGGTGCAGTCGGTGCAGCGCACGTTCCTCGGCCAGGTCGTCTCGTCCCGGCCGTGCACGGTCTGCCAGGGCTACGGCACGATCATCCCGCACCCCTGCCCGACCTGCGCCGGCGACGGGCGGGTCCGCACCCGCCGGTCGCTCACCGTCAAGATCCCGGCCGGGGTCGAGGACGGCATGCGGATCCGGCTGGCCCAGCAGGGCGAGGTGGGTCCGGGCGGCGGCACGGCCGGCGACCTGTACGTGGAGATCCACGAGCGGCCGCACGACGTCTACTCCCGCAAGGGCGACGACCTGCACTGCCGGGTGACCGTGCCGATGACGGCCGCGGCGCTCGGCACCCGGCTCACGATCAAGACGCTGGACAGCGAGGAGCCGGTGGACGTGAAGGCCGGCACCCAGCCCGGCAGCACGCTGCGGCTGCGGGCCCGGGGCGTACCCCACCTGCGCGGCACCGGCCGGGGCGACCTGTACGTGCACCTGGACGTGCGGACCCCCACCAAGCTGGACGCCGACCAGGAGCGGATGCTGCGCGACTTCGCCAAGACCCGGGGCGAGGAGGTCGCCGAGCTGACCAAGCAGGGCGGCTTCTTCTCCCGGATGCGCGACGCCTTCAACGGCCACGCCTGACGCATGAGTTTGCCGCTCTTCCTGGTCGACGAGGTGCCGGCCGGTCCGGCCGGCACGCTCGACGGCGCGGAGGGCCGGCACGCCGCCACCGTGCAACGGCTGCGGCCCGGCGAACGGCTGCTGCTCGCCGACGGCCGCGGTGGCACGGCCGCCGCCGAGGTCACGGCCGTCGGCAGGGGCACGCTGGACTTCGCCATCACCGACCGCTGGTACGCCGATCCGCCCGATCCGCGGCTCGTGGTGGCGCAGGGCATCGCCAAGGGCGATCGGGGTGAGCTGGCGGTGCAGGCGATGACCGAGGCCGGCGTGGACGAGATCCTGCCCTGGGCCGCGGCCCGCTCGGTGGCGCAGTGGCGTGCCGAGCGCGGCGCGCGGTCCCGGGACCGCTGGGTGGGCACCGCCCGCGAGGCCGCCAAGCAGGCCCGGCGGCCGTGGCTGCCGGTCGTGGGCGGCGACCCGGACGTGTCGACGGCCGGCGTGGCGCGCCGGTTGGCCGGCGCCGCGGCCGCGTTCGTGCTGCACGAGGAGGCGACCGACCGGCTCAGCGCGGTGCAGCTGCCGGACCGGGGGGAGATCGTGCTGGTGATCGGCCCCGAGGGCGGCATCGGCCCGGATGAGGTGTCGACCTTCGCGGCCGCCGGGGCGGTGCCGGTGCGGCTCGGCGACGCGGTGCTGCGTACCTCGACGGCCGGCGTGGCCGCCCTCGCGGTCCTCTCGGCCCGCCTCAACCGCTGGTAACCCCCGCCCCCGCGGCCCGGCCGGCCTCGCCGTCGATCATGGAATTGTGGTGCCCGTGACGCCCATCAACGGGCGGTTCGTCCCCACCATGACCCCATGATCAACGGGGCGGGGGCGGTCAGAGCCGGGGGAAGGGGAAGACGTGTACCGGTTGGTCGTCGGGGCGCAGGTCGAGGCCGGCGGGGCCGACGATCAGCGGGTCCGGGGTGCCCACCACCTCGTGGTCCTTCTCCGCGTAGTCGAACCGGGCCAGCACGTGCCGCATGGCCTCCAGCCGGGCCCGCTTCTTGTCGTTGCTCTTCACCACCGTCCACGGCGCGTCGGCGGTGTCGGTGTAGAAGAACATCGCCTCCTTGGCCTCGGTGTAGTCGTCCCACCGGTCCAGCGAGGCGATGTCCATGGGGGAGAGCTTCCACTGGCGTACCGGGTCGACCTGCCGGATCGCGAACCGGGTCCGTTGTTCGTTCTGGGACACCGAGAACCAGAACTTGACCAGCCGCAGGCCGGAGCGGACCAGCATCCGTTCCAGCTCCGGCGCCTGGCGGAGGAACTCCAGGTACTCCTTGCGGGTGCAGAACCCCATCACCCGTTCCACCCCGGCCCGGTTGTACCAGGACCGGTCGAAGAGCACGATCTCACCGGCCGCCGGCAGATGGCCGATCCAGCGCTGGAAGTACCACTGGCTGGCCTCCCGCTCGTTCGGCTTGACCAGCGCCACCACGCTCGCGCCGCGCGGGTTGAGGTGCTCCATGAACCGCTTGATGGTGCCGCCCTTGCCGGCCGCGTCCCGGCCCTCAAAGATGATCACCAGCCGCTCGCCGGACTCCTTCATCCAGGACTGCAGCTTGAGCAGCTCGATCTGTAGCAGCCGCTTGTGGTGGTCGTACTCCTCCCGGGACATCCGCTCGTCGTACGGGTAGTCCTCGCGCCAGGTGTCCACCGGGGTGCCGTCGGCGGTGAGCAGGACCGGGTCGTCGTCGTACCCGTCGTCGACCCGGTAGTCGTCGCTCAGGTCCAGCAGGTCGGCGTCTCCCATGCCGGCGTCATTTACCCCGCCTGGATACCCGAATCAACATTCGGGTCACCGCGGAATGAACAGCGCGGCGCTCAGGTGCGCAGGTAGGACGCCCCGTTGAGGTCGACCACCGTGCCGGACGCCCACTCCGCGGCCGGGGAGGCCAGCCAGTGCACCGCCCCGGCGATCTCCTCCGGCCGGGCCACCCGGCCGAACGGGCTCTGCGCCCGGATCTGCGCGCCGCGCTCGGCCTTGAGGTGCTCGTTGGTCATGTCCGTCTCGACGAAGCCGGGCGCCACCGTGGCCACCGCGATGCCGTACGGGGCCAGCGCCACCGCCAGCGACTGGCCCAGGGCGTTCAGCCCGGCCTTGCTGGCGCCGTACGCGGGCGCGCCCGGCTCGCCGCGGAACGCGCCTCGGGACGAGACGTTGATGATCCGCCCGCCGCCGGCCTCACGCAGGTGCCGCACGGCGCACCAGCAGGCATTGGCCGGGCCGAGCAGGTTGGTGTCAACGGTGCGCCGCCACTGCCGCTGCCACTGCTCGTAGTCGGTCTCCAGGATGTCGTGCCCGGTGAACACGCCGGCGTTGTTGACCAGCACGTGCAGTCCGCCCAGCCGGTCGGCCGCGCCGTCCACCATGGCCCGTACCTCGTCCGGGGCGGCGAGGTCGGCCCGGACCACGACGTGGCCGTCCCCGGGCAGCGAGTCGCGCAGCTGCTCGGCCAGCGCGGCCGAGTCCCGGTGGTGGATGGCGACCCGGTCGCCGCCCTCGGCGAACGCCGTGGCGATCGCCCGCCCGATGCCCCGGGAGGCCCCGGTGACCAGTACCGCCCGTCCCGTCATGGCGATCATCATGCCGTAGCGGTCCTTCCCTCGTGGCCTAGGATGCGCTGGTGGGAAATGACGACTGCCTGTTTTGCAAGATCGTCGCGGGCGAGATTCCGGCGACCATCGTCCGGGAGACGCCGCGCACGCTGGCCTTCCGGGACATCGCCCCGAAGGCGCCGGTGCACATCCTGGTGATCCCGAAGGAGCATTTCGGGGACGTGGTGACGCTGGCCGAGGCGGATCCCGAGGTGACCGCCGAGGTGATGGGCACCGCCGCGGTGGTGGCCGAGTACGAGGGGCTGGCCGCCGACGGCTTCCGGCTGATCTTCAACACGGGGCCGAACGGCGGTCAGGAGGTGCCGCACGCCCACGCGCACCTCCTGGGCGGCGCGCCCCTCGGGCCCATGCTCAGCCGCTGATCAGCGCAACCTATGCTCGGCGGCACTCCGGGGAGGCGTCCGGGGGCCGGCGGGTAGGGGGCGGAATGACCGACGTAGATCGACGGTTGGCGCGGATGACCCGGGAGGTCCAGGCCACGGCCCGGGTGCCGGCCCTGGCCGCGGCCCTGCACCGTGCCGACCGGCCGCTGTGGTCCTGCGCGGTCGGCGGCACCGGCAACGACACCCCGCTCGATGCGGACACCAGGTTCCGGATCGGCTCGGTCACCAAGAGCCTCACCGCGGTGCTCGTGCTGCAGTGCCGCGACGACGGCCTGCTCGAGCTCGACGATCCGATCGGGCGGCACCTCGACGTGCCCGAGCACGGCGACCTGACCGTGGCCCGGCTGCTGTCGCACACGGCCGGGCTGCAGCGCGAGCCGCACGGCGACGTCTGGGACAACCTCGATGTGCCGGGTCTCGACCGGCTGCTGGCCGAGCTGACCCGGGTGGAGCGGGTGCTGCCGTCGGGCCGGCGCTTTCACTACTCGAACCTCGGCCTGTCGCTGCTGGGGCACGCCGTGGGCCGGCTGCGCGGGGGCACCTGGGCCGAGGTGCTCGCCGAGAAGATCCTCGCGCCGCTCGGGTTGAGCGGCACCGGGGTCGAACCGGGGCCGCGGGCCGCGACCGGGTTCCTGGTCGACGCGTACTCCGACGAGGCCCGGCCGGAGCCGGCCACCGACTTCGGCGCGGTCGCCCCGGCCACGCAGGTGTGGAGCACGGCCGGTGACATGGCCCGGTGGGCGGCGTTCCTGGCCGACCCGGCGAGCGTGGACCCGGACGCCGCCGTGCTCCGGCCGGAGACCCTCGACGAGATGCGCTGGCCCCGCACGGTGACCGACGAGACGTCCTGGGGCGCCGGTTTCGGCCTGGGGTTGATCGTGCTGCCGCAGGGCGAGCGGGTGGTGCACGTGGGCCACGACGGCGCCATGCCGGGCTTCCTGGCCGCCGTGTACGGCCGCCGCGGCGGCGCGGGCACCCCGAAGGCCATGGGCTGCGCCGTGCTGGCCTCCTCGGGCACCGCGGCCGCGATCGGTGAGCTGCCGCACCGGCTGCTGGCCACCGCCGTGGCCGACGACCCGGCCGACATCCCGGCGTGGTCGCCGGGCGAGCCGACCCCGGCCGCCTACCGGGGCCTGCTGGGCCGCTGGTGGAGCGAGGGCTTCGAGTTCGTCTTCTCCTGGCACGACGGGGCGCTGCGGGCCCGCGGCGCCGACAGCCCGGCGGGGGCGCCGCCGGCCGTGTTCACGCCGCTGGCCGACCGGCCCGACGTGCTGCGGACGATCTCCGGGCGGGAGGTGGGCGAGCTGCTGCGGCTCACCCGCGACGAAAGCGGAACGGTGATCCGGATGCACTGGGCCACCTACCGCCTCACCCGGCGGCAGGAGACCTTCGACCGGTACGACTTCCGGGCCTGACCGCCCGGCCTGCCCGCGCGGATGGCCCGGGCCGAGCGGCCCGCTCGGACGCGGCGGCCTGCCTGGTCGGGGCCGGTCGGAGCGCCCCGGGAGACCGGCGGAAATGGACAGGGCCGTCGCGGCGTTGAACCGATACGATGAACGCGACGTCCGCAGCCGCGCCAGGAGGGCGCGGCACCGAGATCGAGAGCAGGTGGCGTAGGGCCGCACGGCCCGACCTATGACCGGCACTCCACCCCCCGGCCAGCCCCGGGTGCAGACCAGGATCACGGTCCCCGACCCGCAGATCATGGTCAACCTGCTGGGCGCCGGAGACGAGATCCTCCGGCTTGTCGAGCGCTCGATCGGCAGCGATGTGCACGTCCGTGGCAATGAGATCACGATCACCGGCGCGCCCGCCGACAACGCGCTCGCCGAGCGCCTCTTCACCGAACTCCTCGAACTGATCGAGAAGGGCGAGACACTGACCACCGACGCCGTGCGGCGTACCGTCGGGATGCTCGAGCAGGGCACCGCCGAGCGGCCCGCCGAGGTACTGACCCTCAACATCCTCTCCCGGCGCGGACGCACCATCCGTCCCAAGACGCTCGGGCAGAAGCACTACGTCGACGCGATCGACGTGAACACCATCGTCTTCGGCATCGGCCCGGCCGGCACCGGCAAGACCTACCTGGCCATGGCCAAGGCCGTGCAGGCCCTGCAGGCCAAGCAGGTCAACCGGATCATCCTCACCCGACCGGCCGTCGAGGCGGGCGAGCGGCTGGGCTTCCTGCCGGGCACGCTCTACGAAAAGATCGACCCCTACCTGCGGCCGCTCTACGACGCGCTGCACGACATGCTCGATCCCGACTCGATCCCCAAGCTCATGGCGGCCGGGACCATCGAGGTGGCGCCGCTGGCGTACATGCGGGGCCGCACGCTCAACGACGCCTTCATCATCCTGGACGAGGCGCAGAACACCACCCCCGAGCAGATGAAGATGTTCCTGACCCGGCTGGGCTT
This sequence comes from Plantactinospora siamensis, assembly GCF_042434095.1. Lineage (NCBI taxonomy): Bacteria > Bacillati > Actinomycetota > Actinomycetes > Micromonosporales > Micromonosporaceae > Plantactinospora > Plantactinospora siamensis. The sequence goes on from NZ_JBHLUE010000006.1 coordinate 46,771, forward strand.
CGGCTCCAAGATCGTCGTGACGGGTGACATCACCCAGGTCGACCTGCCCGGCGGGACGAGCAGCGGGCTGCGGGTGGTGCGCGACATCCTCTCCGGGGTGGAGGACGTGCACTTCGCCCAGCTCACCAGCTCGGACGTGGTCCGGCACCGGCTGGTCAGCGACATCGTCGACGCGTACGCCCGGTGGGATGAGGAGCGCGAGTCGCAGCAGGGTCAGGGCGTACACGCCGTACCGGGACGGACCGCGCACGGCGGTCGGGCCGGCCGGCGGCGCTAGGGCGGGGGAGCGAGTTGTCCATCGAGATCGCCAACGAGTCCGGCATCGACGTCGACACCGACGCGGTGCTCGCGGTGGCCCGGCACGCCCTCGACGAGATGGGGGTGAACCCGCTGGCCGAGCTGTCGGTGCTGCTCGTCGACGTGGAGTACATGACCGAGCTCAACCACCGGTGGATGGGCGGCGACGGACCCACCGACGTCCTCGCGTTCCCGATGGACGAGGGCAGCGTCGACCACGGGCCGGGCGAGGTGAGCGGCGGCGAGCCGGGGCTGCTCGGCGACATCGTGCTGTGCCCGGAGGTGGCCGCCAAGCAGGCCGCCACGGCCGGTCACGCCACGGCCGACGAACTGCACCTGCTCACCGTGCACGGCGTGCTGCACCTGCTCGGCTACGACCACGCCGAGCCGGAGGAGGAACGCGAGATGTTCGGCCTCCAGGCCCGGTTGCTGGCGAGCTGGCGGGCGGCCCGGTCCTGACCATGCCCGGTCACCTAGCCATGGCGCTGTCGGCGCCGACCACCGCCGCCCTTCCAGCGGCGGCCGGCGGCGGCGCGGCCGGGCTGCCGGACGGACAGCTGCTGACCCTCGGTGCCGCGCTGGTGGTGCTGGCCGGCCTGTTCGCGATGACCGAGTCGGCGCTGGCCGTCGTCTCCCCGGCCCGGGCCGCGGAGCTGGCCCGGGAGGGTCAGCGCGGCGCCCGGGCCCTGCAGCTGGTGGCCGCCGACGCGGCCCGGCACGTCAACCTGCTCCTGCTGCTGCGCCTGCTGTGCGAGTTGACCGCCACCACCCTGGTGGCGTTGGTGGCCGTCGACACGTTCGGCGCCGGCTGGCGGGCCGCGCTGGTCACCGCCGGGGCGATGACCGTGCTGAGCTTCGTCGTGGTGGGGGTGGCGCCGCGCACCATCGGCCGGCAGCACGCGTACGCGGTGGGCCGCGCCGTGGCGCCGGTGGTCCGCTGGCTGGGCCGGGCGCTCAACCCGCTGGCCTCGCTGCTCATCCTGGTCGGCAACGCGGTGACCCCCGGCCGCGGCTTCCGCGAGGGGCCCTTCGCCACCCAGGTGGAGCTGCGCGAGCTCGTCGACCTGGCCGAGCAGCGCGGGGTGGTCGAGCACGGCGAGCGGCAGATGATCCACTCGGTCTTCGCGCTGGGCGACACGATCGTCCGCGAGGTCATGGTGCCGCGTACGGAGATGGTCTGGATCGAGGGCCGGAAGCGGGTGTCCCAGGCGCTCGCGCTCTTCATGCGCTCCGGGTTCTCCCGGATCCCGGTGATCGGCGACAGCGTCGACGACGTGCTCGGCCTGCTCTACCTCAAGGACGTGGTCCGGCACATCGAGGGCGGCGACCGTGACCTGCCGGTGGCCGACCTCATGCGGCCGGCCACCTTCGTGCCCGAGTCCAAGCCGGTGGACGACCTGCTCTCCGAGATGCAGTCGGCCCGTACCCACATGGTCATCGTGGTGGACGAGTACGGCGGGACGGGCGGCCTGGTCACCATCGAGGACATCCTCGAGGAGATCGTCGGGGAGATCACCGACGAGTACGACGTGGAGCGGCCGCCCGTGGAGCGGCTGGACGACGGGGCGTACCGGGTCACCGCCCGGCTGCCGGTCGAGACGCTCGGCGAGCTGTTCGACACCGAGCTGCCGGCCGACGAGGTGGAGACGGTCGGTGGGCTGCTCGCCCAGGCCCTCGGCCGGGTGCCGCTCCCGGGCGCCGCGGCCGAGGTGGCCGGGCTGCGGCTGATCGCCGAGGGCACGACCGGCCGCCGCAACCGGATCGACACGGTCCTCGTCCGCCGGGCCGACGGGCCGGCCGAGGCGGACGCCGGCGGGGACGGCGAACCGGGCGGGGCCCAGCCCGACGGCCCGTCCGGGCGCGGCCCGTCCACCCGGGCCCAGTCCAACCGCTCCCAGCCCAACCGTGCCCCGGAAAGGCAGCCCGCCGATGCCTGAGTCTCCCGTACCGGCCGCCGCCGGAGCCGTCCCGGAGCTGGTCGCCGAGGACAGCAAGCTGGTCATCCTGGCCCGGGGCGCCCGGGCCCGGGTCGCCGCCGTCGAGGGGGCGGCCGTCCGGGATCAGGACGGCCGGACGTACGCGGCCGCGAGCGTGGCGCTGCCGTCGTTGACCCTGACGGCTCTCCAGCTGGCCGTCGCGTCGGCGGTCGCCGCCGGCGCCGTCCGGCTGGAGGCGGCGGCCGTGGTCTCGGAGGCGTCGACCCTGGACGCGGCCGGCCACGCCGCGGTCCGGGACCTTGCCGCGGAGGCGCCGATCCATCTCGCGGCGCCGGACGGTACCCTGCTCGGCACGGTTGTCGAATAATTTCGCAGGTCAGCCGCCGGGGACGGACATCCCGGCGGGGCCGGTGTGCCGGGCCCGCGGCCCGGCCTGGGAGGCGGGGACGGTACGTGAGCGAGCCAGCGGGGACCAAGCGGCCCTACCGGGCGGGATTCGCCTGCTTCGTGGGCCGGCCCAACGCCGGCAAGTCGACGCTGACCAACGCGATCGTCGGGCAGAAGGTCGCGATCACCTCGAGCAAGCCGCAGACCACCCGGCACGTCATCCGGGCCGTGCTGCACCGGGCGGACTCCCAGCTCGTGCTGGTGGACACCCCCGGCCTGCACCGGCCGCGGACGCTGCTCGGCGAGCGGCTGAACGACCTGGTCCGGCAGACCTGGAGCGAGGTCGACGTGATCGGCCTGTGCATCCCGGCCGACGAGCCGATCGGGCGCGGTGACCGGTTCATCTCGCAGGAGGTGGGCGGGTTGAAGGGCACGGTCATCGCGGTGGTGACCAAGACCGACCTGGTGAGCCGGGCGCGGCTGGCGGAACAGCTGCACGCGGTGGGCGAGTTGGGGGACTTCGCCGAGGTGGTGCCGGTCAGCGCCGTGCGCGGGGACCAGCTGGACACGCTGGTGGACGTCATGACGGCGTACCTGCCGCGGTCGCCGCAGCTCTATCCGGACGACATGCTCACCGACGAGCCGGAGCAGGTGCTGGTGGCCGAGCTGATCCGGGAGGCGGCCCTGGAGGGGGTCCGGGACGAGCTGCCGCACTCCATCGCGGTGGTCGTCGAGGAAATGATCCCCGAGGACAACCTCATGAAGATCTACGCCGACGTGTACGTCGAGCGGACCAGCCAGAAGGCCATCGTGATCGGCGCCCGGGCCAGCCGGCTCAAGGACGTCGGCACCCGCGCCCGGCGGCAGATCGAGGAGCTGCTCGGCACCCGGGTCTACCTGGACCTGCACGTCCGGGTGGCCAAGGAGTGGCAGCGGGACCCGAAGCAGCTGCGCCGGCTGGGCTTCTGACCGGGCGCCGATGGCCGGCGGTTGAACGCTCGTTCGGGCTGGCGCCGGAGGACCGGCTCGGTTAGTTTGCCTGGGTCAAACATCGGCCCGTCGATGGGAATCACATCGTGTCCGTTTCGTGGCGCCGCCCCTCGCGCCGGCTCCTCATCGTCGCCGCCTCGATCCTCAGCGCCCTCGCCCTGGTCGGGGGAGGCACGGCCTACGCCGTGGCCACCCAGCCCGCGATCAAGACCTGGACGCCGAAGTCGGAGCGGCAGATCACCAACATCGACGTTCTCCGGCAGCAGATCCGGAACTACTACGGCGACCCGCTGAACACCGGTACGGCGGCCGCCGACAGCAACTACGCCAAGGAAGCCGAGTCGGTGGCCGCCGACGGCAAGCGCTGGCTGAGCCGTCCGCACCACGTCTCCGGCACCCGGGCCATCGTGCTGGACGTGGACGACACCACGCTGCTCACCTGGAACTACGAGGTGTTCAGCAACTGGGCGTACAACCCCACCACGAACGCCACGTTCGTCACCGAACAGCGCTTCCCGGCCGTGTTCGGGATGGTCGACCTGCTCCGCACCGCCGAGCGGGAGGGCTACGCGATCTTCTTCCTCACCGGCCGTCCGGCCGCGCAGGAACAGGCCACCCTCGGCAACCTGACCGCCGACGGCGTCGGCGTGGACGCCAACTACCCGAAGCCCACCACGCTGAGCGACGGTGAGGACGGGCTGTTCACCAAGCCGGCCGTGGCCGACTACCCCGCCTACCTCAAGACCGCCTGCGCGGGCGACCCGAACGGATCCTGCACCACGATCCACTACAAGTCGGCCACCCGGGCACACATCGAGTCCCTCGGGTACGACATCGTGGCCAACTTCGGCGACCAGTTCAGCGACCTGACGGGCGGCCACGCGGACCGTACCTTCAAGCTGCCGAACCCGAACTACTACCTGCCCTGATCGGCCGCGACGGCCGGCCGGGCGGGAAACCGTCGGGCCGGCCGTCCGGGCGGATGTGAAAAGCTCCACGATCCGGCCCGCCCGCTTGGCCGGACCGGCCCGGCCGGGCCAGGCTTGGACGCGCTCGACCGTCCGTTGACCTGGGTTTGTGGGGGCCAGGTCCCGCCACAGATCAGGGTTATGCGCGACCGTTACTTCGACTTCCTCCGGTTCCTCGCCATCCTTCGCGTCGTCGGCTACCACGCCACCGGCTGGGCGTTCCTCTCGGTGGCGTTCCCGGCGATGTCGGTGATGTTCGCGCTCGCCGGCTCGCTGATGGCCGCCTCGCTCGATCGGTCCGGCCCGGATCCCGTCCGCGCCGGACCCGCGGCGGTGGCCCGCCGGCTGCGCCGGTTGCTCCCGTCGCTGTGGCTGCTGGCCGCCGTCTTCGTCCCCGCCATGCTGCTCACCGGCCTCCCGGCGTCCGGGCGGCTGCTGCTCTGGCTGGTTCCGGTGGCCGATCCGCCGGCCAACGGCTGGGGCGCGCTGGCGCTCAGCACCATCTGGTACCTGCGCGACTACCTGTGGTTCGTGCTGGCCTCGCCGTTGGCGCTGTGGCTGTTCCGCCGGCGCCCGCTGGTCACCCTGCTGACCCCGTACGCGTTGCTGGCCGTGGTCGAGTTCGCCGCGCCCGGCGCGCCGCAGCCGGTCCGGGAGTTCGGGCTCTACTTCGGGGCCTGGCTGCTCGGCTTCGCCCAGCACGACGGCCTGCTGCGCCGGGTGTCGCGCCGGCTGCTGATCCCGTTCGCCGGCCTGCTCTGCGCCGCCGGCGCCGGCTGGATCCGCGCCCATCCGGGACCCCGCGGGTACGACCTGAACGACATCCCGCTCGGCAACGCCGCCTGGTCGGCGGGCTTCGTGCTGCTGTTGCTCGGGTTGGCGCCGGCCGGTTTCGGCTGGTTGGACCGGATCCCGGCGCTGGCACGGGCGGTGACCGTGCTGAACAGCCGGGCGTTGACCGTCTATCTGTGGCACATGCCGATCGTCGTGGCCGGCACCGCGCTGGCCGTCCGGTTCGGCATCGACCTGAGCCCCGGCCGAGGGCTGGTCCCGTGCCTGGCCGCGGTGGCGCTGGCCGTGGCGGCCGCGGTGGCGATGTTCGGCTGGATGGAGGATGTGGCGGCGGGCCGGCCGCCGGTCCTGCTGCCCGGCGGCCGCCCCGGCCGCCCGGTCCGGGCGCGCGCCGGGGCGGACGCGGTCAGGTCTGCCGGACGGTGATGTCGCCGCTGTCGGCCTGCACGTCGATCAGCGCCGACGCGTTCGGGTCGTCGGGCACCGACACCTCCCGCGACCCGGAGTCGCCATTGGTGCGTACCCGGTAGTGGCCCGGCGGGACAGCGAGCCGCACCGACCCGGAGCTGACCCGGGCGCGGACCGAGTTTGCCTGATCCAGCTGCAGGTCGACGTTGCCCGAATCGGCCTCCGCCTTGACCGGCCCGCCCAGATGGCGCCCGGTCACCTCGCCGGAGCTGGCCGTCAGGGTCGTCTCGCCGCGGCCGCCGGTGACCGAGAGGTTCCCGGAGCTGACCGAGGCGCGGACGGCGCCGGCCACGTCGTTGATCACCACGTCGCCCGAGCTGACCTCGACGTCCACCGAGTTCACCCCGGTCAGCGCCAGGTTGCCGGCGCCAAGCTCGCCCTGCACGGCGACGCCGGGCGGCATGGCCACGTCGTACGAGACGCTGCACCGCCGGCCGCAGTCGGTGTCCAGCACCAGCGACGACCCGTCGACCCGGTAGGTCGCGCTCGTCGGCTCGTCGCCGTGGTATCGGACCACCCGCTTGATGGTGGTCCCGGTGGCGGTGCCGGAGTGCACCGTCACGTCGCCCGACCCACCCTTGATGATGACGGTGGTGAAGGTCGCGTGTTCGGCGCCGGTGAATTCGAGACGCCGCTCGGAGGCGGCGGAGATCGCACCGCAGCCGGTCAGGGCGACCAGGGCCGCGGCACCGGCGACGGCCATGGCGATCCGGGGAGCAGTCATGGCTGGGACGCTACGGGCTCGCGGCGCGCGGTCGCATCGGGGAATTTCTTGGAGCCGGCCCGGAGGTGACCCTGAGCGTCGCTCCGGGCGGGTCGGGGGAGAATGGGTCGGTGCCCGGATACCGCCGCCAGCTCTACCGCGACGACGCGGTGGTGCTGCGCGGGCAGAAGCTCGGCGAGTCGGACCGGATCATCACGCTGCTGACCCGCCGGCACGGCCGGCTGCGCGCGGTGGCCCGCGGGGTGCGCCGGACCAGTTCCCGGTTCGGCGCCCGGTTGGAGCCGTTCGGCCACGTCGACCTGCAACTGGCCGGGGATCCGGACGGCAACATCGGCAGCTCGCTGCACACGGTCAGCCAGGTCGAGGGGATCGAGCTGTTCAGCCGGCGGTTCCTCGACGACTATCCGCGGTACACGGCGGCCAGCGCCATCGCCGAGACCGCCGAACGGCTCACCCCGGTGGAGCGGGAGCCGTCGCTGCGGCTGTTCCTGCTCACCCTGGGCGCGTTCCGGGCGCTCGCCGAGGGCAGCCACGCCAGCACGCTGGTGCTCGACGCGTACCTGCTGCGCGGGATGGCGTACGCCGGCTGGTCGCCGGCGCTGCTGGCCTGCGCCGTGTGCGGCACGCCGGGCCGGCACGGCGCGTTCTCGGTGCCCGCCGGCGGGTCCGTCTGCCGGGACTGCCGGCCGCCCGGCGCGGCCCACCCGGCGCCGGCCACCATCGACCTGATGTCCGCGCTCACCACCGGCAACTGGCGGATCGCCGACGCGGCCGAGCCGGGCGTACGGCGGGAGTGCAGCGGCCTGGTGGCGGCGCACCTGCAGTGGCACCTGGAGCGGGGGTTACGCTCGCTGCCGCTGGTGGACCGGGGTGGGCCGGGTGGACGGCCGGAGCGACCGGCCGACGGGCAGCGAAGCAGGGGGACGACGACGTGATCCGAGCCATGACCCGGGGCGACCGCCGTGAGCCGGTGCCGCCCACGCCGCACCCGTCCGGCGCCCGTCCGCCGGCGCTGCCGGCGGCGGCGCTGCCCCGGCACGTGGCCGTGGTGATGGACGGCAACGGCCGGTGGGCCAAGGAGCGCGGCCTGCCCCGCACCAAGGGCCACGAGGCGGGCGAGTTCTCGCTCTTCGACACCATCGAGGGCGCGATCGAGCTGGGCATCCCCTACCTCTCGGCGTACGCCTTCTCCACCGAGAACTGGCGGCGGTCGCCCGAGGAGGTGCGGTTCCTCATGGGCTTCAACCGGGACGTGATCCGGCGCCGGCGGGATCAGCTGGTCGAGCTCGGCGTCCGGGTGGTCTGGTCCGGCCGCGCCGGGCGGCTGTGGAAGAGCGTGATCGGCGAGCTTCAGACGGCCGAGGAGATGTCCCGGCACAACTCGACGCTGACCCTCCAGTTCTGCGTCAACTACGGCGGGCAGGCCGAGATCGCCGACGCCACGGCCGCGATCGCTCGCGAGGTGGCCGCCGGGCGGATGAGCCCGGACCGGATCACCGAGAAGACCATCGCCCGCTACCTTTACCACCCCGAGGTGCCCGAGGTCGACCTGTTCCTGCGCCCCTCGGGGGAGCAGCGGCTGTCGAACTTCCTGCTGTGGCAGTCGGCGTACGCCGAACTGGTCGTGCTGGACACGCTGTGGCCCGACTTCGACCGGCGGCACCTGTGGTACGCCTGCGAGCTGTACGCGCAGCGGGACCGCCGATTCGGTGGCGCCCTCCCGAACCCGGTGGCGCCCGTGTAGGAAGGGCCCCTTCTTATCGCTTTTTGTAGAGGAAGGGCCCCCTTCTAACACCCGGCGGTTAATTGGGTGCGCCCTTTGCATCGGCCGGCTACCGTCTGAGCCATGCGCATCTGACGCCCACCTCTCAGTCCGGCCCCCGCGACCTCTCGTCGCGGCGCGGGCCGATGACCCGGGCGTCCCAGAAACATCCTCCGACCAGTTCGGTCGGTGCGCGCCGCCCGGGTGGTCCCCAGCCACGTGCCGCGATCGTTCTTCGCGAGCGCGGCCCACCCGTCAAGGAGGCGCGCATGCCTGCCACCAGTCAACCGCCGGACCGGCTCGACCTGGACCTGACCACCGCGGCGCGGGAGGCGGTCACCCCGATCGACCCGGTCGACGTACCGCTGCCGGAGCCGGCGCACGACGGCGGGAGCGGTCCCGGGGCCGACCCGGACGCGGACCCGCCGGCCACGCCCGCGGCGCCGCGGACCGGACCGCAGCCCCGCGGCGGCAAGGGCCACGGCGTGGGTCCGGGCCGTCCGGCCGGGCCCGGTCGCCGGTACGCCTTCCGGCGCAGCTGATCCGGCGGCGCCGGACCCGTTCCGGCGGCGGTAGACCCGATCCGGTGGCGCCAGACCCGATCCGGCGGCGTCGGACCCGATCCGGTGGCGCCAGACCCGTTCCGGCGGCGTCGGACCCGTTTCGGCGGCGCCGGGCCAAGTCCCGGCGGCGGCAGACCCGGTCCGGCGCGGCCCCGGAACAGGAGGGCCGGCCCGGAACCGTCCCGATCCCCGCCCCGATCGGGACGGTTCCGGCGCAAGGGCGCGTTCGGTGCAAGGTCGCCGATCCAGCCCGCCGGCCCGGCCCGCTTCCTACGATCGGTGGCGGGGACCGATCCGGGACGGGGGAGCCATGCTGGATCTCCGGTACAAGATGATCATGGCGTTGACGGCGGCCGATCTGGGCAACCCGCTCTGCGAGCAGGTGGCCGAGATCTGCGCGGAGATCGCCGAGCAGCACTGCGCGCAGCTCAACCACGTCGCGACCGCGCCGGTCGGGGAGATCGCCGAGCTGGCCGGGGGCGAGCCGGCGCTGGCCTGGAGCCCGTCCGCCGGCACCCCGGGAGGCGCGCCGTGACGGCGCCGGGGCGCGGCGTGCCCGGTGCGGCGCCGGGGCGCGCTGTGCCCGGTGCGGCGCCGGGCCGCGCCCGACCGGGAGGCACGCAATGACCGGTGCGATGGCGCTGTCCCCGTCGGTGGCGGTGCGCCGCGCCGACGAGCGCTTCGCCACCCGACTGTCCTGGTTGGACTCCCGGCACTCGTTCTCGTTTTCCCGGCACTACGACCCGGGCAACACCCACCACGGCCTGCTGCTGGTGAACAACGACGACGTGGTGCTGCCGGGCACCGGCTTCGAGACCCACCCGCACCAGGACATGGAGATCGTCACCTGGGTGCTGCGCGGCTCGCTCGTACACCAGGATTCCACCGGGCACGCCGGCGTGATCTACCCCGGGCTGGCTCAGCGGATGAGTGCCGGCACCGGGATCCTGCACTCGGAGAAGAACGACGCCTGGCGGGTCTCCGGCGCCGAGCCGCACGCGGACCCGGTCCGGTTCGTCCAGATGTGGGTGCTGCCCGACGAACCCGACGTCGACCCCGGGTACGAGCAGCTCGAGATCTCCGCCGAGCTGCTGCTCGGCGGCCTGGTGCCGGTGGCGTCCGGGATGGACCGGCACGACGGCGAGGCGGCGATCCGGATCCGGAACCGGTACGCCACCCTGCACGCCGCCCGGCTCCCGCCCGGGGACGAGGTCACCCTGCCGGACGCGCCGTTCCTGCACCTGTACGTGCCGGTCGGCGCGGTCATGCTGGAGGGCACCGGCGAGCTGGCGGTCGGTGACGCGGCCCGGATCACCGCCGCCGGCGGCCAGCGGGTGGTGGCCACCGAACCGGCCGAGATCCTCGTCTGGGAGATGCACGCGACGTTCGGCGACGGTTGAGCCGGCGCCGGAACCCGAGCCGCGCCGCCGGCGGGGCCCGCCTGCCGGCAGGGCCCAGCTGCCGGCAGGGCCCAGCTGCCGGCGGGGCCAGTGGGTCAACAGGGGACCCTTCCCTGCGGCTATCCGAGCAGCGGGCGGAAGGTGCCGGCGAGCACGCTCACCGCGAGCGCGGCGCCGGCCAGCGCGGCGGCGCCGGCCACCAGCAGACCGTCGGCCGGGCCGAAGCGTTGCGGCCGGGCGACCGTGCGGGGCGTGCGGCCGTCGAAGCCGCGGGCGTCCATCGCGGTGGCCAGCCGGGTGCCCCGGCGGATGGCGCCGACCAGCAGGGCGAACGCCGTGGAGCCGAACAGCCGTACCCGGGCCACCGGGTTGCGCCCGGCGTCCACCCCGCGGGCCCGGCGCGCCATGCTGATCATCTGCCACTCGGCCCCGAGCAGCGGCACCAGCCGGAATGCGGCGAGGGTGCCGATCGCGAACCGGGCCGGCGCCTTGGCGTTCTGGATCAGCGCGTCGGCCAGATCGGTGGGGTCGGTGCTGGCGAACACCAGAACCCCGGGCAGGGCCACCGCGACCAGCCGGAGCCCCAGACCGAGCGCGGTCAGCAGCACCCCGCTGGTCAGCTCGACCGGGCCGAGCCGGGCCAGCAGGACGCCGGAGCGGTCGGCCGCGAACAGCACCAGCGTGAGGGTCAGTCCGGCCACGCTGGCCAGCAGCGGCCAGCCCCGGCGGGCCAGGTCGGCGTACCGGAGTCCGAAGGCCGGTGCCACGGCCAGCTCGACCGCGATGGCCAGCGCGGGCGTCAGCGGATCGAGGCTGGCCACCAGGACCGCCGAGAAGAGCAGGGCGGCCGCCAGCTTGGCCACCGGGTTCCGGCGGGCCAGCGGCGCCGTCGGGGCCGCGCCCGCCGTCGGGACCCCGATCATCGCCGCACCCCGCCCTTGACCGCATCGGACGGGCGGCCGGTCGCGGCGGAGGCCTCCGCGCCCGCGGACGCCGAGGTACCCGTTCCGGCGGAGGCCGGGGTCTCCGTGCTGCACGGGCCGGATGCGGCCGGGGTCCCGGCGCCGAGGGACGGGCGGCGGGTCGCGGCCTGAGTCTCCGTGCCGGCCGACGTCGAGGTCCGGATGCTGGCGGCCGAGTCGGGGTCCGCAGGCGGGCCGGCGTCGGCGGGCGGGTCGGCGTCGGCGGGCGGGTCGGCGTCGGCGTCGGCGGGCGGGTCGGGGTCCGAGGCGCCGCCCGGGGCGAGCGGCAGGCACCGGTCCGCCAGCGCCGCGACGAAGTCCCGGTCGTGGGTCACCGCCACGATGCCGTGCCCCTCGTCGCGCAGTCCGGCGAGCAGGTCCACCAGCTCCAGCCAGGTGCGCCGGTCCTGGCCGAAGGTCGGCTCGTCGCAGACCAGCAGGGCGGGCGCGGTGGCCAGCGCCGTCGCCACGCTCAGCCGCCGCGCCTCGCCGCCGGAGAGCGTGTACGGGTTGGCGCCGGCCAACCGGTCCAGGCGTAGCCGTTCCAGCAGCTCGGCCACGACAATCCGAACCTGCTCGCCGGTCCTGCCGGTGCGGCGCGGGCCGAGGGCCAGCTCGTCGGCCACCGTCCGGGTGACGAACTGGTGCTCCGGGTTCTGGAACACCGAGCCGATGCGGGCGGCGAGCACCGGCGCGCGCCAGCGGTGCGGGGAGGCGCCGCCGCCGGACCGCCCTCGGCGCCCCGGCCGAGTCGCGCCCGTCGCGCCGAGGGCGCCGGCCGCCGGTGCGGCGCCACCGGCGCGGAGTGCCGCGCCGGGCTCGCCGGTCAGGGCCGGTGCGGCCACCACCCGGCCGGCGCCGGGGCGGAGCAGCCCGCCGAGCAGCAGCGCGAGAGTGGACTTGCCGGCGCCGTTCGGGCCGAGCACCGCGAGCGCCTCGCCGGCCCGGACGGTGAGGTCCACCGGCGCGAGCCGGCCCGGCAGCGCCAGCCGCTCGGCGCGCAGCAGCGGCGCGCCGGCCGGTCGCCGGGACCGGCGGTCCGGCACGCGGTGTCCCGGCACCCACACCCCGGCCGCGGCCAGCTCCGGCCCGTACGCCTCGAAGACCGCGTCGGGCGGACCGTCGGCCCGGACGCCGCCGCCGGCCGACAGCACCACCACCCGGTCGACCAGCGGAAGCGCCTCGGCCACCCGGTGCTCGACGAGGATCAGCGCGGTGTCGCCACGGTGCGCCGCGGCGACGGCCTCGCGGACCAGGGCCGCGCCGGCCGGATCGAGGTTGGCGGTCGGCTCGTCGAGCAGCAGCAGCCGGGGCCGGGTGGCCAGCGCGCCGGCCAGCGCCAGCCGCTGCTGCTCCCCGCCGGACAGGGCCGAGGTCGGCCGGTCGGGGCCGTACGGGAAGCCGACCCGGCGCAGCGCCTCGGTCACCCGGGGCCAGATCTCGGCCGCCGGCACGCCGCGGTTCTCCAGCCCGAACGCCACGTCGTCGCCGGCCCGGCCGAGGACGAGCTGGGACTGCGGATCCTGGAAGACGATGCCCACCCGGTCCCGGGCGGCGGCCGGGTCGCGGCCGTCGACGCGTACCGTCCCCTCCTGCTCGCCCGAGTCGGCGGCCAGCAGGCCGGCGAGCGCGGCCAGCAGGGTGCTCTTGCCGGCCCCCGACTCGCCGAGCAGCAGGACCCGCTCGCCGGCCTCGACCCGCAGGTCGACACCGCGTACCGCCCAGGCCCGCCGGCCGGCGTGCCGCCAGCCGAAGCCGCGCAGCTCGACCGCGGCGGGGACGCCCGGTCCGGCCACTCAGATCGCGGCCCGCTCGCGGCCGGCCGGGAACCGGTCCAGCACCCCGGTGTCGGCCAGCGCGCGGGTCAGCGCCACGCTGCCGAAGCCGGCCACCACGACGGAGCTGAGCACGGTGAGCGCCAGGTACGGGATCCGGAAGCTGCCCCAGGCGGTGTCCGGGTACCAGACGAAGACGTCGTAGAGCGCGGCGGCGAACCCGGCCAGCGCGGCCGAGAGCAGCGCCACGGGCAGCCGGTAGACCCGGTAGCCGAACAGCGCGAAGGCCAACTCGCCGGCGGCCGCCTCGAGCGGTCCCTGCACCACCAGGGTCCAGCCCCAGCTGGAGCCGAGCGCCACCGAGACCAGGGCCGCCACGGTGAGCGTGAAGAACGCCGCTCCGGGCTTGCGGATCACCAGCGCCCCGAGCACCGCGGGCACCAGCCAGACGCCGTACAGCAGGGCCCGGCCGGGCAGCGGGATGGCGTCGGCCGGCCCGTTCCAGAGCAGGCCCCAGGCCCAGAAGACGACGCCGAACGCGACCCCGAGCACCGCGGCCACGACGATGTCCACCGTGCGCCAGCCCGGGCGCGGGTCGGCGGATGTGCTCATGGTGTGCCTCCCAGTTCGTCGGAACCAGGCAAGACGCACGCCGCGCCCGGGCTGGCCCGGACCGCGGCGCGGCTGGAGGTCGACCGAACTCCCTGCGCTGGCATTACCCAGATCAGGTTCGAGGGTCTGCGGGCGTCGGCCCGCACTCTCAGCGCTGTGCGCTCCCCTGTCGGATGTGAACTTGTCTCGCCAACGCTAGCACCCGCTGACCTGGCCGAAAAGGAAGGACGCCGGTAATCGCCCCGTGCGGGCCCCAGCGGTGCTCGGTACGCTCCGCAGCGTGCGCCCCGAACCGCCGGACCTCCGGCTCGACGCCCGCGGTCTCACCTTCGACGTGTACGCGGGCGGCCCGGCCGGCGGCGAACCGGTGCTGCTGCTGCACGGCTTCCCGCAGCACAGCGCCGAGTGGTCCGGGGTGGCGCCCCGGCTGCACGCCGCCGGGCTGCGCACGTACGCCCTCGACCAGCGCGGCTACTCGCCGGGCGCCCGGCCCGAGGCGGTCGAGGCGTACGCGTCGGTCGAGCTGGTGGCCGACATCGTGGCGGTCCTCGACGGGCTCGACCTGCCGACCGCGCACCTGGTCGGGCACGACTGGGGCGCGCTGGTGGCCTGGCAGGTGGCCGCCCGGCACCCGGACCGGGTCCGCACCCTCACCGCGGTCTCGGTGCCGCACCCGGGCGCCATGGTCCGGGCGTTGAGCACCGACCCCGGGCAGAAGGTCCGCTCGTCGTACATCTCGCTGTTCCGCCGGCCCGGCAAGGCCGAGAGCGTGCTGCTGGCGCTGGACGCCGCGGCGCTGCGGCGGATGCTCGCCGGGGTCGGCCGGGACCGGGTGGAGACGTACGCACGCCCGATGCGCGACCGGGCGGCGCTGACCGCGGCGCTCAACTGGTACCGGGCCATGTCGACGCGGGACTTCGCCGGCACCGGGCCGGTGCCGGTGCCCAGCACGTACGTCTGGAGCGACGGCGACGTGGCGATCGGCCGGACCGCGGCGATGGCCTGTGCCGGGTACGTCACCGGTGACTACCGCCTGGTGGAGCTGCCCGGCGTGTCGCACTGGATTCCCGACGAGGCGCCCGAGCCGCTGGCCGCGGCCATCCTGGCCCGGGTCGGTGCGGCGTGACGCTCGGGGACGACCGCCACGGGCACGGCCCGGCGGCGACCGCGCAGACCGTGCCGCACACCCGGGCCACGCTCGCGGCGGATCTGCGCTCGCTCGGCGTGCGCCCCGGCTCGGTGTTGCTGGTGCACGCCTCGCTGCGGGCGCTCGGGTACGTCTGCGGCGGCGCCCACACGGTGGCGCTGGCGCTGCGCGACGCGCTGGGCCCGGAGGGCACCCTGGTGGTGCCCACGCACACCTCGGAGAACTCGGATCCCGAGCAGTGGCGCAACCCGCCCGTGCCGGAGCACTGGTGGCCGATCATCCGGGCCGAGATGCCGGGCTTCGACCCGGCGGTGACGCCGAGCACCTTCATGGGCGCGCTGGCCGAGTTGGTCCGTACCTCGCCGGGGGCGCACCGCAGCGACCACCCGCAGGTGTCGTTCGCGGCCGTGGGGCCGGCCGCGGCGTCGATCGTGGCGGAGCATCCGCTGGCCGACATGCTCGGCGAGACCTCCCCGCTGGCTCGGCTCTATGAGCGGTCGGCCGACGTGCTGCTGCTCGGCGTCGGGCACGACTCGAACACGTCGCTGCACCTGGCCGAGTACCGCCGGGCCGACCCGCCCCGGGAGCGGCTGGGCGCGGCCGTCCGGACCGCCGGCGGCGGGCGGCGCTGGGTGTGGTGGACGGACGTGGCGCTGGACTCGGACATCTTCCCGCGGCTCGGGGCCGACCTGGAGGCCACCGGCGCGGTCCGGCTGGGCCGGGTGGGCGCCGGGCCGGCCCGGCTGATGGACCAGCGGGCCGTCGTGGACTTCGCGCTGCACTGGCTGACCGGGGACCGGAGGGGGAGCACCGGATGACGTTGGACGCCGACGGCTACCTGGCGGCCGTGACGGGGGCGATGGACCGGGTGTCGCGCGAGCAGCGCGCCGGGGTGGAGCGCGCCGCCGACCTGATGCTGGACTGCGTCCGGTCCGGCGGCGTGGTGCAGGCCTTTGGCACCGGGCACTCGGAGGCGCTGGCCATGGAGATCGCGGGCCGGGCCGGTGGGCTGGTGCCGACCAATCGGATCGCGCTGCGCGACCTGGTGCTGCACGGTGGCGAGCCGGCCGAGGTGCTCGGCCCGACGCTGGAGCGGGATCCCGCGGTGGCGCACCGGCTGCTCGCGCTGGCGCCGGTGGACCCGCGGGACCTCTTCGTGATCGCCTCCAACTCGGGTGTGAACGGCGCGGTGGTCGAGTTGGCCACCCTGGTCACCGGGCGGGGCCACCCGCTGATCGCGATCACCTCGGTCGCGCACTCGGCCGGGATGACGTCCCGGCACCCGTCCGGGCGCCGGCTGGCCGACCTGGCGGACGTCGTGCTGGACAACGGCGCCCCGTACGGGGACGCGGCGCTGCCGCTGCCCGGTGGCGGCGCGGTGGGCGCGGTCTCGTCCATCACCGCGGCGCTGCTGGCCCAGCAGATCGTGGTGACGGCCGTGGGCCGGATGGTGGCGGCCGGGGAGACGCCGCCGGTGTATCTCTCGGCCAACATCGCGGGCGGCGACGAGCACAACCGGGCGTTGGAGCAGCGGTACGCCGGGCGGATCCGCCGCGGATCGTGATCTTCGCTGGCGTTTGTCCAGCTGCACCCTCGGGAACGTTCCTCCGACCGTATGGTGAACCGGAGGTGTCCGTTGGGTGACGAGAGTGACCGGCAGCGCTGGCAGCGCAACTTCACCGATCTGCTGCAGGAGCTGCGGGTGGCCCAGACGGGCATCCAGATCCTCTTCGCGTTCCTGCTGACCCTGCCGTTCAGCGCCCAGTTCGGCAAGACCACCGACCTGCAGCGGGACGTCTACATCGTGGCCCTGCTGGCCGCGTCCGGCGCGGCCGCGCTGATCATCTCCCCGGTGGCGTTCCACCGCGCGCTGTTCCGGCAGGGCCGCAAGCCCGAACTGGTGGTGTTCGCGCACCGGGTGGCCACCTGGGGGCTCTACCTCACGCTGGTGGCCATGGTCAGCTCGGTCTTCATGATCACCGACTTCCTGCTCGACCAGACCGTGGCGCTCATCCTGTCCGCCATCACCGCCGCCTGGTTCGTGGCGTTCTGGATCGCCATGCCGGCGATCCGGCACCGCTGGGTGGACGAGGACGCCGACGAGGAGTTCGCGGACGAGGAGGCCCGGGACCGGTCCGACTCGGCCCGATGACCCTACCGATGGGTAGGACCGAGGAGTAACGTCGGTCACAGCTGGTTCGCCGTACCCGAAGCCGCAGGGAGGCCACCATGACGACGACGCAGGACCGCGGTCCGGCGCCCGGTGGCGCGGACGGCGCCGACCCCGGCGCGGCCGGCACGGCTTCCGACTCGGCGCCCGGCGCGGCCGGCTCCGCTTCCGGCGCGGCCGGCTCCGCTTCCGGCGCGGCCGGCTCGGCTTCCGGCGCGGCCGGCTCGGCCGGCTCGGCTTCTGGCGTGGCGGCCACCGGCCCGCTGCCCCGGGAGGCCGGCCAGGTCTCCGAGCGGGAGGCCCGGCAGGTGGCCGAGGCCGCCCGGGAGGCCGAATGGGGCCGACCGAGCTTCGGCAAGGAACTCTTCCTGGGTCGGTTCCGGCTGGACCTGATCGACCCCTGGCCCACCGCCGAACGCTCCGCGGCCGGCGCCGAGTTCCTCGACAGGCTGCGCGACTACCTCCGGTCCGAGGTCGACGGCCGGCAGATCGAACGGGACGCCCGGATCCCGGACGAGGTGTTCCGCGGCCTGGCCCGGCTCGGCGCCTTCGGCATGAAGATCGACCCCGGATACGGCGGGCTGGGTCTGTCCAATCTGGACTACTGTCGGGCGCTGATGCTGGTCGGCTCGGTCAGCCCGGCCATCTCCGCGCTGCTGTCGGCGCACCAGTCGATCGGCGTGCCGCAGCCGCTGAAGATGTTCGGCACCGACGAGCAGAAGAAGCATTACCTGCCCCGGCTGGCCGGCGGCGAGGTCTCGGCGTTCCTGCTCACCGAGCCGGACGTCGGCTCCGACCCGGCCCGGCTGGCCACCACCGCGGAGCCGACCGAGGACGGCAGGGGCTACCGGCTCAACGGGGTCAAGCTGTGGGCCACCAACGGCACCGTGGCCACCCTGCTCGTGGTGATGGCCCGGGTGCCGGCCGCCGAGGGCCGGCGCGGCGGGATCACGGCGTTCGTGGTCGAGGGCGACTCGCCCGGCATCACGGTCGAGCGGCGCAACGAGTTCCTCGGGCTGCGCGGCCTGGAGAACAGCCTCACCCGGTTCCACGACGTGTTCGTGCCGGCCGAGAACGTCATCGGCGGCGAGGGCAAGGGCCTGAAGATCGCGCTCACCACCCTGAACACCGGCCGGCTGTCCCTGCCGGCCATGTGCGTGGGCGCCGGAAAGTGGTCGCTGAACATCGCCCGGCAGTGGGCCGCCGAACGGGTGCAGTGGGGCCGGCAGGTCGGCGAGCACGAGGCGGTGGCCACGAAGCTGGCGTACATGGCGGCCAGCACGTACGGCATGGAGGCCATGCTCCAGCTCTGCTGCCGGCTGGCCGACGACGACCGCAACGACATCCGAATCGAGGCGGCGCTGGTGAAGCTGTACGCCAGCGAGCTGGCCTGGAAGGTGGCCGACGAGCTGGTGCAGATCCGCGGCGGCCGCGGCTACGAGACGGCCGACTCGCTGGCTGCCCGGGGCGAGCGCCCGGTGGAGGTGGAGCAGATCCTGCGGGACCTGCGGATCAACCGGATCTTCGAGGGCTCGACCGAGATCATGCACCTGCTGATCGCCCGGGAGGCGGTCGACGCGCACCTCTCGGTGGCCGGCGACATCATCGACCCGGAGGCGGGGCTGGCCCGCAAGGCGCGCGCGGGCGCTCGGGCCGGCGCGTTCTACGCCACCTGGCTGCCGACGCTCGCGGTGGGCCGCGGCCAGAGCCCGACCGCGTACGCCGAGTTCGGCCCGCTGGCCGGGCACCTGCGCTACGTCGAACGCGCCTCCCGCCGGCTGGCCCGGTCGACCTTCTACGCGATGTCCCGCTGGCAGGGCAAGATGGAACGCAAGCAGGCGTTCCTCGGCCGCATCGTGGACATCGGGGCCGAGCTGTTCGCGATCTCCGCGTCCTGCGTGCGGGCCCGCGCCGAGCAGCCCGAGCGGCCGGAGGGCGTGGAGCTGGCGGACCTGTTCAGCCGGCAGGCCCGGCTGCGGGCCGACGCGCTGTTCGGGGCGCTGTGGGAGAACACCGACTCGGTGGACAACGCCGCGGCCGCCCGGATCCTGGACGGCCGGTACGCCTTCCTGGAGGACGGCGTGGAGACCCCGACCGACGACCGCCCCTGGGTGGCCCGATGGGCGCCCGGCGCGTCGCAGGTGGACGACGTCCGCCGCCGCATCCCGCCCGCCTGAGCGAAAGGAAGGGCCCCTTGTTATCGCTTTTTGTATAGCAGGGGACCCCTGTTAACGGCTGGGCCCGCGGGCGCGTGCTGGGCCTGCGGGCGCGTGCTGGGCCTGCGGGCGCGTGCTGGGCCTGCGGGCGCGTGCTGGGCCTGCGGGCGCGTGCTGGGCCTGCGGGCGCGTGCTGGGCCGCGCGGGCGCGGGTTCCGTCGCTCGGCTCAGTGTCGCCGGCTCACCGCCCAGGCGAGCAGGGCCGCGATGAGGACCCCGTTGAGGACCAGCAACCCCAGATAGGCGACCTGCGGGATCCGCCGGCCGCGCCGGACGTGCCAGAGCAGGCCGGCCGCGTAGCCGAGCATGAGCAGACCGATGATCGCGAGTACGTACGGCACGAGCAGAAACCCTAGCGGGCGCTGGTCCTGGGTGACCGCCGGTCGCCGCCGACCCGGCGACCGGCTGATCGGGACGAGGGCGCGTTGCGCCACCGGTCCCCACGGCCCCGACTCAACGTCCCGGACATTGGGGGCGGGTCGGCTCCGACTCCCCGATGTCCGGGACATCGCGTTGATCCGCCGGCCGCGCGCCGCCGGGCCGCCCGGGTCGCCGGCGGCCACGCCAGTCGGCCTGGTGGCGGCACGCTATCGGCCGCGGAGTCCCAGCCGGCGCAGTTCCAGCGCGGCCAGCGCGTCCAGCGCCGCGTCGTCGCCGCGCCGCCAGGCCGCCGTGACGTCCGGGTCGATCCGGGTCAGCCGGCGCAGCGGCTGGCTGGCCAACGCCCGCAGCGCGAGCAGATCCCGGCCGGCCGGCGCGGACCGCAGGCTCGCGGCGGCGCTGGCCCGGCGGATCCAGCGCACCCGCAGCGGCAGCCAGCCGAACAGGACCAGCCCGATCGGGAAGATCAGCACCGCGATGGCCAGCGCCAGCGCCAGCCGGCCGACGAGGTGCTGCTGCTCGCGGCCGGCCTCGGCCACGGACTGGGCCGCCGTGGCGGCCTTCTGGAACGGCGCGGTCAGCTCGTCGCCGACGATCGGCACCCGGCCGACCTTGCCGCCGGCGTCGGCGAGGTTGCCGGCCAGCCCGGTCCCCGCTCCCTCCAGCTTCTGTCCGGGTACGGCGAGCTTCTCGACCAGGTCGTGCAGCCACAGCGCGAAGCGGACGGCGGCGTAGACCCAGGCGACCACGAGCAGGTCGGTGAGGAGTTGGCGAAGCGCGGTGGGGAAGCGGTCGGCGTAAATCTTCACGCCGGACAGGGTGCCACGGGCGAGCGTCCCCGGCACTCCGGTGCGGACGCCGCGGCCGGTGGCCCGGCGCCGGCGCCCGGGCCTGGATCCGTCAGCCGGAGCAGCCGGAGCAGTTGCCGAAGATCTCCAGCGTGTGGCTGACGTCGGAGAAGCCGTGCCGGGCGGCCACCCGGCCGGCCCAGTCCTCCACCGTGGGGCCCTCCACCTCGACGGTCCGGCCGCAGCCCCGGCACACCAGGTGGTGGTGATGCCCCTCGCTGCACCGGCGGTAGAGGTGTTCCCCGCCGGGCGGGCGCATCACGTCCACCTCGCCCGCGTCGGCCAGGCTCTGCAGGGTGCGATAGACGGTGGTGAGCCCGATCCGTTCGCCCCGGTCGCGGAGCATGGCGTGCAGGTCCTGCGCGCTGTGGAAGCCGCTGACCTGGCCCAGCAGCGCGCTGACCGCGCTGCGCTGGCGGGTGTTGCGGAGCCCGCCGCCCTCGACCGCGGTCATGGCGCGGCCTCCCCGGCGTGGCTCACGGCGTCGGCCACGATGTGCGCGATGTGCTCGTCGACCAGCGCGTACGCGATCTCCCGGCCGCGCCGGGACCCGCGCACCAGGCCGGCGCCGCGCAGCACCCGGAGGTGCTGCGACACCAGCGGCTGCGGCGCGCCGAGCTTGTCGACCAGCTCGTGCACGCACCGCTCGCCGGCCGCGAGCTCGGTCACGATGGCGACCCGGATGGGCGCGGCCAGCGCGCGCAGGAGCTCGCCCGCCTCCTCGTACGCCTCGTAGGCCGCCCTGCCGGTCATCCTGTAACGATAATCGATGTCAGTGGCCCTCACCGCCCGAGCACCACCTCGGGCGGCTCGGCCGGCACCGGCGGCTGGGCCGGCCGGCGCCGGCGCAGCCGGCCGCGGGCCGCGCCGGCCACCCCCAGCACGACGAACGCGCCGATGGCCAGCACCACGATGGTGGCGCCCGGGGCGGTGTCGGCGGTGCCGGCGATCCACACCCCGACGCCGGCCGCGGACACCCCGATGGCCATGGCCGCCGTCATGGTGCTGCCGAAGCCCCGGGTGAGCTGCTGGGCGGCCGCCACCGGCACCACCATGAGGGCGCTGATCAGCAGCACCCCCACCGCGCGCATGGCAATCGTGACGGTGACCGCCGTGGTGGCCGCGAGCAGCAGGTTGAGGGCCCGCACCGGCAGCCCGGAGACCCGGGCGTACTCCTCGTCGTGGCAGACCGCGAACAGCGCCGGCCGCAGCGCCAGCATGATGGCCAGGATCAGCAGCCCGAGGAGGCCGATCGTCACCACGTCGGCCCGGGAGGTCGTGGTGAGGGAGCCGAACAGGTACGCGCCGAGGTTGGTGGTCCGGCCGGACAGCCCGACCAGCACCACCCCGCCGGCGATGCCGCCGTAGAACAGCACGGCCAGCGCCATGTCGCCGGAGGTGCGGCCGCGTTCCCGGACCAGCTCGACCACGACCGCGCCCAGCACGGCCACGATCACCGCCACCAGCACCGGCGACCGGTTCAGCAGCAGCCCGGCGCCCACGCCGGTCAGCGCCACGTGCCCGATGCCGTCGCCGATCAGCGCCAGCCGGCGCTGCACCAGGTAGATCCCCAGGGCCGGCGCGGCCAGCCCGATCACCAACGCGCCGACCAGGGCGCGCAGCATGAACTCGTACGCGAACATGCTCATGACGACTCCTCGGCGCTGATGCGGATGATGGGCTCGCGGCGCTCGCTCATGCCGACCACATCCCGGCGGGCTCGTCCGGACAGTGCGGGTGGACGTGGTCGTGGTCGTCGGCCGCGTGGTGCCCGGCGGGCTCCGGGACCGGCCCGTCGTGCGCGATCTCGCCATCGTGTACGACGATCGCCCGATCGATCAGCGGCCGCAGCGGGCCGAGTTCGTGCGCCACCAGCAGCACGCTGCCGCCCCGGCCCACGAAGCCGCCCAGCGCCGCGGCGAACGCCTCCTGGCTGGCCGCGTCGACGCCCGCGGTCGGCTCGTCGAGGATCAGCAGCTCGGGCCGGCCGGCCAGCGCGCGGGCGATCAGCGTCCGCTGCTGCTGACCGCCGGAGAGCGTGCTCACCGGGTCCCCGGCCCGGTCGGCCAGGCCCACCGCGCGCAGCGCGTCGGCCACCGCGGCCCGGTCGGCGGCGCCGGGCGGGCGCAGGATGCCGCGCCGGGCCAGCCGCCCGGCCCCGACCACCTCGGCCACGGTGGCCGGTACGCCGCTGCCGGCGCCCAGCCGCTGCGGCACGTACCCGATCCGGGCCCACTGCCGGAACCGGCGCTGCGGCACGCCGAACAGCTCGACCGACCCGGCCCGCAGCGGCACCAGGCCGAGCACCGCCCGGACCAGGGTGGACTTGCCGGAGCCGTTGGCGCCCAGCACAGCCACCACCTCGCCGGCCGCCACCGCGCAGGAGACGTCCCGGAGCACGGTGCGGTCGCCGTAGCCGACGGCGCCGTGCGTCACGCGTACCACGTTCATGTCGGCTCCTCGCTCCGATGAAGCTTCACGGCACTGAGCCAGTTGCCCCACCCACCGCGCCCCCGTCGGTGCTGCGCGCTGATCCGGCTGCGCTCGTTCATGAGCACCCCAGTGCGGTACGCAGGGCGGCCAGGTTGCCGCGCATCATGGTCAGGTAGTCGCCGGTGGCGCCCGGTTGCCGGCTCTCGATCGGGTCGAGGACCGCGGTGCGGGCGCCGACCTCGCGGGCGATCGTCTCGGCCACCCGGGGGCTGGCCAGGCTCTCGAAGAAGATCGTGGTGGTGCCGTGCGCCCGGGCGTCCCGGGCCACGGCGGCGAGCCGCTGCGGCGGCGGCTCCTGCTCCGGGGTCAGCCCGGCGATGCCCACCTGCTCCAGCCGGTACCGGTCCGCCAGGTAGCCGAACGCCTCGTGGCTGGTCACCAGCTCGCGCCGCTGGCAGGTGCGCAGCCCGGCCGCGTACTGGCGGTCCAGGGCCGTGAGGTCGGCGCGCAGGGCGGCGGCCCGCGCGGCGTAGCCGGCCGCGTGCGCCGGGTCGGCGCCGGCCAGCCGACCGGCCAGCGCGTCGGCGATGGCGGCCAGCCGGATCGGGTCGAGCCAGACGTGCGGGTCCTTGCCGCCGGTGTCCGCGCTCTCGTGGCCGACCAGCGCCGCCACCCCGTCCGGATGCGCCTCGACCGCGGCCCGCAGCGGCTGCACGGCCGCCACGTCGAAGGCCCGGTCGGCGGCGTTCTGCCGGATGGCCTCGTCGACGGCGGGCTGGAAACCGCGGAGATAGACGGCCAGCTCGGCGTCGCTGACCGAGCCCACCTGCCGAGGGGTGAGTTCGAGGTCGTGCGGTTCGGCGCCGGGCTGGGCCAGGGCGGTCACCCGGACGTCGTCCCCGCCGACCCGCTCGGCCACGAACTGCAGTGGGTAGAACGCGGCCACCATGTCGACATGCGCCGGATCGCGGTCGGCGGGCCGGCCGCAGCCGGCCGCGCCGGCGAGGCCGGCGAGCAGGGCCAGCGTCGCGGTCAGGGCGCGGATCCGGGTGAGCGGCATGCCATCAACAGTGCGTGATGATGACAATCATTGTCAAAAGCGCATGAGTGTACGTGTCGCGAGGCGGTCAGCCGACGATCTTGATGAGCGCGACGGCCAGCAGCCCGGTCAGCAGCGCCAGGCGCAGCAGCCGGGTGTTCGGCGGCTGGACGGGCCAGGTGGTCACCAGCAGCGCGCCGAGCCCGACGGCCAGCGCCAGCAGCAGCACGCCGCCCACGGCGCCCGGCGCGAACAGCCCGGCCAGCACCAGCGCCAGGGCGGCCAGGAACACCGAGGTCGGGTTCACCCGGGCCAGCCGGGCCAGGAATCGTGGCTGCGTAGGCTGCACGGGGTTGATCCTAGGCTGTGGAGGTACGGGTGCTCGTCACGAACCGCTTCGTGATCGACGAGGACGTCGCGCCGGCGTTCACCGAACGGGCCCACGCGGCGCTGGCCGCGCTGGCGGCCCGGCCCGGCTACCGGCGGGGCCAGCTGCTGCGCGCGCTGGACGACCCGCGGCACTGGTGCCTGGTGACCGAGTGGGAGTCGGTGGGCAGCTACCGGCGGGCCCTCGGGGCGTTCGAGGTCAAGGTCGACGCGACGCCGCTGCTGGCCGAGTCGCTGGACGAGCCCTCGGCGTACGAGCCGCTGGCCAGCGCCGAACCGGACGGACCGGTCGTTGTCACCCCGAGCGATCGGGCGGGGAATCCCTACCGCTGAGCGGTAGGGCACTACCCTTGCGGTCATGACCGTTTCCGGACCGGGTGGCCCGGTGCTGCCGACCGGGCAGGACGTACCCGTGCCGTCACCGGCCGCCGGCGGCGGCGCACCGCCGGCCGGGCCCGGCGGTTCGCCCGCGACGCCGGCCGGGCCCGGCGGTTCGCCCGCGACGCCGGCCGGACCCGGTGGTCCGCCGGCTGGCCCGGGCAGCCCGGCCGGTCCGGGCGCGGCCCCGCCGCCCGCCGGTCCCGGTATTCCGGGGCCCCCGCCGGGGCAGGGCGCCACCCCGCCGTTCGCGGCCCCGCCCACCGAGGGGCGTACTACCCGGCTCTGGCTCGGGCTCGGGGCCGGCGCCCTCGCCGCAGTGCTCTGCTGTGGCGGCGGCGGCGCGGCGCTGGTGGGCCTCGTCGTCTCCGGCACCCAGGCGCTCAACGAGCAGGCCCGGGTCGTGGTGAGCGACTACCTGCAGGCCGTCCGCGACAAGGAGTTCGACAAGGCGTACGGCCTGCTGTGCGAGGCCGACCAGCAGCGCGAGTCGCCGGGGGAGTTCAGCCAGCGGCTCGCCATGGAGCCCGACATCGCCTCGTACCAGGTCGGCAAGGCCAGCAATCCGCCCCAGGTGGTGGTGCCGGTGACCGTGACGTACGCCACCGGCGACCAGCGCAGCGAGCGGGTGGAGCTGGCCCAGGACAGCGACACCGGTCGGTTCGAGGTCTGCGGGATCGGCTGAGCCGGGCTGTGGCGCGTACCACCTGATGGGTGCCGGCGGTGGGCCGTGCCGGACGGGCGGCGGCCGGCCCGGTAATCTGCTGGGTCTCCACCGGCGGCAGTACGTACCGTTGATCCCGTCGCCATTCCGTTCCGTCCGTTGACCCGTCCCCGCCGACCGCCAGTCGGCGTAGGAGGTAGCCATGCCAGCCGACCGTATCGACGCCGTCGTCAGCCTCGCCAAGCGCCGGGGCTTCGTCTACCCGTCCAGCGAGATCTACGGGGGTACCCGCTCGGCGTGGGACTACGGCCCGCTCGGCGTGGAGCTCAAGGAGAACGTCCGCCGCCAGTGGTGGCGCAGCATGGTCCAGCAGCGCGACGACGTGGTCGGCCTCGACTCCGCGATCATCCTGGCCCGCCAGGTCTGGGAGGCGTCCGGCCACATCGACGAGTTCGTGGACCCGCTGACCGAGTGCCAGTCGTGCCACAAGCGGTTCCGGGCCGACCACCTCGAGGAGGCGTACCAGGAGAAGCACGGCCGGCCGCCGACCTCGCTGGCCGAGCTCAACTGCCCGAACTGCGGCGCCAAGGGCTCGTTCACCGCGCCACGGATGTTCAACGGCCTCATGAAGACCTACCTGGGTCCGGTGGAGAGCGAAGAGGGCCTGCACTACCTGCGCCCGGAGACCGCCCAGGGCATCTTCGTGAACTACAACAACGTGGCCACCTCCGCCCGCAAGAAGCCGCCGTTCGGCATCGCGCAGGTCGGCAAGTCGTTCCGGAACGAGATCACCCCGGGCAACTTCATCTTCCGGACCCGGGAGTTCGAGCAGATGGAGATGGAGTTCTTCGTCGAGCCGAGCACCGCGGCCACCTGGTTCGAGTACTGGATGCAGGAGCGCTGGAACTGGTACGTCGACCTCGGCCTGTCCGAGGCCAACATGCGGCACTACGAGCACCCGGCGGAGAAGCGCTCGCACTACTCGGCGCGCACCGTGGACATCGAATACCGCTTCCGGTTCGGTGGCACCGAGTTTTCCGAGCTGGAGGGCCTGGCCAACCGGACCGACTACGACCTCAGCACGCACAGCAAGCACTCCGGCGTCGACCTGTCGTACTTCGACCAGGAAAAGCAGGAGCGCTGGGTGCCGTACGTGATCGAGCCGGCCGCCGGCCTCACCCGCGCGGTGCTGGCGTTCCTGCTGGAGGCGTACGACGAGGACGAGGCGCCGAACACCAAGGGCGGGGTCGACAAGCGGACCGTCATGCGGTTCGACCCGCGGCTGGCCCCGATCAAGGTGGCGGTGCTGCCGCTGTCCCGCAACGAGGCCCTGTCGCCGAAGGCCAAGGGCCTGGCCGCCGACCTGCGCAAGCGGTGGAACGTCGAGTTCGACGACTCGCAGGCCATCGGCCGGCGCTACCGCCGCCAGGACGAGATCGGCACCCCGTTCTGCGTCACGGTCGACTTCGACACCCTCGACGACAACGCCGTGACGGTGCGGAACCGGGACACCATGACCCAGGAGCGGATCGGCCTGGACCGCGTCGAGACCTACCTCATCGAGCGCCTCCCCGGCTGCTGAGCGGTAAGGAAGGGCCCCTTCTTATCGTTTTTTGTATAGGAAGGGGCCCTTCTTAACCTCCGGGATCGGCGGCTGAGCATCGGCTGGGGACGCGTCTGTTGATCGCGGGGCGGCCAGTCGTACGTCTGCCGTCGTACCCGCGGCCGACCTGGACCGGTACGCGTCCTCGACGCTCCGGCGGACCCGATCCGGCGCGGCGCGGATCTCGGCCGGGGTGAAATGGAGGACCAGGACCCCGTGGCGGCTCAGCTCGTTGTGCCGATCGAGGGTTCGACGCCAGTCGCCGGGCGCGAAGTGGTACTCCTGCGAGTCGACCTCCACCGCGACGGCCACCTCGGGCAGGTAACCGTCCGGTGTCGGCAACACCGCCCCATCGGGCCCGCGCAGCGGCGGGTTCCAGAGGATCTCCGGCAGTGACCGGCTGCGGAGCAGGCATTCCCGCAGCTCCGCCTCGGGCGCCGAACGAGTGCCGCTCAGCACGTCGTCGAGGGCCCTGCGCACCAGCGCCGTTCGGCTGCGCCGAGCCCGCCGGACCTCCTCCTCCAGCGCCGCCAGGTCGGCGAAGCCGCGCTGGACCGCCTCGGCCACGATCGCGCGTACGGTCCGTAGCTCGCGCAAGGACCGGGCGGCGTCTACGGCCGCGCGGGCCGGCGAGCAGACCCGGTACAGCTCGGTCTCCCGGGCGCGGGGATCGAGTACGAGGGCGCGCGCGATGACGGCGTGCCCGGCGGACGCGCGCCGGGCGGGGTGTGGGACCAACAGGTGGATCTTGTCGGTCGGCGGGCAGTACCGGAATCCGTACCAGTTCAGCGCCGCCACCCCCGTGAGCTGCGCCTCCGGGCCGGCGTACAGGGCGGCGGAGATCCGCCGCTGCTCATCGGTGAGTACGCCGTTGGTCAGCGCGTACGTCGCCGGTAGGACGCGCTGCCACCGACCGCGCCGGGTCTGCCGGTACATGTGCATGTCGGTGATGCCGGCGGCGAGCAGTTGGGCTCGGGTCACGATGTGGTGCTGGTGGAGCGCCGTTGACTCCAGATCGATTGCCGAGACCGGGGGACCGGGACTGGTCATGTCGGCAGCATGCTTGTCGCCGCCCGGTTGTAGGGATCTTGGACGACCCAGCTGTGGACAACGGGCCACCTGTGGACAGACCGCTCGGGGTGCGTGCGGGTGTGATATCGCTCCCGTTAACAAGGGGCCCTTCCTCTACAGAAAACGATAAGAAGGGGCCCTTCCTTACACTTGGGCGGTGACCACCGCAGCCACCGTTCCCGCCATACGTCCGCTCGCCCTCGGGGCGTACCAGGTGCGGCCGCCGGTGGTGCTCGCGCCGATGGCCGGGATCACGAATGTGGCGTTCCGGCAGCTGTGCCGGGAGCAGGGCGGCGGCATCTACGTCTGCGAGATGATCACCACGCGGGCGCTGGTGGAGCGGAACCCGAAGACCCTGCGCATGATCGCGTTCGGCGGCGACGAGCGGCCGCGCAGCCTCCAGCTCTACGGCACCGATCCGGAGGTCACCGCCGCGGCCGTGCGGATGGTGGTGGCCGAGGGCCTGGCCGACCACATCGACCTGAACTTCGGCTGCCCGGTCCCCAAGGTCACCCGCAAGGGCGGCGGGGCGGCCCTGCCGTGGCGCCGCCGGCTCTTCGCCCGGCTGGTCCGGGCCGCGGTCGAGGCCGCGGCGCCCGCCGGGGTCCCGGTCACGGTCAAGATGCGCAAGGGGATCGACGACGACCATCTGACGTACGTCGAGGCCGGGCTCGCCGCCCAGGACGCCGGCGTGGCGGCGGTGGCCCTGCACGGGCGCACGGCCGCGCAGCGCTACTCCGGCACCGCCGACTGGGACGCGATCGGCGCCCTGAAGCAGGCCCTCGACGTGCCGGTGCTGGGCAACGGCGACATCTGGGAGGCCGACGACGCGCTGCGGATGGTGGCGCACACCGGGGCGGACGGCGTGGTGGTGGGTCGTGGCTGCCTGGGCCGGCCGTGGCTGTTCGCCGATCTGGAGGCCGCGTTCACCGGCCGACCCGAGCGCCGGCTGCCGACCCTCGGCGAGGTGGCCGCCACCATGCGCCGGCACGCCGAGTTGCTGGTGGCGGCGTTCGAGCCGAGCGAGGCGGAGGCCGCCGAGCGGCGCGGCGCGGGCCGGCCGGCCGACCCGGAGCGGGACGGCTGCACGGACTTCCGCAAGCACGTGGCCTGGTATCTCAAGGGCTTCCCGGTGGGCAGCGAGCTGCGCCGGTCGCTGGCCATGGTGAGCACCCTCGCGGAGCTGGACGACCTGCTGGAACGGCTCGACCCGGCCCAACCGTTCCCGCTGGACACCCTCGGCCAGCCGCGCGGCCGGACCAACGCGCCCGGCAAGGTCTTCCTGCCCGACGGCTGGCTCGCCGACCGGGACAGCGCCGAGGTGCCGGCCGGCGCCGAACTCGCCGACTCGGGCGGCTGACCGGTCCCACCGGGCCGGCCCGGCGCGCCGGCACGGCCCGGCGCCGTCGGGGCCGCCGGGCGTCGGCACGGCCCGGCGCCGGCGGGGCCGCCGGGCCGGAGGGTCGCGCCGAGGTGCGCCGGGGGCTGCGGATATCTACCATCGTCGACAAACCGCGCCGGGCGACGGGAGGTCGACGATGACCGAAGGACTGCCGGATGTGACCAGCGGCCGGGGGGTGTTCCGCCGCAAACCGGTGGCGCAGCTCGCCGACGAGCGCGAGGACGGGCTGTCCCGCTCGCTCGGGTTGTGGCAGCTCACCGCGATCGGCGTGGGCGGGATCATCGGCGCCGGCATTTTCGCGCTCGCCGGCGCGGTGGCCAACGAGACGGCCGGCCCCGCGGTGCTGGTGTCGTTCCTCATCGCGGGGGTGGCCAGCGCCGCGGCCGCGCTCTCGTACGCGGAATTCGCCGGCATGATCCCCAAGGCCGGCTCGGCCTACACCTACGGGTATGCGGTGCTGGGCGAGATCGTCGGCTGGTTCATCGGCTGGGACCTGCTGCTGGAGTACACCGCGATCGTGGCCGTGGTGGCGATCGGCATCTCCGGCTACTTCACGTTCCTGGTCGGGCAGCTCGGGCTGGATCTGCCGGCCTGGATGCTGGGCGCGCCGGGCACCGGCCACGGGCACGTGGTGGACCTGTTCGCGGTGCTGCTCTGCCTGCTCATCGCGTACCTGTTGAATCTCGGCATCCGCGCGGCCGCGCGGTTCGAGACGGCCGTGGTGGGGATCAAGATCGCGGTGGTCCTGCTGGTCATCATGGTCGGCTTCTTCCACGTGAAGACCCACAACTACTCGCCGTTCTTCCCGTTCGGGGTCGGTGGCGCGGTGACCGGCGCGGCCACGGTGTTCTTCGCGGTGTTCGGCTATGACGCGATGAGCACGGCCGCCGAGGAGTCCCGGGACGCGACCCGGCACATGCCGAAGGCCATCCTCTACTCGCTGGGCATCTCGATGGTGCTGTACGTGCTGGCCACGCTGGTGCTCACCGGCATGCAGCACTACACCGACATCGACCCGGAGAGCGGCTTCTCCTCGGCCTTCGCCTCGGTGGGACTGTCCGGGCTGGCCAGCGTGATCGCGGTCGGCGCGATCATCGGCATCCTCACGGTGATGTTCACGTTCATGCTCGGGGTGACCCGGGTGTGGTTCTCGATGAGCCGCGACGGGCTGCTGCCGGCCTGGTTCGCCCGGCTGCACCCGGTGCGCCGGGTGCCCACCCGGATCACCTGGATCGTCGGGGCCGGCTCGGCGGTGATCGCCGGGTTCCTGCCGATCCGGCAGGCGGCCGAGCTGACCAACATCGGCATCCTGCTGGCCTTCGTGGTGGTGTGCGTGGCGGTGATCGTGCTGCGCTACCGCCGGCCGGACGCGCCGCGGACGTTCCGGTTGCCGCTCATGCCGGTGGTGCCGGTGGTCGGGGCGCTGTTCTCGCTGTGGCTGATCACGTTCCTCAGTTCGGTGACCTGGCTGCGGTTCGCCGTCTGGTTCGTGCTCGGCCTGGTGCTCTACGGGTTTTACGGCTACCGCCGCTCGGCGCTGGCCCGCCAGTGAGCGGGTGGAACCGCGCGGCCGAGTCGAGGCGTTAAGAAGGGCCCCCTGCTATACGAAAAGCGATAACAGGGGGCCCTTCCTTTCAACCGGGCGTCAGTTGACGCTGACCGCGGACCAGGCCGCGGCAACGGTGTTGTACTGGGTGCTGCCCGAGCCGTACAGGTCCTTGGCCGCGCTCAGGGTCGCGGTGCGCGCTCCCGAGTAGTTGGTTCGCGAGGTCATGTACGTGGTGAGCGCCCGGTACCAGATGGCGCCGGCCTGGGCCCGCCCGATTCCGGTGATCGTGCTGCCGTTGCAGGTCGGGCTGTTGCCGTACGACGACGAGCCGCTGCCCACCGAGAGCAGGTAGAAGAAGTGGTTCGCCACGCCGGACGAGTAGTGCACGTCGAGCCGGCCGACGCTGCTCGACCAGCAGTCGGCGGACGCGCCGTCCTTGGACGGCTTGTCCATGTAGCGCAGCGGGACGCCGCTGGTGCGCAGCTTCTCGCCGATCAGGTAGTCGCCCGGGTCCTTGGCGTTGTTGGCGTAGAACTCCACCATGGTGCCGAAGATGTCGCTGGTGGCCTCATTGAGGCCGCCGGACTCGCCGCTGTAACGCAGCCCGGCCGTGTTGCTGGTGACGCCGTGGCTCATCTCGTGCCCGGCCACGTCGAGCGAGGTCAGCGGGTACCAACCGGAGCCGCCGTCGCCGTACGTCATGCAGAAGCACGAGTCGTCCCAGAACGCGTTGGCGTAGTTGGTGCTGTAGTGCACCCGGCTGTACGCGCCGACGCCGTCGTTGCGGATGCCGTTGCGCCCGTACGTGTTCTTGTAGAAGTCCCAGGTCTCCTGGGCGCCGTAGGCGGCGTCCGCGGCGGCCGTCGAGGCGTTGGCCAGCGTGCCGTCCCCGAACACGTCGTTGGTGGAGGTGACGAGCGTGCCGGTGCCGCTGGTGGCGTGGTTCAGGTTGTACGTCTTGTGCCCGCCGCGCGCGTTGTCGACGAGCTGGTACGTCGAGCCGGACTGCGCGCTGCCCACCGTCACCGTTCCAGAGTGGAACGTGTTGCCGGTGCCGCTCTCGATGGTGTCCCACGAGTCGCGCACCGCCCCGCTGGTCGCGTCCACCAGCACGTGCAGGTCGCTGGGGGTGCCGTCGGCCCGGGTGCCGGAGACCACGACCTCGTACGCCCGGGCCGGCGCGCCCGCCCCGGCGTCGATGACAAGCTGGGAGCCGGCCACCCGCTTGGCGCCGGCGGTCGAGGCGGCCAGCGCGGTGGCGGCGGCCGCGCTGGCGCTGACGCCCCCGCCGCTACGCGCCGCGGCCAGCGTGCCGGCCGGGGTGGCGGTCAGGCTCTCGCTGGCGCCCCGCCAGGCGTTGCCCTTGCCGAGGTGCACCACCAGGTCCCCGCCGAGCACCGGCAGGCCCTGGTAGTAGCGGTGCATCCGGACGTGCCGGGTGCCGTCCGCGTCGGTGCTCACGTTCTTCAGCGTGAACGTCTGCCCGTCCGCGTAGTGCGTGGCGCCGGCGTGGCTCTTGAGCTGCCCGACGGCCTGGCCGAACGGGTCGGTGGGCGCCGCGCTCGCGGCGGTGGAGCCCAGGGCGGTGACCAACGTCGCTGTGGTCAGCACGCCGAGGGCGATGGGGGTACGGCGCATAGAAGTGCCTCCATCGAAGCAGATGGCGGACCGGGGGTTATCGGGCCGCGTGCCCGTCGGGGGTTAACGGACGTTCATCATCTTGCATTGATGGAGGTAGGAAAGAAATAGTTGTTTCAGCCAACTAGGTGCGGTATAGCAACCTTGTCGAAGCCTCAGGTCGTTCCGGCCCGCGGGCCCGGAACCACCTCGCCGGCCCCGGCCAGCGGTGGCCCGGCCGGCGCGGTCCCGGCCGGTGCGGTCTCGGCGGCCGGTTCGCCGGTCCCCACCGGCGCGGTCCCGGCGGCCGGTTCGCCGGTCCCGGCCGGCGCGTCGCCGGTGGCCGGCCAGGGCACCTGCGGGGACGCGTGGAAGGTGATGCCGGCGGCGCGCCAGCGCGGGGCCTGGCCGGCGAGCCGGGTCCGGAAGCCGGCCCAGTCCCGGTCGCCCGGGGCCGACCAGCCCAGCTCGGCGATGGCCGGCAACCGGGGGAACGTCAGGTACTCGATCTCCGCCGGCGTCGTGACCGTCTCCGTCCACAGTGGCGATTCGACGCCCAGCACCCGGTCTGCCGGCACGTCCCGCAGGTGGTTGGCGGGCTCCCAGTTGTACGCCCGGCGCACCTCGATCCGGCCGGCCCACTCCTTGCCCAGCCGGGTGTCCGCCGCGTACTTCATGTCCAGGTAGCTGCGGTCGGCGGGGGAGAGCAGCACCTGCGCGCCCCGCCGCACCGCGTCGGCCACCGCCGCGTCGTGCCGGGTGGTGCCCCAGTAATGCACGACGCGCCCGTCCAGGTGCGCGGCCGGGGCGATCTGGTGCCAGCCGAGCACCCGCTTGCCGGTGGCAGCGATGATCGGCTGGACCCGCTCGACGAACCGGGCGTACGCGGCCGGCGGCAGCGTGAACGCCTCGTCGCCGCCCAGGTGCAGGAACTCCCCGGGCGTGAGGTCGGCCAGCTCGCCGAACACGTCGGCCAGGAACGCGTACGTCCGCTCGTTGTCGACGGCCAGCGCGCTGAACCCGACGTCGGTGCCCGCGTACCGGTCCGGGGCCACGCCGCCGGGGGCCAGCTCCGGGTACGCGACGAGGGCCGCGTTGGTGTGCCCGGGCACGTCGATCTCGGGCACCACCGTGAGGTGCCGGCTGGCCGCGTACGCGACGATCCGCCGGTAGTCGTGCGCCGAGTAGTAGCCGCCCGCGCCGCCGCCGACCTGGCTCGCCCCGCCGACCTCGGCGAGCAGCGGCCACGAGTCGATGCCGATCCGCCAACCCTGGTCGTCGGTGAGGTGCAGGTGCAGGTGATTGATCTTGTATCGGGCGAGCTGGTCGACGTACCGGCAGACCGTCGGGACGTCGAAGAAGTGCCGGGCCACGTCGAGCATGGCGCCCCGGTAGGCGTACCGGGGGTGGTCGACGATCCGGCCGCCGGGCACCAGCCAGGGTCCCGGCCGGGGGTCGCCGGCGTCCACGGCCGGCGGCAGCAGCTGCCGCAGGGTCTGCACCCCGTGCAGCAGGCCGGCCGCGGTCCGGGCGCGGATCACGATCCCGTCGGCCGTGGCGTCGAGCTGGTATCCCTCCGCGCCGCCGCTCTCCGGCTCGGTGGACTCGCGGGTGAGTAGCAGGCTGATGTCCCCGTCCGCGGTGGCCACGCCGGCGGGCGCGACCGGCAGGGCGTAGCCGGTGGGCCGGCGCAGCAGCTCGGCGAGCTGCTCGGCCACCGCGAGCGGGCCGGGTTCCGGGGTGGCCCGGACGGTGGTGTCCGGGCCGAGCTGGTAGGTGACGCCGGGCAGCGGCTCCACCCGGACCGGCGCCGGGATCACGGCGCCGAGCCGGGCCGCCGCGGCGCCGGCCGGCGACTGCGAGGGATCGACTTCGGTGTGTGTGACGCGCACGGTGCGTACCTTCTGCTGCGTACCGGAGCCGGCGGCCCGGAGGGGATGCTGTCCAGGCTAGCCAAGGTTTGCTCGGAATTGCTCGTGGAAACGCTCCCATAAACTCGGATGAAAGTGACCACCGGGGACGGCGAGGCGCATTGTCCGACACGGCCGGCCGGGGCAGACTCCGCCGGTGGTCCGGGGCTTCCGGTCCCGGCGCCGACACATTCTTGGCGCATCGACCGATACCAAACTTAATTTAAGCCGTGGAAGATCCATGGTGAGCTCTTGGCCGAGCTGACGAGGAGTGAGCGGGAATGCAGCAGCAACGAAACGAGATGACCGCCGCCGACCTGCGTGAGCTGGCCGCGGAGGTCTTCGAGGTGGACCCCGGGGAGATCACCGAGCAGGCCGGGTTCTATGCGGATCTCGGAATAGATTCACTTCAGAAGATCGAATTCGTGGTACGGATCGAGCGACAGTTCGGGGTACGCCTCACCGACGCCGAGGCGGCCCGGCTCGGCAATTTCGCGGATGTGCTGAACCTGCTTCGCGCCCGGGGAGTCTCCATTGCCGAATGATCGGTTCCGCCGGACCCCGGTGGTGGTCACCGGCGTCGGCGCGGTCTCCGTGGCCGGCCTCGGCGCCGACCGGCTGTGGACGGCCGTGCTCGACCGGCGGGTGCTGACCGGTCCGGTCAGCCGGTTCGACCTGTCCCGCTATCCCACCCAGCGTGCCGGCCAGGTGCCGGACGACGCCCTGGCCGCGCTCGAGCACCGGGTGCCGCCGCACGGGTCGCGGGCCGCCCGCTACCTCGCCGCCGCCGTCCGGGAGGCGCTGGCCGACGCCGGCCTGGCCGACGGAGGGCAGGTCGGCGGCGGGCAGGTCGGCGGCGGGCAGGTCGGCGGCGGGCAGGTCGGCGGCGGGCAGGTCGACCGCGGGCAGGCCGACCGCGGTCCGGTCGCCGCGGCCGGCGTCGTGGGGCTGTATGTCGGCAGCGTGATGGCCACCCGGCCGACCCTCGACGCCGGCATCGGGCCCGCCGGCCTCGCGGTTCCGGGCCGGCTCTGGGCCACGCCGGCCCGGCTGCTCGATCCGGTACGCGAGGTGGTCGGCCGGCCCGGTCCCGCGGTCCTGCTCGCCTCGGGTTGCTCGGTGGGCAACGGCGCGATCGCCGCCGGCCACCGGGCGGTGCTGGCGGGCGAGGTGGACGTGGCCGTCTGCGCCGGCGTCGAGGAGCTCTCGCTGGAGATCTTCGCGATGTTCACCGCGCTCCGGGCCCTCGCCCCGGACCTGGTCCGGCCGTTCGACGCCGACCGCCGCGGCACCATGCCGGCCGAGGGGGCCGGGGTGCTGATCCTGGAGCGGGCCGACCGCTGCGCGGCGCGCGGCGGCCGGCCCCGGGCCACCGTGCTGGCCTGCGCGTCCGCGGCCGACGCCCACCACATGACCCAGCCGCACCCGGAGGGGGCGGCCCTGGCCGCCACCCTGCAGGCGGTGCTCGACGCGGCGCGGATCGAGCCCGACGAGCTGGACTGGGTGTGCGCGCACGGCACCGGAACGCCGGCCAACGACGGGGTCGAGGCGCGCGCCACCGCCAAGGTGCTGACCGGCCGCCGCCGCCCGCCGGTCTCGTCGGTGAAGGGCCAACTGGGGCACGCGGCCGGCGCGGCCGCCGCGCTGGAGGCCGTGCTCGCGGTGTGCGCGCTCACCGACGACGCGATCCCGGGAAACGTGAATCTGCGCTCTCCCGACCCGGCCTGCGACGGGCTCGATCTGGTGCCGGCGGAGGGCCGCCGGCAACCGGTCTCCGTGGTGGCCAGTCCGGCGTACGGCTTCGGCGGCGGGGTGACCACGCTGCTGCTCGGCAAGGGGGATCGTGGTGCAGATTGACGTGTCCGGGCTCGGCCTCCGGCTGCCCGGGGTGGCCGGCCCGATCGACCTGGTCCGGCAGCTCACCGGCGCCCTCGCGGTGCCCGGCGGCGCGCGCGAGCTGACCGCTCCGCACACCGACCTGCCGCCGATCCGCCGCCGGACGGCGGATCCGGTGCCGGTCCGGCTACCCGAGGGGCTGCCGACCAGGGGCCTGCGGGGCTGGCCGCACGAGTCGCTGCTGGCGCTCGCTGCGGCGGCCGAGGCCGGCAT
Organism: Plantactinospora siamensis; assembly: GCF_042434095.1. Lineage (NCBI taxonomy): Bacteria > Bacillati > Actinomycetota > Actinomycetes > Micromonosporales > Micromonosporaceae > Plantactinospora > Plantactinospora siamensis. The sequence goes on from NZ_JBHLUE010000006.1 coordinate 83,332, forward strand.
CGAGGCGGGACCGCCCGCCGGGCTGCGGACCGTCGGCACGGCCGAGGCGGGCGCCGGGGCGCCGGGCGGACCCGCCGGGCCGGCCGCCGGGGCGCTGGGCGGACCCGCCGGGCCGGCCGCCGTCGGGCCGGACGAGCCCGCACCGGGCGGCGCCGTGCTGTGGGCCAGCTCGACCGCCGGCCTGCGCGAATACGCGGCCATCTGCACCGACGCGGCGCTGCTCGACCCGGGTCTCACCAGCCCGGTGCTGGCGCCGCTGTCCGCGTACAACGGTCCGGCCGCCACCGTCTCGATCCGGCTCGGGCTCACCGGGCCGACCGAGACGGTGATCGGCGGGGTGACGGCTGGGATGTCGGCCGTGGTGGAGGCCGTCCGGTTCCTCGCCGCGGGCGCCGCGGTCCGGGCCCTGGTCGGCGGCTCGGCCTCGATCAGCCGGTGGAGCGTCCCGGACGGCGACCACGGACCCGAGACCGCGGCCGGGATGCCGGCCGAGGGTGCCGGCTGCCTGGTCCTCGACCGATCACCGGCCGCCGCCGGCACCGGTGCCGGCGGCGCCGCCGGCACGGTCCGGCTGCTGGCCGCCCGGCGGATCGGGCTGGCGCACCCGGACGAGCTGACCGACGTGCTCGCCGGCTCGTCGACGGGGTCCGGCGGGCCGGCCGGGTCGGGCGGGCCAGCCGGGTCGGGCGGGTTGGCAAGGTCGGGCGGGCCGGTCGGGTCCGGCGGGCCGACCGGGTCGGGTGGGCCGCCGGAGCTGGTGGTGCTGTCCAGCGCCGATCCGGGGGCGGTCGAGGGGCTGGGGGCGCGGAACGCGTACCACCTGGAGGGCCGGCTGGGCGACTTTGGCGCGGCCGGCGGCCTGCTGGCGGTGGTCGCGGCCGTCGCGTACTGCCGGACGGCCGCCGGGCCGGTCACGGCCCGCGCGGTGGCCGTGGAGCCGGGCATGGCGTGCATCGTGGAGGTGGCGGCCGGATGACCGACCTGGACCTGCTCGACCGGCTGCTCGGCCGGCACCTGGCCGACGGCCGGGGGGAGGCCACCGCGTACGTCGACGCGGAGGGCCGGATCGGGTACGCCGAGCTGTACCGGGCGGTGCGCTGGTACGCGGCCCGGCTGGCCGCGGCCGGGATCCCGCCCGGCTCGCCCGGCCTGGTGGTGGCCGACGACGCCATCCCGACCGTGGTGGCGATCCTCGCGCTCTGGTGGCGCGGCATGGTGGCCGTCCCGGTGAGCCCGCTGCTGACCGTGGCCGAGTTGGAGTTCCTGGCGGCCGACTGCCGGGCCCGGTACCTGCACCTGGACGCCCGGGCCGCGGCGGCGACGCCGGCCCAGGGCGCCCTCGATGTGCCGCGCGGCGGCCCGGACTGGGCCGCGCCGGTGGAGTTCGCGCCGCCGCCGCCCGCGGCGCCGCCGCCGGCCGAGGTGGTGCTCATCCAGTACACGTCGGGCAGCACCGGCGTGCCGAAGGGGGTGCTGCACACCGGGTCCGGCATCGCGGCCGTGCTCGATGGGTTCGGCCGGATCCTCGACCTCGCGCCCGACGACCGGGTGCTCTCGACGGCCAAGCTGTCCTTCGGGTACGGCTTCGGCAACTCGCTGCTGTTCCCGCTCGCGGCCGGCGCGTCGGCCGTGCTCAACCCCGGGCCGCCCGATGTGTACGCGGTCGGCGCGGCGGTGGATCGGCACCGGCCCACGGTGCTCTGCGCGGTGCCCCGGATCTACGCGGCGCTGCTGGACCGGGCCGGGGCGCCGGAGCGGGCCGACCTCGGGTCGCTGCGGCTGGCCGTGTCGGCCGGCGAGCACCTGCCGGCCGCAGTCTGCGCCGACTTCACCCGGACCTTCGGGGTTCCCCTGATCAACGGCCTGGGCGCGACCGAGGTGCTGCACATCGTGGTGGCCACCCGGGGCACCGAGCCGGGCTCGACCGGCACGGCCGTGCCGGGCGCCCGGGTGACCGTGCGCGACGACGACGGCCGGGAGGTGCCCGACGGTACGGAGGGCCGGTTGCACGTGGGCGGCGCATCGGTGGCGGCCGGCTACCTGGACCGGCCGGAGGCGGCGGCCCGCACCTTCGTCGCCGGCGGCGCGTACACCGGGGACGTGGTGCGGCGCGGGCCGGACGGCCGGATCGGGTACGTCTGCCGGCGCGACGACCTGCTGAACATCGGCGGGTTCAAGGTGTCGCCGTTCGAGATCGAGGCGACGGCCCGGGACGTGCCGGGGCTGGCCCAGTGCGCGGTGGTGGGCTCCCGCGACGCGCGCGGCCTCGAACAGGCGGTGGCGTACGTCGTACCGGCCGATGGCGCCGACCGCGAGGAGGTGCGCGGGGCGGCCCGGGCGGCGTTCCGGCGCGGCCTGCCCCCGCACAAGCGGCCGGTGGCCGTCGAGGTGGTGGACGAGCTGCCGACCACCTCCACCGGCAAGCTGGCCCGGTACCGGCTGCGCGCCGCCCCGGTGCCGACCCCGCGCGACCCGGCCGCCGCCGGGTCCGCCGAAGCGGCCGAACCGGCCGCTGGCGAGGCGGGCCGGTCGGGGCCCGGCGGTGCCTGACCCGACGCCGGCGCCGGCCGTCCCGGGTCCGCGTTCGGCTGACGCCGCGCCCGCCGCGTCCGCCGCGTCCGCCGCGTCCGCCGCGTCCGCCGCGTCCGCCGCGTCCGCCGGGCCCGCCGCGCCCGCCGGGCCCGCCGCGCCCGGCCGTGCCGACCCCGCGGTGGTGGTCGCGCTGCGGACGCTGCGCGAGGGGGACGGGCCGACCCTCGTCTGCCTGCCGCACGCCGGCGGCTCGGCCGGATCGTTCAGCCGGCTGGCCGGTCGGCTGCCGGCGGGCTGGCGGGTGCTGGCCGGCGAGGCCGAGCACGACGGCGCCGCCGACCTGGACCGGGTGGCCCGGGCCTGGGCCGAGGCCGTCCGCCCGTACCTGTCCGCCCGGACCGTCCTGCTCGGTCACAGCCTGGGCGCGGTGCTGGCGCTCGCGGTGGCCGACCTGGTCGGCGGCGACCTGGCCGGGACCCGGCTGCTGCTCGCGGCGCCGCCGCTGGCGGTGGGCGACGTGGTCCGCGAGCTGCTGGCCCGGCCCGGCGACGCGGCGCTGGTGACCGGCCTGACCGAGCTGGGGCTGCTGCCGCGGACGTCGCTGACCCCGGAGGAGGTCGGTCGCCTGCTGCTGCCCCGGTTCCGCCGGGACATCGCGCTGGCGCCGGACGGGCTGACCCGGCCGGTCACGGTGCCGGTGCGGATCCTCCTCGGCGCCGGCGACCGGCTCTGCCCGCCCTCGGCCGTGACCGAGCGGTTGCCGCCGGCCCTGGTGCTCGACTGCCGGGTCCTCCCGGGTGGCCACTACTTTCTGACCACCGAGCCCGCCCGGTCGGCCGCCGCGATCGCCGAGATGTACGGGAGTGACTAGGTGCGCGATTGTGCTCGGGGGAACGCTCCCATGCCCCGGACGAAGCGGGACAGCCGGGACCGTTGTGCGCATTCTCACCGGATGCTGTCCCCTCACCCGCCGTTCGCTTAGCCTTCGCCCACCAAGCGGGCCGCACGGGCCGGGACCGACGCGGTGGGTCGGTTGCCTCTGGTGCGGTGGTGTGGCTGCGGGGTAAGAAGCAACTAAACCTTCGTTCAGTGTGGAACGGCGCGGGAGGCTTCCGGTGGCATCGCAGACCAAGTACGTGTACGACTTCGCCGAGGGCAACAGGGACATGAAGGACCTGCTCGGCGGCAAGGGCGCCAACCTGGCGGAGATGACCAACCTCGGCCTGCCGGTGCCGCCCGGCTTCACCATCACCAGCGAGGCGTGCAAGGCCTACCTGGACAGTGGCGAGACCCCGAGCGGCCTGGCCGGGGAGATCGGCGAGCACCTGGCTGCGCTGGAGAGCGCCATGGGCAAGCGGCTTGGCGACGCGGACGACCCGCTGCTGGTCTCGGTCCGGTCGGGCGCCAAGTTCTCGATGCCCGGAATGATGGAGACGGTGCTCAACGTCGGGCTCAACGACGAGAGCGTGCACGGGCTGGCCCGGCAGGCGGGCGCGGGCGCCGAGACGGCCGGTGGCGCCGACCCGGCCGCGGCCGAGCGGTTCGCCTGGGACTCCTACCGCCGGCTGATCCAGATGTTCGGCAAGACCGTCTGCGACGTGCCGGGCGACGAGTTCGAGCACGCGCTGGAGGGCGCCAAGAAGGCCAAGGGCACCGCCAACGACCTGGACCTGGACGCCAACGACCTGCGGGCGCTGGTCGACGCGTACAAGACGATCTTCGTGCGGCACACCGGGCGGGACTTCCCGCAGGCGCCCCGGGAGCAGCTCGACCTGGCCATCAACGCGGTCTTCGAGTCCTGGAACGCCGAGCGCGCCGTGCTCTACCGCCGGCAGGAGCGCATCCCGGCCGACCTGGGCACCGCGGTGAACGTGGTGGCCATGGTGTTCGGCAACCTCGGCCCGGACTCCGGCACCGGCGTGGCGTTCACTCGCGACCCGGCCAGTGGCCACCAGGGCATCTACGGCGACTATCTGGCCAACGCGCAGGGCGAGGACGTGGTGGCCGGCATCCGGAACACCGTCCCGCTGCAGGACCTGGAACGGCTCGACAAGACCTCGTACGACGAGCTGCTCGGCATCATGGCCCGGCTCGAGGAGCACTACAAGGACCTGTGCGACATCGAGTTCACCATCGAGCGCGGCAAGCTGTGGATGCTGCAGACCCGGGTGGGCAAGCGGACCGCGGCGGCCGCCTTCGTCATCGCCACCCAGCTGGTGGACGAGGGCCTCATCGACCTCGACGAGGCGCTCAACCGGGTGACCGGGGTGCAGCTCGCGCAGCTGATGTTCCCGCGCTTCGGCGAGGGCGCCGAGGTGGAGCTGCTCACCAAGGGCATGAACGCCTCGCCGGGCGCCGCGGTCGGCCGCGCGGTCTTCGACTCGTACACGGCGGTGAAGTGGTCGCGGTCCGGCGAGAAGGTCATCCTGGTCCGCCGGGAGACCAACCCGGACGACCTGGACGGCATGATCGCCGCCCAGGGCATCCTCACCTCGCGGGGCGGCAAGACCTCGCACGCCGCCGTGGTGGCCCGGGGCATGGGCAAGACCTGCGTGTGCGGCGCCGAGGAACTCGACGTCGACACGAAGGGTCGGAAGTTCACCGGCCCCGGCGGCGTGGTCGTCGAGGAGGGTGACGTCATCTCCATCGACGGCAGCAGCGGCGCAGTCTACCGCGGCGAGGTGCCGGTGGTGCCCTCACCGGTCGTCGAGTACTTCGAGGGTCAGCTCGACCCGGCGGCCGAGGACGCCGACGAGCTGGTCAAGGCCGTACACCGGATCATGTCGCACGGCGACGAGGCGCGGCGGATGGCCGTACGGGCCAACGCCGACACCCCGGAGGATGCGGAGCGGGCCCGCCGGTTCGGCGCCCAGGGCATCGGCCTCTGCCGCACCGAGCACATGTTCCTGGGCGAGCGGCGGCAGTACGTCGAGCGGCTCATCCTGGCCGACTCGGACGACGAGCGGGAGAAGGCGCTGGCCGCGCTGCTGCCGCTGCAGCGGGAGGACTTCGTCGGCATCTTCGCGGCGATGGACGGGCTGCCGACGACCGTACGGCTGCTCGACCCGCCGCTGCACGAGTTCCTGCCGGACATCACCGAGCTGTCGGTCCGGGTGGCGGTGGCCGAGGCGCGCGGCGAGGCGCACGAGAACGAGCTGCGGCTGCTGCAGGCCGTACACCGGCTGCACGAGCAGAACCCGATGCTCGGGCTGCGCGGCGTCCGGCTCGGCATCGTGGTGCCCGGGCTGTTCGCCATGCAGGTACGGGCGATCATCGAGGCCGCGGCCGAGCGCCGCAAGGCCGGCGGCGACCCCCGGGTGGAGATCATGATCCCGCTGGTCGACGCCGTGCAGGAGCTGGAGCTGGTACGCGAGGAGGCCGAGCGGATCGCGCACGAGGTGTGCGAGCGGGAGGGTGTCGAGGTCCCGTACCTGATCGGCACGATGATCGAGCTGCCGCGGGCGGCGCTGACGGCCGGCCAGATCGCGGAGGCCGCGCAGTTCTTCTCCTTCGGCACCAACGACCTGACCCAGACCACCTGGGGCTTCTCCCGGGACGACGTGGAGGCCGCGTTCTTCTCGGCGTACCTGGAGCGGGGCATCTTCGGGGTGTCGCCGTTCGAGACGCTGGACCGCGACGGCGTGGGCCGGCTGGTGCGGATCGCCAGCGAGGAGGGCCGGGCCACCCGGCCGGACCTCAAGCTCGGCATCTGCGGCGAGCACGGCGGCGACCCGGACTCGGTGCACTTCTTCCACGAGGTGGGCCTGGACTACGTGTCCTGCTCGCCGTTCCGGGTCCCGGTGGCCCGGCTCGAGGCCGGCCGGGCGGCCGTGCAGACGGCCGGCTCGGACAGCCGCTGACCCTCGCACGGGGCAGCGGAACTCTCGGCGACCGTGCCGCAGACGGTCCTCTCCGCAATCGCCATGCCTCTCGGTCATATATGACCGAGAGGCATGGTCGCTGCGGTTGTGATGGCGTCCAGGCGGGAGTTTCTGCCCGGAACGTCCGGGTTGGAGCCGCCTGCTGGCCTGCCGGTAGGGGGCGGTCCGCCCGGGCGACCCGTCAGGGGTGGCCGGGCGGGCGGCGGCGGTCGAGAACCGTGCGCGGACCCGTCGCCGGGGTACGCGTCGCGCGGGAGGTCCGCAGCTCGGTGGCCGGCCGCGGCGCCGGCGTGCCCGTCGTGCCGGGGGCCGGTGGCCAGAGCGAGTCGACGAGGTCGCCCAGCCGGTGGGCCAGCGCCCGCGCCTCGGGGTGCAGCCGGGTCAGGTTGACGGCCGGCCGGGTCACCACGGCCAGCAGCGCCTGCCGGCCCGCGGGATAGCAGGCGACGTACCCCTCGGTGCCGTGCACGACGATCTCCCGGAGCTGGCCCTGCCCGACGGTGTCGGCGAACCGGCCGCCCAGCCCGGCGCCGGCCGCGGCCATCGCGGCCACGTGCTCGGGGTTGATCCCGGGCAGGTCGCTGGTGATGTGCAGGCCGTCGACGCCGGCCAGCACGCTGCCGGCCACATCGGACCGACGTCGGCGCAGCTGGTGCAGCTCGCGCCGCAGGGCGGCTTCGGCATCCACAGGCGTCTCCTCGCGCTCGGCGGCCGCCGCTGGATCAGGGCGCGCCTTTCGACATCCGGTGACGTTCCGCTTCCGGCACGCTACACCCGGGCCGCGGGTCGATGTGTGCCGCGTTGGTCGGCGATCGGTCATCAACTCTGCCCTATCGGGGGTTGCCATCGCCACCTCCGCAACCGTCGTCGCACCGGCGTAACCTGACCGTCACGAGTTGGCCGTCGCGACGAGGAGGCATCGCCGGTGGGCAGTCAGTGGGAGAACCTGGTGATCGACGCCCAGGATCCGGCCCGCCTCGCCCGCTGGTGGGCGGAGGCGCTCGGTTACGAGGTCGTCCACGAGTCGGTCGACGAGGTGGAGATCCGCCGCGCCCCGGACGCGCTGCCCGCGCTGATCTTCGTGCCCATCCCGGAGGGCAAGACGGGCAAGAACCGCCTGCACCTCGACCTGCGTCCGGACGACCGGGAGGCCGAGGTCGAGCGGCTGGTCGACATGGGGGCCCGGCACGTGGCCGTCGGGCAGCCGGCCGACGTGGGCTGGACGGTCCTGGCCGATCCGGAGGGCAACGAGTTCTGCGTGCTGGCCGCGGCGCGGTGAGCCGTCCGGTCCGGGCGGGCGACCCGAGGGACGCCGAGCGCTGGGTGGCCGAGCCGGCGAAGGACTCGGGCGCCGGCCGGGGACCGTTCCAGCGCGACCGGGGGCGGGTGCTGCACTCGGCCGCGTTCCGCCGGCTGGCCACCAAGACCCAGGTGCACACGGCCGGCACCGACGATTTCCTGCGGACCCGGCTCACCCACTCGCTGGAGGTCGCCCAGATCGCCCGCGAGATGGGGCAGCGGCTGGGCTGCGATCCGGACGTGGTGGACGTGGCCGGGCTGGCGCACGATCTGGGGCACCCGCCGTTCGGGCACAACGGCGAGGCCGCGTTGGACCTCGCGGCCGCCGAGTGCGGCGGCTTCGAGGCCAACGCGCAGACCCTGCGGGTGCTCACCCGGCTGGAGGCCAAGGTGTACGGCCCGGACGGCCGACCGGCCGGGCTGAACCTCACCCGCGCGGCGCTGGACGCCGCCACGAAGTATCCGTGGCCGCGCCGGCCCGGCCGGCGCAAGTTCGGGGTGTACGCCGACGACCAGCCCGTGTTCGGCTGGATCCGCGCGGGCGCCCGCGCCGAGGCGCCGTGCCTCGAGGCGCAGGTGATGGACTGGGCCGACGACGTGGCGTACTCGGTGCACGACGTGGAGGACGGCGTGCACGGCGGCTACCTCACGGTGGCCCGACTGGTCGGGTCGGCGGAGGAACGGGCCGCGCTCTGCGCCGACGCGGCGGCCACGTACTCGGCCGAGCCGGTCGACTACCTCGCCGGCGTGCTGGCCGAGCTGCTCGCCGACCCGGTGCTCGCGCCGCTGTGCGGGTATGACGGCAGCCACCGCGCGCAGGCCGCGGTGAAGGCCACCACCAGCGTGCTGGTCGGGCGGTTCGTGGCGGCCGCGGTCACCGCGACCAGCCGCCGGCACGGCCCGGGACCGGTCCGCCGGTACGGCGCCGACCTGGAGGTGCCGCGGCCGATCCGCGCGCAGTGCGCGCTGCTGAAGGGCATGGCCCTGCGGTACGTCATGCGCCGCAGCGGCGCCCGGGCCCGGTACGAGCGACAGCGCGAGGTGCTCACCGAGCTGGTGGGCTGGCTCCACCGGCACGCCCCGACGGGCCTCGACCCGGTGTTCGCGCCCGAGTGGGCGGCCGCGCCGGACGACCCGGCCCGGCTGCGGGTGGTGATCGACCAGGTGGCCTCGCTGACCGATCCGGCCGCGGTGGCCTGGCACCGCCGGCTCGTCCGCGGCCGCCGGTCGCCCGGCTAGCCGCACCCCCGGCGCCGCCGGTCCGGCCGCGGTCGCGGATTAGCCGCACCCGGCGCCGTCGGTCCGGCCGCGGTCGCGGATTAGCCGCACCCCGGCGCCGCCGGCTCGTCCGCGGTCGCGGGTCCGCGCGGGGTAGCCTCACCCGCATGGCGGAGCGGACGAAGCGGGTCACCACGGCCCGGGTGGCCCGGACCGAGCGGATCACCCCGCACATGATCCGGGTTGTGCTGGGCGGCGAGGAGCTGGCGGGGCTCGACGTGGGTGAGCACACCGACCACTACGTCAAGCTGATCTTCCCCCGGCCCGACGTGCGCTACCCCGAGCCGTTCGACCTCAACGCCGTGCACCGGGAGCTGCCGCGCGAGCAGTGGCCGCGGCTGCGGTCGTACACGATCCGCGCCTTTGACCGGGCGGCCCGGCAGCTCACCATCGACTTCGTGCACCACGGCGACGAGGGCCTGGCCGGACCGTGGGCGGCGGCCGCGCGGCCCGGCGACGTCATCCGGTTCCTCGGCCCCGGCGGCGGGTACGCCCCCGACCCGGCGGCCGGCTGGCACCTGCTGGTCGGCGACGAGAGCGCGCTGCCGGCCATCTCGGTGGCGCTGGAGCGGCTGCCCGTCGGGGCGCCCGCGCGGGTCTTCCTGGAGGTGTCCGACGGCGCCGAGGAGCAGAAGCTGCCCACGGCCGCCGACGCCGAGATCGTCTGGGCGCACCGGGGCGATCGGCCGGTGGGGGAGCGGTTGCTGGCCGCCGTGGCGGGCCTGGACTTCCCGGCCGGCGACGTGCACGCGTTCGTGCACGGCGAGGCCACCTTCGTCCGCGCGCTGCGCCGGCTGCTGCGGGTGGACCGCGGCGTGCCGGCCGAGCGGCTCTCCATCTCGGGCTACTGGCGCGCCGGGGTGGACGACGAGGGCTGGCGCGCGTCGAAGCCCGAGTGGAACCGCCAGGTCGAGGCCGAGGAGGCCGCCGCGCGGTGAGGGACGGGCTGCCGGGCGGCCTCCCTTCGCGCCGGGCGCGCCCGGGGCCGGTCAGCGCCGCCGGCGTGCCGGGGCGAGCTGGTCGAAGCAGTAGTAGACGGCCAGCGCCGCGTGCACGGTCAGCGTGGCCACCGCGCCGACGAAGGCGAGGCCGACCGTCAGCGCGTACAGGATGACGCCGGCGCCGAACCGGCGCAGCGTGGCCCGGGCGGTCGCCGGGTCCACCGGCCGGTGCAGCGCGCGGGCGTCCCGGGTCAACGCGAGGAACAGCAGCGTGAACGCGATGGCCATCATCAGCATGGTGCCGCTGTAGACCGCCGCGGCCGTGTGCGCGTCGGCCCCGGCGGTCAGGTATTCGGCCAGCAGCCTCGTCGGGAACGGGATGACCGACACGGTGAGCAGCAGGAAGAGGTTCGCGAACAGGGTCAGCCGGTCCACCCGGCGGACCAGCCCGCAGAGAGCGTGGTGGTTCACCCAGATGATCCCGATGACCAGGAAGCTGACCAGGTAGGCGAAGTAGGCGGGCCACTCGTGGCCCAGGGCCGCCGCCAGCGACTCGCCGTGCCGCTCGTCCCGCGGCGGTACGACGAGGTCCAGCACCAGCAGGGTGATGGCGATCGCGAAGACCCCGTCGCTGAACGCCTCCAACCGGCCGGTGCTCAGGTCCGGTCCGGTCGGATCCGGGGCGGGTGGGTCGAGCTGACTGTCGGACATGGCCCTTCCCGGCGCCGCGCGGATGACTGGCCGGAGCATAATCCGTAGGCGGTCCGCCCGGCAGCCAAGTCCGGATGCGCCGCGGCACGGAGGCGTGGTGGAGCAACGGTCACTGGTGGGCCGCACCGGGGTGGTGGTCCACCCGGTCCGGGGCGGGGACCGTCCCGGGGAGGTCCGGGTGGTGGTTGACGGCATGGCGCACTATTACCTGGCCTACGCCGTGTCGGCCCTGCCGGCCGGCGCCGAGGTCCTCATCATCAACAACCGCGGGGCACGCCAGATCGACGTCGAGCCATGGCCCGGCATCGTCGGCGGCGGGGTCTCCGGGGACATGGAAGGGTTCGGCTGATGTTCGGATATCGCGTGCCCGCCCCGAACGAGGCGCTGCTGATCAGCGGTCGCAAGCAGCGCGGGGCGGAGGCGTTGCCGTTCAAGATCGTGACCGGGCACGGCGTGTTCGTCGTACCGGTCTTCGCCAAGGCCACCCGATTGACCCTGGCCATGCAGGAGGCCGAGGTCGTCGAGGACTGCTTCACCAAGCAGGGCATCACGCTGAACGTGCACGCGGTCATCGCGTTCAAGGTCGGTGACGACCGCGAGTCGATCGCGGCCGCGGCGCGGCGGTTCCAGGGCGACCAGACCCAGATGCCCACGCTGGTGGGCCGGATCTTCAGTGGACACCTGCGCAGCATCATCGGCAGCATGACGGTCGAGTCCATCATCCGGGAGCAGCAGACGCTGGCCGACGCCATTGTGGACGCCAGCAAGACCGAGATGGCCCGGATCGGCCTGTCCGTCGACTCGCTGCAGATCAGCAGCATCGACGACAAGGGCGTGGGCTACATCCGGGCGCTCGCCGCGCCGCACCAGGCGAAGGTCAACCAGGACGCGAACGTGGCGCAGGCGGCGGCCGACCAGGCGAGCGCCATGGCTCAGCAGGAGAGCATGCGTTACCAGGCCGAGTACGCGCGCGAGACGGCCATCGCCCGGGCGCGGTACCAGGCCGAGATCGATCAGGCGCAGCAGACCGCCGCCCAGGCCGGTCCGCTGGCGGCCGCCCGCGCCCAGCAGGAGGTGCTGGTCGAGCGGGCCGTGGTGGCGCAGCGGAACGCCGAGCTGCGCGAGGCGGAGCTGCAGGCCGAGGTGGTCCGCCCGGCGCAGGCCGAGGCCGAGCGGATCACCACGCTGGCCCGCGCGCAGGCGGACGCCACCAAGCTGTCCGCCGAGGCGGCCGCGGCGCAGGACCGGATCGCCCTCGACCAGCTCGTCATCCAGCAGCTGCCCGAGCTGGTCCGGGCGGCCGCCGACGGCCTGCGCGGGGCCAACCTCACCGTGCTCGACGGCGCGGAGGGGATGAACTCGGCGGTGGCCTCCCTGATCGGGCAGGGCATGGCGGTGCTCGAGTCGCTCCGGTCGGGCGTCCGGTCGACGAGTTCCGCGTCGGGAACGCCGGCCGCCGCGCCGTTCGATGCTCCGGGCGCCCCGTCGGCCGCCGGCCGCGCCGAGGTCGTGCCGGTCAACGGCGCCGGCGACGCCACGCCGGCCCCCCGCCGTCCCCGCTGACCTTGCGCCCCGGACTCCCTGCGGCGCGGGCGCCCGCGCGGCCGGCACCCGCGGGGCGGGCCCCGCGGCACCCACACCCCGGCACGGCGCAGCCGCCGCCGCGCCGGGAGTGCGGCGCCGGTCAGAGCTCGGCCGCCGCGCCGGGAGTGCGGCGCCGGTCAGAGCTCGGCCGGCGCGGCGATGCCGAGCAGGTCCAGGCCGGTGCGCAGGACCTCGCCGGTGAGCGCGCTGAGCGCCAGCCGGTTCTCCCGGACGCCGGCCGGCGCCCGCAGCACCGGGCAGTGCTCGTAGAAGTCCGTGTACGCCTGTGCCAACGCGTACAGCCAGCCGCAGAGCCGGTGCGGCTCGGCGGTGCGGGCCACCTCGGCGAGCAGATCGCCGAAGCCGTCCAGGTGCAGCACCAACCGCCGCTCGGGCCCGGTCAACGGGATGTCCGGCGCGATCCGGTCGGGGTGGACCGGCTCGCCGGCCCGGCGCAGCAGCGACCGGATCCGGGCGTGCGCGTACTGGAGGTAGACCCCGGTGTTGCCGGTCAGCGCGAGCATCCGGTCGAGGTCGAAGACGTAGTCCCGGCCCCGGCCGGTGGACAGGTCGGCGTACTTCACCGCGCCGATGCCCACCTGCCGGGCCCGCGCGGCCAGCTCGGCCGGCGGCAGGTCCGGGTTCTTGGCCGCCACCACCGCCCGGGCCCGGTCCACCGCCGCGTCCAGCAGCTCGGCCAGCCGCACGGCGTCGCCGGCCCGGGTCTTCAGCGGCCGGCCGTCCGGGCCGAGGACCGCGCCGAACGTGAGGTGTTCGGCGGACACCGGGTCGGGCAGCCAGCCGGCCCGCCGGGCGGTGTCGAAGACCATCCGGAAGTGCAGCGCCTGCCGCACGTCGGTGAGGTAGAGCAGCCGGTCCGCGGCCAGCGTCCGGACCCGGTGCCGCAGCGCCGCCAGGTCGGTGGCCGGGTAGCCGTACCCGCCGTCGCGCTTGCGCACGATCAGCGGTACGGGCGCCCCGTCCGGGCCGCGCACGTCGGCGAAGAAGACGCACAGGGCGCCCTCGCTGACCCGGGCCACGCCGGCGCGCTCCAGCTCCGCCACCACGCCGGCGAGCTGATCGTTGTACGCGCTCTCGCCGCGGATGTCGCCGGCGGTCAGCCGCACGCCGAGCAGGTCGTAGACCTCGCTGAAGTACCGGGTCGACTCGGCCACCATGGACCGCCAGGCGGCCAGCGTGGCGGGGTCGCCGGCCTGCAGGGCCACCACCCGGTTCCGGGACCGCTCGACGAAGGCGGGGTCGGTGTCGAACCGCAGCCGGGCCTCCTGGTAGAGCGCGGTGAGCCGGCGCACCGCGGCGGCGCCGCCGCCGGGCGTCGACCCCCCGGCAGTCGCGTCCCCCACCGTCGCGCCGCCCGCCGGACCCGGATCGTCCGGGTCGGCATCCGCGCCCGGCCGCCGCTCCATGAGGTGCTGGATGAGCATGCCGAACTGGGTGCCCCAGTCGCCGATGTGGTTCTGCCGCAGCACCGTCCCGCCGAGGAATTCGAGCACCCGCACCAGCGCGTCACCGATGATGGTGGAGCGCAGGTGGCCGACGTGCATCTCCTTGGCGACCCCGGGCGACGAGTAGTCGACCACGGTCCGGACGCCCCGCTGAGGCCGGCCGGCGCCCGAGCGGGGGTCGGCCAGCAGGGCGGCGACGCGCTGCCAGAGCGCCGCGTCGGCGAGGGTGATGTTGAGGAAGCCCGGCCCGGCGGCCACGCAGGCGGCCACGAGGTCGTCCCCGGCCAGCGTCCCGGCCACCGCGGCGGCCGCCTCCCGCGGCGCCCGCCCGGTCGACCGGGCCAGCCCGAGCAGGCCGTCCGCCTGCAGGTCGGCCCGCTCCGATCGGCGTACCCGCGGGTCGAACGGCCCGGCGCCGGGCAGCGTCCGGTCGGTGGCGGCGGTGATCCGGTCGGCGACGAGCGTGGCGAGGCTGGGCATCAGGACATCCTCTGTGGACTGTGCGGTCGGGTCCGCCGGTCCGGCGGCCGGAGCGGCGGGTTACGGAGCGATGGGCGCGCGTCCGGCGTTGCGGCGGGAGCGCGGGGACCGGCCGGCCGACGCGTACCCGTGGACCGGGTCGGTCGTACCGGTGGACATGGTGTCGGCGGCGGCGAACGGGCGCGCGGCGGGTGACCGGCGCGGGCGCGGCTCAGCGGAGGCGCGGCCTCATCGTCGTCGGAGCGCGCGGCGCCGGATCGGGTGTGCCACCACGACCACCGCCTTCGCGCTCGGCGGCGTCGAAACCTCGACGCCGGATGACGGGAACTTTACCCGACTCGGGGGGCTCCCGGCGATGTAGTACACCTGCTACATTCTGCGGTACTGGTTAGATGCTTAGGGGGAGAGCTGTGACAACCGTGCGGGAGCCGGAACCGGTCCACCAGGCCGACCCACCGGATGACGACCTGGTGCTGGACGTGCGCGACCTGCGCATGCGGTACGGGACGACCGACGTGCTGCACGGGGTCAGCTTCACGGCCCGGCGCGGCGAGGTGCTGGCGCTGCTCGGGCCGAACGGCGCCGGCAAGACCACGACCATCGAGATCCTCGAGGGCTTCCGGCTGCGCTCGGCCGGTGCGGTGCGGGTGCTGGGCGCCGACCCGGGACGGGCCGGCGAGATCTGGCGGGCCCGGGTCGGCGTGGTCCTGCAGTCCTGGCGGGACCACGGCAAGTGGCGGGTCCGCGAGCTGCTCGCGCACCTCGGCTCGTTCTACGCCGCCTACTCCACCGACCGGATCCGCCGCCCGTGGGAGGTGGACGAACTGCTCGCGGCCGTCGGCCTCACCGAGCAGGCGGGCCGGCGGGTGCGGCAGCTCTCCGGCGGCCAGCGCCGCCGGCTGGACGTCGCGGTCGGCATCGTCGGCCGGCCCGAGCTGCTGTTCCTGGACGAGCCCACGGTCGGCTTCGACCCGGCGGCCCGGCGCGAGTTCCACGACCTGGTGCACCGGCTCGCCGACCTGGACGACACCACCATCCTGCTCACCACGCACGACCTGGATGAGGCGGAGAAGCTGGCCGACCGGATCCTGATCCTGGCCGGCGGTCGGATCATCGCGGACGGCTCGGCCGACCAGCTCGCCCGGCAGGTGGCCGGCGAGGCGGAGGTCCGCTGGAGCATCGACGGGGACCGGTTCGTGCACGCCACGGCCGACGCCACCCGGTTCGTGCGGGAGCTGTTCCGGCAGCACGGCGACGCGGTCGACGACCTCGAGGTGCGCCGGACGAGCCTGGAGGACACCTACATGGCCATGGTCTACGAGCAGGAGACGGGCGCCGCGGGCGGCGCCGCCGTCCGCGCCCTGGAGGAGTCGGGACGATGAACCCCAGCACGCTGAACCCCACCACCGCCGCCGTGCGCGCCGGCGTCTCGCGCGGCTGGACCGAGCTGCGCAACTCGTTCGCCAACTGGCAGGACCTGTGGGGCTACTTCTTTCCCACGGCCATCCTGCTGATCGTGATGTTCTTCATGCGCAATTCGACGGTGCCCGGCACCACCTTCTCGCTCGGCACCCGGACGCTGCCCAGCACCCTCGGCATGGGGCTGGCCTTCACCGGCATGGTCGGGGTGGCCCAGCAACTCCTGGTCGAGCGGGAGGACGGCACCCTGCTGCGGGCCAAGGCCGTCCCGAACGGGATGCTCGGCTACCTGATCGGCAAGGTCGTGTCCATCGCCTGCGTGGCGCTCATCGGCCTGGTCCTGCAGGTGGTGCCCGCCACCCTGTTCCTGCACGGGCTGGCGATCCACGGCGTGGGCGGCTGGTTGACCCTGCTCTGGGTGGTGGTGCTGGGCCTGCTGGCCACGCTGCCGATCGGCGCGGTTCTCGGCTCGCTCTTCGAGGACGCCCGCAACTTCGGCCTGATCGTGCTGCCGATCATGGGCTCGATCGCCATCTCCGGCATCTTCTACCCGATCAACAGCCTGCCCGGCTGGGTCCAGGCCGTCGGCCAGGCGCTGCCGATCTACTGGCTAGGGTTGGGCATGCGCTCGGCGCTGCTGCCGGACGGCATGGCCGCGGTGGAGCTGGGGCACTCCTGGCGGCACCTGGAGACCGCGCTCGCGCTGGGGGTCTGGGCGGTCCTCGGGCTGGTGCTGGCGCCCGTGGTGCTGCGCCGGATGGCCCGCCGGGAGTCCGGCTCCCGGGTGGCCGCGCGCCGGGAGAAGGCCATGCAGCGGGTGAACTGAGAGGCGCGTCGATGAGTGAGACGGTCTACAACCGGATCTCCATGCTGCGCGCCGAACGCGGCATCTCCCGCCGCCAGCTGGCCGACGCGCTCGGGGTGCACTACCAGACGGTGGGTTACCTGGAGCGCGGCGAGTTCCGGCCCAGCCTGCACCTGGCGCTGCGGATCGCCGCGTACTTCCAGGTGCCGGTGGAGGTGGTCTTCTCGGTGGAGCCGTTCCCCCGGCTCGGCGAGGACACCTCCGCCGGACCCCGAGCGGGATAGATCGCCGGCACAGGGCAGGATGTATCGGTAAGGGGGTGGCAGATGGCTGGGCGGATCCGGGACGAGGACATCACACTGGTCCGGGAACGCACCGCCATCGCCGACATCATCTCCGAGTCCGTCACGCTCCGTCCCGCGGGCGGCGGCAACCTCAAGGGGCTGTGCCCGTTCCACGACGAGAAGTCGCCGTCGTTCAACGTCTCGCCCGCCCGGAACGTCTTCTACTGCTTCGGCTGCGGCAAGGGCGGGGACGCCATCTCCTTCCTGATGGACGCCGAGCACCTGACGTTCGTCGAGTCGGTGGAGCGGCTGGCCGACCGGGCCGGCATCCAGCTGCGGTACATCGAGGCCGGTCCGGCCCCCATCCGCGCCCAGCAGGGCCAGAAGCAGCGGCTGGTGGCCGCGCACGCGGCGGCCGTCGAGTTCTATGCCGGGCAGCTCGGCACGCCGGGCGCGCGGGCGGCCCGGGAGTTCCTGGCCAGCCGCGGCTTCGACCGGGCCGCCGCGCAGCGGTACGGCTGCGGCTTCGCGCCCGAGGGCTGGGATCCGCTCACCCGGCACCTGCGGCAGAAGGGCTTCACCACCCAGGAGCTGATCACCGCGGGGCTGTCCCGGCAGGCGCGGTCCGGTTCGCTGATCGACCGGTTCCGCCGCCGGCTGCTGTGGCCGATCCGGGACCTGGCCGGCGACGTCATCGGGTTCGGCGCGCGGAAGCTGTTCGACGACGACGACGGTCCGAAATACCTCAACACCCCCGAGACGCCGATCTACAAGAAGTCGCACGTGCTCTACGGCCTCGACCAGGCCAAGCGGGAGATCGCCAAACAGGGTCGGGCGGTGATCGTCGAGGGCTACACCGACGTGATGGCCTGCCACCTGGCCGACGTGCCGGTCGCGGTGGCCACCTGCGGCACGGCGTTCGGCGCCGACCACATCGGCGTGCTCCGCCGGCTGCTCATGGACACGGACGGCCGGGGTGGGGAGATCATCTACACCTTCGACGGGGACGCGGCCGGGCAGAAGGCGGCGCTGCGCGCGTTCGAGGAGGACCAGCGCTTCGTCGGACGTACCTTCATCGCCGTGAGCCCGGACAACATGGACCCCTGCGAGCTGCGGCTGGCCAAGGGCGACATGGCCGTGCGCGACCTGGTCGCCCGCCGCGAGCCGCTGGTCGACTTCGCGCTGCGCCAGATCATCAGCCGGTACGACCTGGACACCGTCGATGGTCGGGTGGAGGCGATGCGGCACACCGCGCCGCTGGTCGCCAAGATCAAGGACCGGGAGAAGCGACCGGAGTACGTCCGGAAGCTGGCCGGTGACCTCGGCATGGAGATCGAGCCGGTGCAGCGGGCCGTGCTGGCCGCCGGGTCGCAGCAGCCGCCCGCCGCGCGCGGGGACCGCCGGCCCGCCGACCCGCCCGCGCCCCGCCGCCCCGAGCCGACGATCGACAGCCCGCAGTCCCTGGTCGAGCGGGAGGCGCTGAAGCTCGCCCTGCAGGTTCCGGTGCTGGCCGGGCCGATGTTCGACGCGCTCGGCCCGGACGCGTACCTGCACCCCGTACACCGGGCGGTGCGGGTCGCGGTCGACGGCGCCGGCGGCGCCGCAACGGCCACCGGCGGCGCCGTCTGGATCGAACGCGTCCGGGACGCCTGCGGTGATCTCGCCGCTGCGGCCCTGGTCGGGGAGCTGGCCGTCGAGCCGCTGCGGATCGACGGCGAGCCCGACCCGCGGTACGTCTCCATCACGCTGGCGCGGTTGGAGGTCGGCTCGGTGACGGCACGCATCCGGGACCTCAAGTCCAAGATCCAGCGGGTGAATCCGGTGGCCAGCAAGGACGAGTACTTCGCGCTCTTCGGCGAGCTGCTCTCGCTGGAACAGCACGCGCGGGCGCTGCGCGAGCAGGCGGCGGGAGGGCTTTAGAAATGGGACTGTTCCGGCGCCGGCCCAAGTTGCCGGCGGATCGGCGGCCGGCGCTGGCCGCCGACGAACGGGTGCTGGCCTGGGCCGAGGTGGGCGAGTCCGGCGGCGGGGACGGGGTGGTGGTGGCCACCAACCGGGGGCTGTGGCTGCCGGACGTCGCCGAGCGGCCGGGCTGGCACGAGCTGCACAAGGCGGTGTGGTCCGGCCGGGAGCTGGCGGTGACGCCCGCCACCGGCACGGCCGAGCGGGACGGCTACCTCGTGGTGGCCGACGCGCCGGTCCGGACCTATCTGCTGCTCGCCCCGGGCGACCTGCCCGAGCAGGTACGCGCCCGGCTGACCCGGTCGGTGGGCTACACGGTGCACCACCGGCTCGACCGCGGCGGCCTGCGGGTGGTGGGCCGCCGGGTGAGCGGGGTGGACGGGCTGACCTGGACGGTCCGGTACGACCCGGGGACGCCGGCCGACGATCCGGCCGTGGTCGACCGGACCGGCGAGCTGGTGGCGGCCGCGCGGGCCGCAGCCACCCCCGCCGGGCTTTGATCGGCCGCGGGCGCCACCGCGACGGGTGGCGGTGACCGGCCGCGGCGGGCGGCGAAACCCGGTGGGTGCTGTCGGACCCGGCGGCTAGGGTCGGGTGCGTGCCTCAGCCACCGCTCATCCGCGCCCGCAACCTGGTGAAACGGTTCGGCGACTTCACCGCCGTGGCGGGGATCGACGTCGACGTCCGGCCGGGGGAGGCGTTCGGGTTCCTCGGGCCGAACGGCGCCGGCAAGTCGTCCACGATGCGGATGATCGGCTGCGTCTCCCCGCCCAGCGGGGGTGAGCTGACCATCCTCGGCATGGATCCGGTGCGGCAGGGCACGCAGATCCGCGCCCGCCTGGGCGTCTGCCCGCAGCTGGACAACCTCGACCAGGAGCTGACCGTCCGGGAAAACCTCACCACCTACGCCCGCTACTTCGGCATCCCGCGCCGGGTGGCCCGGGAGCGGGCCACCGAGCTGCTCGACTTCGTCCAGCTCACCGACCGGGCCAACAGCAAGGTCGACCCGCTCTCCGGCGGCATGAAGCGGCGGCTCACCATCGCCCGGGCGCTGGTGAACGAGCCCGACCTCGTGCTGCTCGACGAGCCCACCACCGGGCTGGACCCGCAGGCCCGGCACCTGGTGTGGGAACGGCTGTTCCGGCTCAAGCAGCAGGGCGTGACGCTGGTGCTCACCACCCACTACATGGACGAGGCCGAGCAGCTGTGCGACCGGCTCGTGGTGATGGACGGCGGCCGGATCGCCGCCGAGGGGTCGCCGCGCGAGCTGATCGAGCGATATTCCACCCGGGAGGTGGTCGAGCTGCGGTTCGCGGCCGAGTCCCAGGAGGCGTTCGCCGACAAGCTGAGCGGGATCGGCGACCGGGTCGAGGTGCTGCCGGACCGGATCCTGCTGTACGTGCCGGACGGCGACGCGGCGGTGGCCACGGTGAACGCCCGGGCGCTCGTCCCGGCCAGCGTGCTGGTCCGGCGCAGCAGCCTGGAGGACGTGTTCCTGCACCTCACCGGCCGCACGCTGGTGGACTGAGGAGGTCTCGTGGTGTCGGTGGACCGGCGGGTGACGCCCGGGCCGCCCCGGTGGCCGGGGCTGGCGGTCCTGGAGTACTACCTGGTGAGCTACCGGCGCACCTGGCGGGCCAGCGTGCTCTCCTCGTTCCTGCTGCCGGTGCTCAGCATGCTCGGCTTCGGGCTGGGGGTCGGGGCGTATGTCACCGGCGGGGTGTCCGGGGTGCGCTACTTCGACTACGTGGTGCCCGGGTTGGTGGCCTCCACCGCGGCCCAGGTGGCGGTGGGCGAGGCGACCTGGCCGGTGTTCGGCAACTTCGAGTGGATCAAGATCTACTTCGCCCAGGCGTCCGCGCCGCTGCGGATCCGCGACGTGCTCGGCGGCCACCTGGCCTTCGTCTGCCTCCGGGTGCTCGCCAGCGGCGCCGTCTTCCTCGCCGTGGCGGCCGCGTTCGGCGCGGTGCACTCGGCCTGGGCGCTCGCGACGCTGCCCGTGCTGGTCCTGGTGGGGTTGTCGGTGGCGGCCCCGGTGTTCGGCTACACCGCCTCGGTCTCCAGCGACAGCTACCTGGCCCTGCTGTTCCGGTTCGGGGTCATCCCGATGACCCTGTTCTCCGGGGTGTTCTTCCCGGTCGGCTCGCTGCCGGCGGTGCTGCGCGCGGGCGCGTACGCGTTGCCGCTGTGGCACGGCGTCGACCTGTGCCGGGCGGCCACCCTCGGCGTTCCGCCGGAGTGGTCGGTGCCCGGTCACCTGCTCGTCCTCGCCGGCTGGTCGGCCGTCGGCTGGCTCCTGGCGCGGGCCCGGTTCCGCCGCCGGCTCGTGGTTTAGGAGATCTTCGTGGTCACTCTCGTCCTGCCCCGGCTGGTCAGCTTCGAGGGCGCTCCCCGGCGGTCGGCCTCGGTGGCCGAGCGCAACGTGGCCGCGCTCAAGTCCGCGTACTGGATCGTGTTGATCTCCGGCTTTTTCGAGCCGCTGCTCTACCTGCTCTCCATCGGCGTTGGGGTGGGCGCGCTGGTGCACCGGCTCACCCTGCCCGACGGCCGGGTGGTGGAGTACGCCGCGTTCGTGGCGCCGGCCATGTTGGCCTCCTCGGCCATGACCGGCGCCATGGCCGAAACCACCTTCAACTTCTTCGGCAAGATGAAGTACATGAAGCTGTACGAGGGCATCCTGGCCACCCCCGTGCGGCCCTTCGAGATCGCCCTCGGCGAGCTGGGCTGGGCCATGGTGCGCGGCACGCTCTACTCGGCCGCCTTCCTGGTGATCATGGTGCTGCTCGACCTCACCTCGGCCGGCCGGGCGCTGCTGGCTCTGCCGGCGGCCGTGCTGATCGGGTTCACCTTCGGCGCGCTGGGCATGACGCTCTCCACCCTGATGCGCAGCTGGCAGGACTTCGACCTGCTGGCCTCGGCCCAGTTCGTGCTCTTCCTGTTCTCCGGCACCTTCGTGCCGGCCGACTCCTACCCGGCGGCGCTGCGCTGGCTGATCGAGGTCACCCCGCTCTACCGGTCCGTCGATCTGGTCCGGGGCGTGACCATCGGGGGCGCCGGCTGGTCCTGGCTGATCGACCTCGGCTACCTGATCGGGCTCACCGCACTGGGCCTCGCGGTGGCGTCCCGGCGGATGGCCGCGAAGCTCTACACGTGATCGCGTGACCCGCCGTCGCGGCCGGCGCGGTCGGGCAGGGCGCGACCGACGCAGGACGAGCGGTTAGCCGGCCCGCGGTCGGGGCATAGTCCGACCAGTCCGAGGACGAGGGATGCCGAGGACGACGGACGACGATGGAGGTGGGGCCATGGCCGCCGACCAGCCCGGCACTGGCCGCAGCGCTCGGGACAGCCGCGAGCCGGCCGATCCGGACGCCTGGGACGGCCGCGACCCGGCCGACCGGGCCGACCCGGACGCGTGGGACGGTCGGGACGACCCGGCCGCGCCGGTCGGTCCGGACGACGGCCCGGACAGCCCCACCGATCTGCCCGGGACCAGCATGTGGGCCGCGCTCAAGCGGACCGTCAAGGAGTTTCAGGACGACAACCTGACCGACTGGGCCGCCGCGCTCACCTACTACGGGGTGCTGTCGCTGTTCCCCGCGCTGCTGGTGCTGGTCTCGGTCCTCGGCCTGCTGCCGGGTGACACCCGGGAATCGCTGCAGAACAGCCTCACCGGCATGGTGCCGCAGGAGAACGTCAAGAAGATCATCGGCGACGCCATGACGCAGCTCGGCGCGAGCCGCGGCGCCGGTCTGGTGGCGATCCTCGGTCTGCTCGGCGCGTACTGGTCGGCATCCGGCTACATCGGCGCGTTCATGCGGGCCGCCAACGCCATCTACGACGTGCCGGAAGGGCGGCCGATCTGGAAGACCCTGCCGATCCGGGTGGCGGTCACCGGCGCGGTCGGGCTGATGGTGCTGGCCAGCCTGTTCATCGTGGTGTTCACCGGCAAGTTCGCCGAGAAGGCCGGCAGCGCCATCGGGCTGGGCTCCACCGGGGTCACGGTGTGGAGCATCGCCAAGTGGCCCGTGCTGCTGCTCCTGGTCAGCCTCATCTTCGCCCTGCTCTACTGGGCCTCGCCCAACGCCCGGCACGGCGGCTTCCGCTGGGTCACCCCGGGCGGCATCTTCGCCGTGATCATCTGGCTGGTCGTCTCGGGCGGCTTCGCGTTCTACGTGGCCAACTTCGGCTCGTACAACAAGACGTACGGCGCACTGGCCGGTGTAATCATCTTCCTGGTCTGGCTCTGGCTGACCAACGTGGCCATCCTGCTCGGCGCCGAGCTGGACGCGGAGCTGGAACGCAGCCGGGCCATCGCGGCCGGGCTACGCCCGCCGGACAAGGAGCCCTTCGTCGAGCTGCGGGACGACCGGAAGCTGTCCAAGGAGGACGAGGCTCGGTTCTCCGGCGGAGCGAGCGACGCGAGCCGCGACTGATCGATGCCACCCGGGTCACCCGGCCCCCGACCTCGCAGACATGGTGTGGGGGAGGGGGTCGCCGGCTGCCCGGCCCCGGACGGCGCGGATCCGTCATCGATCAGCCGCTATGGTTGGGTCCAGGATGGATCTCGGCCGTGGGGAGCGGAGCATGCGGGTGCCGGCGCCGGACCCCGCGGCTGCCCCACCCGAGGCCGCCCACGGCGGTGAGCCGGCGCGGTCCGACGGCGACCTGCGCCGCCGGATCGACGCCGAGCTGCGGGACTTCATGGACGGGCGGGGACCCGACGGCCGGTCCGGTACGCCGCCCGAGGCGTTCGACCTGCTCCGCCGGTTCGTGCTGGACGGCGGCAAGCGGCTGCGGCCACGGTTCTGCTACTGGGGCTGGCGCGCCGCGGGCGGCGCGGACGGGCGGCCCATCGTGACCGCCGCGGCCGCGCTCGAGCTGTTCCACGCCTTCGCCCTGATCCACGACGACATCATGGACGGCAGCGACCTGCGCCGGGGCAGGCCCTCGGCGCACCGGCACCTGGCCGCCGTACACGCCCGCTCGGCTCGGCGGGGCGATCCGGCCGGGTACGGGCGGAACGCGGCCCTGCTCTGCGGCCGGCTCTGCGCGGCCTGGTCCGCGGAGATGTTCGCCGGCTGCGGGCTGGGGCCCGCGGCGGTGCGCCGGGGCGGCGAGATCTACGCCATGATGCGGTCCGAGGTGATCGCCGGCCAGTACCTGGACCTCATCTCGGGGGCACGGGGCGGCTCGGCGGACCGGGCGCTGCGGGTGGTGCGGCTGAAGACCGCCCGCTACACGGTCACCCGCCCGTTGCAGATCGGCGCGGCGCTCGCGGGCGCCGATCGGGAGCTGCTGGCCGCGCTGGCCGCCTTCGGCGATCCGCTCGGCGACGCCTTCCAACTTCGCGACGACCTGCTCGGGGTCTTCGGCGACCCCGCCGTGACGGGCAAGCCGATCCTGGACGACCTGCGGGAGGGCAAGCCGACGGTGCTGATGGCGCTGACCCGGGCGGGCGCCGACCGGATCCAGGCGGCCCGGATCCGCGATCTGCTCGGTGATCCGCGGCTGGACCCGGCCGGCGCCGCCGAGCTGCGCGGCATCATCGTCGGCACCGGAGCGCGGGGGCGGGTCGAGGAGATGATCGAGGTACGCGCCCGGGCGGCCCTGGCGGCGCTGTCGGCCACGCCGCTGCCCGAGCCGGCGCGGGCGGCCCTGGCCAGCCTCGCGAGCGCGGCGGTGACCCGCCGGAGCTGATCAGTTCGCGGCGGGAGGCCGCGGAGCGGCCCGGCCCTCCGCCCGGGCGTGGCGCCCGGCCCTCGGTTCGAGCGGCGGCCTACCCTCCGCCCGGGCGCGGCGGCGCCCGGCGGGGAGATGGCGAAGGGGCCGGCGGCCCGAAGGCTGCCGGCCCCTTCATTACCCCGGTGCTACAGAGTGGTGCCGTTGGCGCCGGTGCCGCCACCCGAGGTCTTCGGGCGGGTTCCCGTGCTGCTCGACGTGGTGCTGGCCGTCGAGGTGCTGGTCCCGCTGGTGCCCGTACCGGCCGGGGTGCCGGCGAAGGCGCGATCCGCGGTCGTCAGCTGGGTGGTGGTGTCGCTGTCGCTCGTGGAGAGCTTCTCACCCAGCTTGGTCTGGCTGAGCCGGTCCTTGCCCTCCGCGTACAGCCGGTTGGCCTGCGCCTGAGCGACGCCGGCGGCCTCCTGCACGCTCGGGTGATCCAGGACCTTGCGCCCCTTGACGACCAGCTCCTCGTACTTCTCCCGGCCAGCTCGGGCGCCCAGGACGAAGCCCGTTGCCAGCCCGCCGATGAACAGAAGCTTTCCGCGCATGGCGGCTCCTTTCGTTCCTGACGCTCCGTTGCTCCCGGATCCTGCTCCGGGCGGCCTTTTTTGCTGCCTGCGTCGTCTGTGCTTGCTTACCTACCCATCCTCCCCGCCGCTCATGCCTGTCCGGCGGCGGACGCGCGGAAGAAGCCCGGAAGAGGCGGGTTCGGCGCCCCGCCCGGCGTCCCCGCGTCCGCGGAGTCGCCGCGCCGCCCGGCGTTCCCCGCACCCGCCGGGTTCGGCGGCACCGCCCGGCGTTCCCGCGCCGGGCGGCGAAGATCCCGGAAGCGAACGGCGTTCACTGCGCCGGCGGTGCGGGAGCGTGGGCCGGATACCCGGTGGACCGGGAGCGCGGATCGTCCTGTACTCTTATGCCGTCGCGCGGCGCGGGAGAGATCCCGATGCCGGCCACCGCGATCCCCCGTAGCTCAATTGGCAGAGCAGCCGGCTGTTAACCGGCAGGTTTTTGGTTCGAGTCCAAACGGGGGAGCTTTTCTTCCGATCATCGCCCGTCGGCCCGCGCCGGCGGGCATCGTCATATCCGGGTTGTCGCATCCGGGTCGTCATATCCGCGGTCGCGCCGCGTAGCGGTGCATGCCGCGGGTAGTTGGGTGGGTGTCGACCCAGCGCCACCGGCCCGGCCACCCTAGACTCCGGTGCGTCGTTCTTTGCGTCGATTCACGGAAGTTGGGGGGCGGATGATGCGGACCCGTACGGCGGTGTCCATCGCCGTGGCGGTGGTGGTGGCCTGGTTGGCGATCGGCGCGTTCGCCGGCCCGTACTCGGGGAAGCTGGCCGAGGTCAGCACGAACGACAACGCGTCGTTCCTGCCGGCGGAGGCCGAGGCCACCAAGGCGCAGAACCTGGCCAAGGGCTTCGTCGACCGGGAGACCACGCCGGCCCTGGTCGTGTACGAGCGCGCCGGTGGGGTCACCGACGCAGACAAGGCCCGGGCCGCGGCCGACGCCCAGAAGTTCGCCCAGATCCAGGGCGTGGTCACCCCGCTGTCGCCGCCGATACCCAGCCAGGACGGCCAGGCGCTCCAGGTGGTGGTGCCGATCGACAGCGCCGAGGGCGACCAGATCCGGTCGGTCACCGACCAGCTCCGGACGATCGCCGGCACGGATGCGGGCGGGTTGTCCGTGCACGTGGCCGGGCCGGCCGGGATCCTCTCCGACCTCGTCGAGGTCTTCTCCTCGATCGACGGACCGCTGCTGCTGGTCACCCTCGCCGTCGTGCTGGTGATCCTGCTGATCGTCTACCGCAGCCCGATCCTGTGGATCATCCCGTTGCTGGCGGCCGGCATGTCGTACACGATGGCGGCCGTGGCCGTGTACTTCATGACGAAGGCCGACCTGATCAAGCTCAACGGGCAGTCCCAGGGCATCCTCACGGTGCTGGTGTTCGGCGCCGGAACCGACTACGCGCTGCTGATGATCGCCCGCTACCGGGAGGAACTGCACCACCACGCGCGGCCGGTGGACGCCATGAAGGCCGCCTGGCGCGGCGCCGCGCCGGCGATCCTCGCCTCCGGGCTCACCGTCATCGCCGGCCTGCTGTGCCTGTTGCTGTCCAGTCTCAACTCCAATCGCTCGCTCGGCCCGGTCTCGGCGGTCGGCATCGGCGCCACCCTGATCGTCATGCTCACCCTGCTGCCGGCGCTGCTGCTGCTCGGCGGGCGCTGGGCGTTCTGGCCGCGCGTGCCGCGCGACGACGACCAGCCGAGCGTCGGCCGGATCTGGCGGCCGGTCGGCCGGTTCGTCGGCCGGCGGGCCCGACCGGTCTGGCTCGGCACGTCGCTCGTCCTGGTGGCGCTCGCGTTCGGCCTCACCCAGTTGGGCGCCACGAAGCTCGGCCAGACCGAGCAGTTCACCCAGAACACCGACTCGAAGATCGGCCAGGAGGTCATCAACCGGCACTTCCCGGGCGGGCAGGGCAGCCCGGTGACGATCTTCACCACCACCGACACCGCCACCCAGGTGGCCGCGGCCGCCAAGGGCGTGTCCGGGGTGACGGCCGTACAGCCGCTGCCCGCGCAGGGCGGGCCCGGCGGGTCCGGCGCCCCCGGCGGGTCCGGTCAGCCGGGTCAGGGTCAGCCGGGCCAGCCGGGTCAGGGTCAGCCGGGCCAGCCGGGTCAGGGTCAGCCCGAGCCGGCGCCCAAGGTGGTCGACGGGCGGGTGCAGCTGCAGGCCACCCTGGCCGCGCCGGCCGACAGCCAGCAGGCCGAGGAGACGGTACGCAAGATCCGTACGGCCGTGCACGCCGTACCCGGAGCGCAGGCGGTGGTGGGTGGCTTCACGGCGATCGACCTGGACACGGCCGACGCCTCCGTACGGGACCGGAACGTCATCATCCCGGTCGTTCTCGCGGTGATCGCGGTGATCCTGGCCCTGCTGCTGCGCTCGATCGTCGCGCCGCTCCTGCTCATCGTCACCGTGGTGCTGTCCTTCCTGGCCACCCTCGGGCTCTGCTCGCTGCTGTTCACGTACGTGTTCGGCTTCCCCGGGGTGGACGCGGCGTTCCCGCTGTTCGCGTTCGTCTTCCTGGTCGCGCTGGGCATCGACTACAACATCTTCCTGATGACCCGGGTCCGGGAGGAGTCCGGCAAGGCCGGCACCCGGACCGGCGTGCTGCGCGGGCTCGTGGTGACCGGCGGCGTGATCACCTCGGCCGGCGTGGTGCTCGCGGCCACGTTCTCCGCGCTGGCGGTGCTCCCGCTGGTGGTGCTCGTCGAGATCGGCGTGGCGGTCGCGGCCGGGGTGCTGCTGGACACCATCATCGTCCGGTCGCTGCTGGTGCCCGCGCTGACGTACGACATCGGCCGGAAGATGTGGTGGCCCAGCGCCCTGTCCCGGGCCGATGCCACCGAGGAGGGCAACCGGCGTGACCGGGCCGTCGAGCAGCTCTGACGTCATCATCGTGGGCGGTGGCCTGGCCGGCCTGGCCGCCGCCCGCCGGCTGCACCGGGCCGGCCTGTCCTGGCAACTCGTCGAGGCCGCCGACCGGCTGGGCGGCCGGGCGACCACCGACGAGCGGGACGGCTTCCTGCTCGACCGCGGCTTCCAGGTGCTCAACACGGCGTACCCGCGGCTGCGCCGGCTGGTCGACCTGCCGGCGCTGCGTCTGGGCTGCTTCACCTCGGGCGTGCTGGTCCGCCGGGCCGGCCGGCTGCACCGGCTGAGCCACCCGCTGCGGGAGCCCGGCACGGCCGCGTCCGGCCTGCGGGCCGGGGTGGGCACGCTGGCCGATCGGGTACGCTTCGCGGCCCTCGCCGGGGCCGTGGCCGCGCTGCCGGCGCAGCGGCTGCTCGCCGCGCCGGAGGTCAGCACCGAGCGCGCGCTCCGCCGGGCCGGCCTCTCCGACCGGCTCGTCGAGGAGGTGCTCCGGCCGTTCCTGTCCGGGGTCTTCGCCGACAGGCAGCTGGAGACCTCCAGCCACGTGCTCACCATGGTGCTGCGGTCGTTCGCCCGGGGCCGGATCGGTCTGCCGGCCGGCGGCATGCGCCGGCTGCCCGAGGCGGTCGCCGCGCCGCTGCCCCCCGACCGGCTGCGGACCGGGGTCCGGGTCCGCGACGTGACGCCGGGCCGGGTCCGCACCGACAACGGCGAGCTGCGCGGACGGGCCATCCTGGTGGCCACCGACCCGGTGGGCGCGGCCGACCTGCTGCCCGCGCTGCCCCGGCCGCGGATGCACGCGCTCACCACCTACTACCACGCCGCGCCGACGCCGCCGCTGGCCGAGCCGACGCTGCTGCTGGACGGCGACCGCCGGGAGATCGTGGCGAACACCGTGGTGATCAGCAACGCCGTGCCGACGTACGCGCCGCCCGGCCGGCACCTGGTGGCGACCTCCGTCGTGGGCCCGGCCGCGCCGCCCGAACCGGTCGTCCGGGCCGAGCTGACCCGGCTGTACGGGCGGGACACCGCCGACTGGACCCATCTGTCCACCGTGGCGCTGCCGGCCGCGCTCCCGGCCGCCCCGCCACCGCGCGGCCGGCTGCGCCAGCCGGTGGCCCTCGGCGACGGACTCTGGGTGGCCGGCGACCACCGGGACAGCCCCTCCATCCAGGGGGCCCTGGCCAGCGGCTGGCGCGCCGCCGGCGCGATCATCACCACCCTCCGCCGCTGACGGTCAGGGGGGTGGGGGGCGGAGACCGTCCAGGACCACGGCGAGCGCGCGGGCGCGTACCGTCGGATCGGGAGT
This sequence comes from Plantactinospora siamensis, assembly GCF_042434095.1. Lineage (NCBI taxonomy): Bacteria > Bacillati > Actinomycetota > Actinomycetes > Micromonosporales > Micromonosporaceae > Plantactinospora > Plantactinospora siamensis. The sequence goes on from NZ_JBHLUE010000006.1 coordinate 112,440, forward strand.
GAGCTCGGCGGTGCGGGAGGCGCCGACGATCAGCGCGTGCAGTTCGGGCAGGCCGACGTCCGCGCGGACCGCGCCGGCCCGCTGCGCGCGGTCGAGCAGGCCGGCGAGCACCGTGGTGTAGCGCCGCTTGGCCGCGCCGGTCTCGTCGTCCTCCGGGTCCACCCCGGCCGCTGCCAGCGCCGCCACCAGCGTGTTCTTCACGGCCGACCGACCCACCACGTACGTTAGCAGCCCGCGCAACGCCGCCCCCGCGTCCTGCGCGTCGGCCAGCTCGGCGGCCTTGTCCGCCACCCCTCGCAGCCGCTCCGCGTACACCGCGGTCAGCAGGTCCTCCTTGGTGGGGAAGTGCCGGAACAGCGTGCCGATCCCCACGCCGGCGGTCCGGGCGATCTCCTCGGTGGACACCCCGGCCCCGCGGTCGGCGATGACCTGCTCGGCAACCGTCAGCAGGCGGGCCCGGTTACGCCGGGCATCCGCCCGCAACGGCCGGTCCGCGGCCCCCGCCGGTGCCCGGTCGGCCCGGGCCCGCGGTTGGGCGGCCTGGTCCTGCGGCTGGTCGGCCTGGCCCTGCGGTTGGTCGGCCTGGGCCTGCGGTTGGCCGGCCTTGGCCCGCGGCCGGTCGTCCTGGGCCTGCGGCCGGTCGTCCTGGGCCTGCGGTTGGTCGGCCTGGGCCCGCGGCCGGTCGCCGGCGGGCGGCGTCACGGCCGGTTGCCGAGTGGGGAGGGGTATGCAAACGGAGTGATCAGTCCGTATGCTGTTCTTATCGGAGTCATGAGTCCGATTCTATTCGCCGCTGCCGTTCCGGCCCGCGATCCCTCGGAGGTCACCATGTCGACGCCATCCCGTACCCCCCGCCAGGTGTTCACCGCCGTGCTGGACGGCGTCACCGGCCAGGACTGGGCCGGCCTGCCCGACCTGTACGCCGAGGACTGTGTCGTCGAGCATCCACACGCGCCCGGCGCCGGCCGGATCGAGGGCCGGGAGGCGATCCGCGAGCACTTCGCCCGGGCCGGCGACGCGCCCCGGGAGATGCGGGTGGAGAACCTGGTCGTGCACGAGACGGCCGACCCCGAGGTGGTGATCGGCGAGTTCGACTACGTGGGCCGGATGCCGGGGACCGGGCGGAGCTTCCGGGCCCGCAACATCTTCGTGACGCGGGTCCGGGACGGGCGGATCGTGGAGTCCCGCGACTACGCCGACCACGTGACGATCTCCTGGGCGGCCGGCCGCCCCGAGGAACTGCTGGCCGCCGCGGACCGGGCCGGCGGCGCGGCGAACTGACCGGGCGCGGCCCGGTGGCCGTGCCGGGACGTCGAACCGGGGAGGATTGTTGTCGTTCCAGCGACGACAACAATCCTCCCCGGTCGAGCCGGGAATTCCGCCCGGCCGGCGCGGACCGGGCGGCGGGCCATGGTGCGTTAGGCTTTCGCCCGGCAGGGGGCGGTAGCTCAGCCGGTTAGAGCAGGGGACTCATAATCCCTCGGTCGCGGGTTCGAGTCCCGCCCGCCCCACCAGCACAAACGCCATGAAGCCGACCGTGGTGCTACTCATGGTGCGAGCGCGCCACGGTCGGCTTCATGGCGACGGCGAACGGGCGCGGGAAGCGCCAGCGCACGAGATCGAGGAACTGCCCAGTGGCTCTCCGGGTGAAGGTCTACGCCGGCATCGACCCCATCACCGGGAGCGGCACTACCTGACGGAAGTCATCCCGCAGGCCCGACCGCCCGCAGGGAAGCCGAGAAGGCGCGCACGCGGTTCCTCGCCAGGTGGACGACGGGCGCAAGCCGCGCAGTCGCACCACAGACGGACGCCGGTGCGACCCCAGAAAAATGTCGAAACCCGCCAGCGCAAGCTCGGGTCGGATACTTGACACATCTTTGTTATATGTCAATTGCCCATTTTGCAGCCCCCAGGTTGCCGCTTTCGTCGCTAAAGTGACGGGCTGTTGATGACATGACAGGAGGCCTGAGTGACAACGGTTGTCTCGATTTTCAACCACAAAGGTGGCGTAAGCAAGACGACCACTACGTTTAACCTCGGATGGAAGCTGGCGCGGCTGGGTCATCGGGTGCTACTCGTGGATGCCGACCCGCAGTGCAACTTAACCGGGGTGTCGCTCGGTCTATCGAACACTTGGCCGCTTGAGGACTTTGCGGATCATTCACCGAGCGCAGCTGCGGAGGATGAAGAATTTAGTGACACCCAAAAAGAGGCGAAAGAATTCTTCACGGCTCACGCTGAGCGTACCCTGTATGGGGCATTGCGACCAGCTTTCGAGTCCGAGCCTCGGATGCTTGAGGCTGTCGAGTGCTCGCCCATTGTTGGTTGCGAGAACCTCTTCCTGCTCCCGGGGCATATTCAGATCGGCGAGTATGAGGTTTCTTTAAGTGTTGCACAGGAGCTATCTGGAACGCTTTTGGCCCTTCGCAATATCCCTGGCGCTCTCAACTACCTTATTCGAACGACAGCCGAATCGCTGGGTGCCGACTTTGTTATTGTAGACATGAGCCCCAGTTTAGGTTCGTTGAACCAGAACATCGTGGCGACGAGTGATCTGGTTTTCGTGCCCACGTCTCCCGACTTTTACACAATTATGGCTTTGCGATCCCTGTCAAAGGTTCTTCCGCGCTGGTACCGCTGGGCGAAGACGGCAAGCGAGAACGAAACTCTCCGCACGGCCACCTATCCATTCCCGGAACCCCGAATGAAGTTCGCCGGTGCCGTAATTCAACGCTACCGTCTCTATAGGGCTCCGACTGAGGAGAATCCGTACGGTGATCCGACCGGCCCTTTCCGTGAATGGATTGAGCGAGTCGCCGAATCGATTCAATTCGACTTCGCGCCACATTTGGGAAAGTCCGGTCTGTTGTTACCTGCATCGACGTACCGAGACGCAGGGATAGGAGAGGATTATGTGGTAGGACGGATTCAGGAGTTCAATAGTCTCCTCCCGAAGTCCCAAGAGCATCGCCTTCCGGTCTTCGAGCTGACAGCTACCGAGCTTGATCAATCCGGCGTTGTTCTGGAAGGCTCCATGCGGCAAATTCGCAGCCTTGATCGAATTTTTACAGGGATTGCCGAAAAACTGGCATCCTTGGCGGCTAGTCAGGGCTGATATGAAGCCGCGACAGTTATTCGATGAGCTTTTGGGACAAGTGAACGCGCTTTCTGCACTCGGGCAGTCTCAAGAGGCTGCGGGTGAGGTTGAGTCGAGCAGTTCAATCTACCGTGCGTGTATTGTCCTTTCAGTTTCTGCGCTTGATGCTTACATGCATGAGAAGACGGCGGAGGCTTTCCTGTTGGGAGTTCAGCAAGGACCGCCGGCGACCAATGTATCAATTGCTGGCTACCTTCAAATTCAACCCCAGCTGCTTACTCAGCCTGCACTGCCTAGTTCGATCCGATACTGGTTGTCGTTCAAGACCTTAGTTACCCCTTCGGCTATCGACAAGGCTATCGATGCTAGCGGCTCAGACTCGAAGGCGGTATGGCGCGCCATCGGAGTTGCCCGAGGCAGTCGCGAGTCTCGGCTTAGGAATATGCTCGATCTTCAGGTAGATCGGCGAAATCAGATCGCACACGAGGCGGATTGGGATCCCGCGCAATTGGTATTTCGGCGGATTTCCTCAGACCATGTCAGGGACTGTACCGAGTGCATCGCTGGAGTGGTTCACAACCTAGATGCATGTTGGAGTTGATGGGTTGCCGGCGATGGCCCGTCACTGTACGCCATCGCGTGTTCTGGTCGGTGTAGATGCGAAGATGCCGGTCACCTCGCGATCGGATTCCGCCGTTCGACCGTGAGCATAGTCGCAAGATCGAGTAGGCGCCTGGAACCAGTTGATCTTTTCCGCATCGGCGCACCACGCCGGCGGCTTCGTGGGCCGGGCCGATTTAGCGGACACCTGATGTCCGTGAGTTGGGCAAACGTACTGGCAGAAGATCACCGACGATCATCGTGGTGTGGTTCGCATGGTGGTACCTCCGGGCCACCAATCGAGCGGAGTGGACGAACAAGCGGAAGCCCATCGGCACTCGCTGGTGACGCGGCAGGCCGAGCACGTCGTAGTCGACCGCGAGGTCATCGAAGTAAAGGCCTCCTCCGGAAGCCTGTGCCACGTCCGGAATCGTGATCGTGAGGAAGACCGGCAGTTCCATGCCCGCTCCCACCCTGGTCGGCCCGAATAGCGCCGCCGTGGCTGGCTGGAAGACGGCGGTGGACTCATCAACGACAGGGTTTGACATCAGGCGCGCCACCTTGAACATGTGCCGATCGGGAGGACCGTCATCGACTGCGATGCCGGTGACCGTGACCGGCGACGGACCGGGATTGCGGATGGACGCGCCGAACGTGATCTGCCCTCCCGGATTGAACGCGAACCGCACCTCCGTCCCCGGTCCCTCCCCGCGGGACTCCGCGTCAGTCCCGTGCCACCACGAGCTGCCGTGATCGAGACGATGACCGAGAGTGACCGACAGATATCCGGCGCACAGTACGACGGTTAGCGCCGTGGCGACGAGAAACCACCGACGGCGCTGTGCAGGGGACGTCCGCGGGGCACGAGCACCGGGTGTGGCACGCCGCCGACGGCGGCCCCTGCCTCCGGTAGCGCCCGCACTGTCGAGGGGCGGATCGGCGACGACCGGCACGGCGGGCCGGAGCGTCAACGTCATGACTGGCACGGTACCGCGCACCTGCCCGATGCTGTCCGCCCCAACCGGGTTCTGCCGGTGCTTCGGTCGTCGGATTCGTTGCGTGCCGGGATGCGATTGGCCCCTGTCCCGCCCTCGCCGTCGTGGATCTGCACATGGTGGTGTGCCGTGCCTCGTGCACCGTCACCTGTGCGCCGTGCTGGGCGTGCGATGTGTGTCGGGGAGTTGAACCCCTGCGCCTGCCCGCGGCGCGCCAGGTTGGAGCCGGATTGCCCGCCGGCCCTCGGGTTCGTGCACGCCTCCACGTCGGCTACCTGCTCCGCATCCCGCTGTCAGTGCAGCAGACCTGTCAGTCCAACAGATCGACCTCCCAGTTCAGCCGCTGGATCAGCGTGTCGACCTCGCGGAGCCGCCGAGCAAGGTCGTCGGCCTGGCCGCGAAGGTCGGCCACCGGCAGCGTCGAAATCATCTTCAGCTCCGACCGCAACTGGCGGAACCCGCGCTGCCCCTCCCCGGCCGCGGCGTCCGCGGCGGAGGTGACCATGCGGTGCCGCAGCCGGAGCACGTCCCGGCGGGCCAGCGCGTCGGTGAGGGTGCCGCCCTCCGCGACGGTGGCGGCGTTGGTGCGGTTGATCCGCCGGATCAGCGACTCCAACTCGCCGAGCGTGTGCTCCGCCTCGACCAGCAGGGCCGCGGCGTCCTCGGCGGGCGACTCGCCCTCCTGGTGTCGGGCGCTGGCGGCGATGCGGACCCGGAGTTGTTCGGCGCGGCGCGCCGCATCCGCGCGCAGCGCAAGAGCCTCAGCAAGCTTCATGGGATCAAGTGTGCGCAGCGGAGATCATGGCGGCATCCGAATTTCCCGGTTACCGGATCGGCGCCGCTGCGGCGTACGCCAGCGGCTGCGGGGTCGGCTGGCCGCTCCAGGTTCCCGTCAGTCGGCCACCCGGCCGCTCGCCGCCGCGATCGAGACAACGGACGACGGCCAGTTCGACGGATTCCATGACGATGAGCGTCGGATCGCCATCCAGCACGCGGCGAACCGGGCCGTCGGCGGGGCCGCCGACGTCTTCGGCACGGTCGTGGCCGAGGACCATCGCGGGCTCCCGGCGTTCGCGCCGGCCGTCGATCTCGAAGTATTCGTCGGCCTGGCCGGCGCCGGTCACGATGGCACTGGCCAGGGCCGCGGCGTAGACCGGGTCGCCACAGCCGTCGTACACCCAGCGCCGGCCCAGCACCGAGTGCTCGGCCGTGCCGAGCAGCCACCGGTCGCCACCGTCGAGCGGCCGGTCGCGGTAGGTGAGCGGGACCTGATGGATTGGCCCATCACCGGCCCCGACCAGCATGGTCTCGATCCCGACCGCGCCGGCCGGATCGTCGAACCGAAACCCCGCCACCCGTACGAGGGCAGCGGCGTCCCCTCCTCGATACCAGGAACGGCCGGGCAGCCATGCGGCGAGCAGCTCGATCTTCGTGGGGTGCAGTTTCGCCCGGTGCAGCAGCGCCATGGCCGAATCCTAGGGCAGGCTCGACTGTCGGAGTTGGCCGAGCGGGCACGCCGATAACCACTGGCAGGAACGCGGGCCGGAGCGCAGGCTTCGTGACCATGACGAGCAGCGATCTGTGGGACGAGGAGACCGCGGAGCGGTACGACGAGGTGTCGGCGGAGATGTTCCAACCAGCGGTGCTCGATCCCGCCGTGGACTTCCTGGCGAGCCTGGCCGGTGCCGGCCCGGCCCTGGAGTTCGCGATCGGCACGGGACGGGTGGCGATTCCGCTCCCCGCCCGAGGCGTACCGGTGTCCGGGATCGAGCTGTCGCAGCCGATGGTCGACCAGCTGCGCCGGAAGGTGTCCGCGGACGAGTTGCCGGTGGCGATCGGGGACATGACCACGGTGCGGGTGCCGGGCCGGTTCTCGCTGGTCTATGTCGTGTGGAACAGCATCGGCAACCTGCGTACCCAGGACGAGCAGGTGCGGTGCTTCCGCAACGCCGCCCGGCACCTGGCGCCCGGCGGGCCGCTTCGTCATCGAGTTGTGGGTGCCGGGCATCCGGCGCTTCCCGCCGGGGCAGGCGGCGGTGCCGTTCGCCGTCACCGACCGCCATCTCGGCTTCGACACCCTTGACATGGTTATCCAGCAGGGGACCTCACATCACTATCGGCGGCTGGCGGACGGGACCGTTCGGTACGGCGCCAGCAACTTCCGCTACCTGTGGCCGGCCGAGTGCGACCTGATGGCGCGGCTGGCCGGGCTCACGCCGGAGCGGCGGGTGGCGGATTGGACCGGCTCGCCCTTCACCGCGGACAGCGAGAGCCACGTGTCGGTCTGGCGCAAGCTACCGGACGCCGCCGAGGCGGGCTGACGCCTGCCGACCCGCTCACCTGCGGCGGGATGGTAGAACTGGCGGCGTGGCGACCGGGCGGGGAGGGCGGCTCCCGATCAGCATCGTGCACGCCTGCCTGCGCGACGGCCGGGGCGGCAGCCCGACGGCGGTCGTCGACGATGCCGAGGGCGCGCTGTCCGATGCCGAACGCTGCCGGGTTCCGGCCCGCTGCGGCACCTCACACGCGGTCTTCGTGACGCCCTCGGCGCCGGACGACGTGGTACGGCTGCGCTTCTTCACGGCCGAGGCCGAGTTGCCGGCCTGTGGCCACGGAACGGTCGCCGCGCTGGCCGTCCTCGCCGCGCGGCACGCCGGCGCCGAGGGCGAGTTCCGGCTGCGCGCATCCGGGCGTGCCTTCACCGGCCGTACGCTCCGGCGCGGCGACCGGGTGCAGGCCGCGTTCGATCCCGGCCCGGTCATCCTGCGCGAGCCCACTCCGGCCGAGTTCGGGCTCGTGAGCGCCGCCCTCGGGGTTACCCCGGACCTGCTCGGCCCCGGCGTACGCGTGGCGAGCCTGGGCCGACCCCGGCTGCTGGTTCCGGTGGCCACGGCCGAGGCCGTCGCGGCGCTGGCCCCCGATCAGGACCGGCTCCGCGCCGCGTGCGAGCAGGCCGGGCTGCTCGGCTGCTATGTCCACTCGATGCCGACCGGCGGCGGCCGCCTGGTGGCCCGGATGTTCGCCCCCGCCATCGGCGTCCCGGAGGACATCGCCAACGCCAACAGCACGGCCTGCCTCGCCGCCCACCTGGCCGACCGCGGCTTCCCCGAGCTCCGCGTCGACATGGGCGACGCGCTGGGCGTCCCGGCCACCATCACGACCGCCACCCAGCGAACGGCGAGCGGCCCGAGGATCCTTGTCGGTGGCGCCGCGACCATCGGCCATACCGGCGTCCAGTAGGTGGATGGCAGCCAGCGGCCGGATCAGTGGTCGGTCAGGATGGAGCCGGCGAGCCGGAGAGCTGGTGCAGCTCGGCGGCGAGTTCCCGCCGCAGGTCGTCGTGGCGCGGGCCGAGCTGGGCCGCCGGGTCGAGCCGGGTCGCGCGCGGATAGCTGAAGACCGGCCCGGTGACCAGATCCGGCGGCTCCCAGTCGTACCGCGCATGGATGTGCGCGTGCAGGTACGCGTCGAGGTTGCCGAGGATCGAATAGTTGACGCGGCGGAAGGCGGGGTCGCGGCGGGCGCAGACCCGTTGCACGGCCTCGCCCACCAGATCCATGTCGGCCAGAAAGGCCAGCCGGCCCGCTCGGGGCAGGTCCAGCAGCCGGTTGATGCCCGGGTCGTCGGTCAGCAGCACGCAGTATCCGGGGAGGAACTGGGTGTCGCCGATGACCGCGAAGCCGGAGCTCAGCCGCGCCAGCACGGTTGGGTTGGCGCCGCGCAGCGCCGCCCCGATCCGGTCGGTCCGCCAGTCGTCCATCCGGTCACGCTATCGCCCGGGCCGGCGGGAGAGAACGGGGCCAAGGCGCTCCCGCGGGACCGCGCGATGGCCGCGTCGCGGTGTACCGTTTGGCGAATTGTGCCCGTGAAGGGACAGCGCCGTGAGCTTCATCCTGCCTCTGTCCGCGACCCGGCCCGGGGACTCGGCCCGGGTCGGCCGGAAGTCGGCGGTCCTCGCCGATCTGGTCGCCGCCGGGTCCGCGGTGCCCGACGGCTTCTCGCTGACCACCGACGCGCTGGACGCCTGCCTCGCCGCGGCGCCGCCGCCCGCGGACGAGCCGTCCGTGGTGAAGGCGCACATCGAGACGATGCCGCTGCCGGACGACTTGGTCGCCGAGCTGGGTGAGGCGCTGCGCGCGCTCGGCGACGACCCGGTGGCGGTGCGCTCGTCGGGCGTGGCCGAGGACCTGGCCGGCCAGTCGTTCGCCGGCCAGTACGAGTCGGTGCTCAACGTGCGGGGGCTGGCCGAGGTGGTCGACGCCATCCGTACCTGCTGGGCGTCCGGCTTCTCCGAGCGGATCGCCAGGTACCGCGGCGACGGCCAGGCCACCGCCGAGGTGGGCGTGCTGGTGCAGCGGATGGTGCCGGCCGACGCGGCCGGCGTGGCGTTCAGCTGCAACCCGGTGACCGGGGACAGCGGCGAGGTGCTGGTCAGTGCCGTGGTGGGCCTGGGCGAGGGACTGATGGCCGGCGAGCAGACCGCCGACGAGTGGCTGGTCCGCGGCGACGAGGCCCGGGTGACCGCGACGGCCGAGCCGAGCGGTCCGACCGCCATCGACGCCGCCCAGGCCCGTACGGTGGCCGCGCTGGCGCTGCGCACGGCCGAGCACTACGGCAGGCCGCAGGACATCGAGTGGGCGTACGCGGACGGCGAGCTGTTCCTGCTGCAGGCCCGCCCGATCACCACGCTGAGCGGCGTCGTACGGGAGCAGATCCCGATCCCCGTCGTGGCGCCGGAGCTGTTCTCCACTCGGGACGCCAACGCGGTCCGGCCGTGGACCCGGCTGCAGACCTCGCTCTTCCTGCCGGTCTTCAGCGACGTCTCCCGGTACGTCTTCCAGTTCACCACCGGCGCCGTGCCGTCGGCGTCCTCGATCGGCGGCTGGGTCTATCTGTCGATGCCGCAGCTGGATGCGGCCACCCAGCTGGCCCGGATCGAGGAGATCGCCAAGAAGCTCGAGAACGGCGAGCCGCGCAGGCTGGTGCAGCGCTGGAACGCCGAGTGGAAGCCGGCCTTCCGGGCCCGGCTGTCCGCGCTGCGCGAGATCGACCCGCTGGAGATCGACGACGCCGCCCTGCTGGCGCACCTCCGCGACATGGTCGGGTTCTTCCGCGAGCTGCACGAGGTCTACTTCCAGCTCACCGGCGCGGCCGTGGTGCTGCTGAGCGAGCTGGGCGCGACCGCCAAGGAGCTGCTCGGCTGGACCCCGGCGCAGACCCTCCAGCTGCGCGGCGGTCTGCACGGCGACCACATGCGGGTGGCCATCGGCATCGGTGAGCTGGCCCGGATGGCGGCCGGCCGGCCCGCGGTCCGCGCCATCCTGGAGGAGAACGCGCCGGACGCCGTGGACCGGCTGCGGGCCGCCGACCCGGAGTTCGCCGAGGCCCTCAACGACTATCGCGAGGAGTGCTGCCACCGCACGATCGGGTTCGACCTGACCGAGCCGACCCTGGCCGAGCAGCCGGGCGTGCTGCTCAACCTGATCCGCGCGCAGCTGGACGAGCCGTTCGATGTGGACCGGGAGCGGGCGGCGCTGCGTGGCCGGTTGGACGCCACGCTGGCCGAGGCGGAGGAGGGGCTGGCCGCGGCCGGACCGGCGGGGCGTCGCCGGTTCCAGCTCGCGCTCGAGGGCAGCGACCTGGGCGCGCCGGTCCGCGACGAGAAGGTCTACTACGCGGTCTCGCTCTGGGCGCTGCTCCGCTATGCGCTGCTGGAGCTGGGCGGCCGGCTCACCGCGGCCGGGCTCACCGACAACGCGCACGACGTGCTGCACCTCGACCTGGAGACCGCGCTGGCCGCGCTGGAGCGGGGGGCCGACCTGCGCGAGCAGGTCCGGATCGGCCGCGGCCAGCACACCTGGGCCACCGCGCACCCGGGCCCGGTGTTCTATGGCCGGCCGCCCACCCCCATCGAGGAGGACCCGACACTGCCGGCGCCGTCGGCCGGCGCCCTGCACGTGGCGGCGCTGGCGCAGTGGTCGATGAGCCTGTGGGGCGGCGGCCCGGGCGGCGAGTCGCCGGCCGGCGCCCTGCGCGGCCTGGCCGCCTCGGCCGGGCGTTACACCGGCCCGGCCCGGGTGATCCGGGACGTCACCGAGTTCGGCAAGCTGCGCCGCGGCGACGTGCTGGTCTGCCCGGAGACGACCGCGCAGTGGGCGGTGTTGTTCCCGAGTGTCGGCGCGCTGGTCACCGACAAGGGCAGCATCCTGTCGCACCCGGCGATCATCTCCCGGGAGTACGGGGTGCCCGCCGTGCTCGCCACCGGGAACGCCACCAGCACGTTCGCCGACGGTCAGGTGATCACAGTGGACGGTTCCGCGGGCGTGGTCCGGAGCACCGGGGAGCGGTGACGCCCGGCGTGGCCGGGAAAAGCTTGCTTGCGTGACGCAAGTATCGATAGAGTGGCGGCATGCAGCCGGACGACCGCGACATCGAGGTACTCACCAGCGGCCTGCTGGCGGTCGGTCGCGAGCTCAGCAAGGCGCGCGAGCGGCAGGGCGAGGGCAGCCGGCTGACCATCCTGCAACTGGTCGCCGAGACCACCGAGGTCCGGCCGTCCGACCTGGCCACCGAGATGCAGCTCTCGCTGTCCGCGGTCACCCGGCAGATCCACGCGCTGGCCGAGGCCGGTCAGGTTGAGCTGCGCAACGATCCGAACGACCGGCGCTCGTTCCGGGTGGTGCTCACCGGCGCCGGCAAGGAGGAGCTGCAGCGGCTGGTCCGCAAGTCGCACGACCGGTTCGCGAACTTCCTCGCGGACTGGAACGGGGACGACACCGTCCTGCTCGGCACGCTGCTCAACCGGCTGGCCGCCTCCATCAAGGCGGCCCGGGCCCGACAACAACCACCGGCCTCGGGCCGCACCTGGCAGGCGCCGCGCGACGAGTCGTGAGAAAAGACGATGACGATCGATGGCCCAGGCCGAGGCGCCGGCCACGACCTCGCCCAGAAAGGCAGCCCGTCATGACCACCGCTACCAGCCGCCCGGCGCGGGCGGGACGGCTCCGCGCCCTCCTACCGACCCTCCTGGACATCGTCGTCCCGGTGGTCCTCTACTTCATCCTCAAGAAACTCGGCATGAGCGACTTCTGGGCGCTCACCCTGGCCGGCGTCGGCATCGGCGCGTGGGCCCTGGTGAACACGATCCGCCGACGCAAGCTCGACTTCATCGGCATCCTGGTGCTACTGGAGGTCGCGCTCACGGTCGCGCTGCTCTTCGTCACCGACGACCCGCGTCTGGTCGCCATCAAGCCGGCCTTCTACACCGCCCTCACCGGCTTCTACTTCATGTTCACCTGCGTGGTGGGCAAGCCCATCGTGTACGTGGCGGTGACGCCGATCGCCACCGACGGCGACCCGGTACGCGCGCAGGCGTACGACCAGGCGTGGCACGACTCGCGCGAGTTCCGGCGCCGGGAGCGGCTGATGACCGCGGCGTTCGGGGTCGGCCTGCTGATCGAGGCCGTACTGCGGGTCTGGATCGTCTACCACTGGTCGCCGGCCAAGCTGGACGAGTCGTTCGTCATCTCGCAGCTCCCGGGACTCATCGTGATCGTCGCGGTGCTCGCCTTCTTCCGCTCCCAGGTTCCGGCGCTCAGCAAGATCGTCGACGGCTTCCAGGAGCAGATCGCCGCCCGGCACCGGACCGCCGATACCGCCGACGCCCCGGGCGCCCCCGGCACCCCGGGCGCCCCCGGCGCCGGCGCCCCCGCGGCGCCCTCCGTCTGACTCCGGTCCATTCCGGCCGCGCCCGCCGACGGTGGCGAGCGGGCGCGGCCGGCGGCGGGACCGCCCCACGTGCCGGTCGGGCGTCCGGCCGTACCGGGTCGAACTCGATCGTGTCGCCGTCGCCCACGGTGATCTCGGCGGCCAGCGTCTCGGCGGAGATTCGGCGCGGGTCAGCCGGCGACGTCAATCCCGTACCGTTGGGCCAGGTCGGCGACCGTGAGGGCGCGGCCGGACAGCGACAGCCGCTCCTCGTCGGCGGCCAGCGCGGCCACCGCCGCGCGGCCGAGCGCGACCGCGATTCCCCGACCGACACCCCGGCTGGCGCCCGTGACCGGAGCAATCCGATGATCCACGACCAGGACGCTAGTGCCAGCCGCCCCGGCGCCGCCACCCGTCGACCGGCGTCAGCGGCCTTCGAGGGCCTGCACGTTGTCGCCGAAGGTCCAGCCCTTCGAGCCGTCCCAGTTGATCGACCAGGTCATCAGGCCCTTGATCCCGCTGACGCTGCCGTACGCCTGGGACACCAGCGCCGGCGCCAGGTAACCGCCGCCGGCCCCGGCCTGGGCGGGCAGGCCCGGCACCTGCTGGTCGTACGGGACCCTGATCGTCACGCCCTGGACGGTGAGGCCGGCGTTGAGGCACTGGGTCTGCACGGTGAAGCCCTGCACGGTGCCGGCCGGATAGGAGTCGCCGGCGCAGCCGTACATGCTGCCGTTGTAGTACTGCATGTTCAGCCACCAGAGCCGGCCGTTGTCGACGTACCGCTTGAGAACCGGAAGGTACGCGCCCCAGATCGAGCCGTAGGTGACGCTGCCCCCGGTGACGTACGCGGTCTCCGGCGCCATGGTGAGGCCGAAGCCGGCCGGCATCCGCGCGAGCACGCCGTCGATGATCCGGACCAGGTTGGCCTGCGAGGTGGACAGCGTGCCGATGCTGCCGCTGCCGGTGAGCCCGGTCTCGATGTCGATGTCGATGCCGTCGAAGTTGTACCGCTGCAGGATCGGCACGACCGTGGCCACGAACCGGTCGGCCACGGCCGCCGAGCCGAGGTGGATGCCGGCGGCCGCGCCGCCGATCGACAGCAGCACGGTCAGCCCGGCGGCCTTGGCCTGGCACATCTCGGCCGGTGTGGGCACCCGGACGCCCGCGTCCATGCCGTCCTCCCAGAGCACCGTCCCGTCGGCGCGGATCACCGGGAAGGCGGCGGTGACCACGTTGTAGCCGTGCTGCCGGATCCGCGGATCGGTGATCGGGATCCAGCCCAGCGGCGGGTGGACGCCGTTGACCGCGCCGTCCCAGTTCTCCCAGTACCCCTGCAGGACCTTGCCGGCCGGTCGCGGCTTGACCGCGCAGCTGTCCGGGCCGCCCGGCGGGGTGCTGCTCGGTGGCGGTGTCGGACTGCTCGGCGGTGTCGGGCTCGCGGTGCCGGTCGGCGTCGGGGTGGGCGTGGGGACGCCGGTCGGGGTGGGTGTCGGGGCACCGTCGCAGGGGCCGAGGTCCCGCCACAGTGCCGGCGTGGCGGCGGGGTTCCAGCCGGCGCCGGGCGGCGGGGTGTGGGTGACCAGCGCCTCGTAGAGCCGGCCGGCGTAGCTCACCCGGCTGCCGGCCGGATAGCTGGTGCCCTCGCTCCAGGCCGGCGCCGAGCAGGCCACCAGGAGGTTGGCCGCCGGGGCCAGGCCGCCGGTCCGCGCCGGGCCGCCGACCGCGGCCCGGCCGCCCGGGACCGCGGCCGGTCCGGCTGGCGGGGCCGCGGCCGCGACGAGAGCGGCCAGCGCGGCCCCGGCCAGCACCATCGGGGGTACGGATCGAACTCGCATGGCACGCCTCCTCGCCGATTGACGGGAGGCTATCAGTTAACTTTGTTAAATGTAAGCGTCAGCTGGTCGCCAAGAACTCCAGCGCGCGCTGGGTGAGCAGCTTGGTGGCGTCCGGGTCGTGCGACGGCAGGCTGCTGTCGAGGAACAGGTGCCGGTCCCCGGGGTAGAGGAACAGCTCGGCCCGGTCGGTCGAGGCCACCAACTCGCGGGCCGCGGCCAGGTCCTCCTCGGCGAACAACGGGTCCGACTCCATGCCGTGCACCTGCACGGGCACGCCCGCCGGCCAGGCCGGGCCGAACTCGGACACCGGCAGGCAGCCGTCGATCAGCAGCGCGCCGCGGGCCCCGGGGCGGGTCTGCGCGAGCCGCTGCGCGGGCATCACGCCGAGCGAGATGCCCACGTACACGAGCTCGGCCGGCAGGTCCGCCGCGGCCGCCACGCCGTGCTCGACGAACGCGTCGAAGCCGACCTTCCGGGCGTAGCCGAGTCCCTCGTCGAGGGTGCCGAAGGTGTGCCCGTCGTACAGATCCGGCGCGTGCACGGGGTGCCCGGCCCGGCGCAGCTCGTCGGCGAAGGCGGTGAATCCCGCCGTCTGGCCCTGGGCGTGGTGGAACAGCAGAATCTCAGCCATGCGGCCTCCTTGCTCGACTCCGGACGGCGCGTCGAGCCGCCCGGCTTGGCATGATCTCTCCAACGTTTTAGATTGTTCGAGAAATGTCGAGTAATCGCAACCCCCGGATCCCCGACTACGAGCTGGCCGAGTCGGTGGAGGTGTCGACCCCTGCGCAGCTGCGGGCGATCGCCGATCCGCTGCGCGCCACGCTCCTCGACCTCGTGCTCGAGCGGGCCGCCACGGTCGCCGAGCTGGCTGCCGCGGTCGGCCGGCCCAACAGCACCGTCGCGCACCACGTCAAGGTGCTGGTGCAGGCCGGCATGCTCCGGGTGGTCCGCACCCGCCGGGTCCGCGCCATCGATGAGCGCTACTACGGCCGGACCGGCCGCACCATCAACGTGGGCGCGGTCCGTACGCCGGGCGACCCGGCCGCCCCGGTCTGCCTGAACGGGCTCTCCACGGCCGCCGCCGAGTCGGTCCCGGCGCACGAGGCCGACACGCTCTACTCGACCATCCGGCACGCCCGCATCCCGGCCGCGGCGGCGTCCGCGTTCTGGCGCCGGGTCGAGGACCTGGTACGGGAGTTCAGCGAGCTGCCCCGATCCGGCGACACCGTGTACGGCTTCGCCGTCGGCCTCTATCCCACCGACCACCCCACGCTGCCCGCCCCGGAGGACGGCGGCGGGGCCTGAGTGCGCCGCGCGCAGCCGGCGCTCAGCCCAGGTGTTCTGCTGGGGGAGTGTTGAGCAGCCAGGCCAGGGGCATCGTGGTGGCAACCTCGTAGTCGCCGGCCTCGCCGAGCCGGTGCATGGTGACCGTCTGGGCGGTGTCCCGGTCGACCACCCAGTAGCGCGGGATGCCGGCCCGCGCGTACTCCTGGCGCTTGACCATGCCGTCGATGGCCTCCGAGCCAGGGGACACGATCTCGATCACCAGCAGGAGATCGGCGACGGTCAGCCAGACGGTGCGCGGTTGCGGTGCTGACCAGAGGCTCAGGTCGGGAATCCGCCCGCCGTCACCGCCAGGCCCGGGGATCCGGATGCCGGCGGCCTGCAGGATCTGCTCCGCCGGCCAGCCGCCAACGGCTAGCCAGACCAGCAGCCGACTGGCGATGGCGGCGTGCTCGGAGTCCGGTGGGGGCATGACCGAGAGCACTCCCTCGGGGCTGGTCTCATACCTGTGCCCGTGCGAATCTGCGGCGATCATGGCGGCGAGATCGCGGAGCGTCACGACGGCGGGCATGTGCAAGCCGACGCTTTCAGCGCTCATGGCGGCATCCTACCGGTCCGTCGCCGTCCGCTTGGTAGGGCGCGCGAGTGGCGGGGATCGCCCTCGACGTACCGGAGAGCTTCACGCCGAGAGCATCCCTTTTTACTCCTGCTGAGCGCTCTGCATAGCAAAAGTACGTTTAAAGCTCCATGTCTGGTTTGTCTCTATAACATAACGATCGCGTAGAGCCGGGGAGGCACGCGAAACGTGATCACTTGCTCCTGGAGGGGGACATGGGGAAGAAGCAACGTAAGCCACTGGCAAGCCTGAAACACGTCAAGGCGGCCTCCGGCCTGAGCTCCGTACTGCTGATGGCGGGCCTGACGACCGGGACCACCCCGGCCGCGGCGGCCGAGTCCGTCTACAAGGCCCGCACCGAGCGCGCGCAGATCGGCACTCCCGGTCCGCTGGGCAACCTGCGGGCCTGGCGTCCGTCGACGCCGCTCGCGGACGGCCCGGAGTCGCCGATCGGCGACGGCTCATACGGCCCGCAGGGCTGGCAGTGGCAGGACCAGGCGCCGAGCTGGTCCTCCGATGACTCCGGCGGCACGGGCCCGCAGGGCGCCCCCGGCGGTCAGGACCCGGACGGGTCCTGGGGCGGTTCCGAGCACCCGTGGCCGGACCACTCCGGCCGACCCGGCCCACAGGGTCCGCAGGGTGCCCAGGGCCCCCAGGGCCCGCAAGGTGACACTGGTGCGCAGGGTGCGCAGGGTGCGCAGGGTGCGCAGGGTGCGCAGGGTGCGCAGGGTGCGCAGGGCGCGCAGGGCGCGCAGGGTCCGCAGGGCGACGTCGGTGCCCAGGGTGCTCAGGGTGCCCAGGGCGCTCAGGGCGCTCAGGGCGCGCAGGGCGCTCAGGGCGCTCAGGGCGCGCAGGGCGCGCAGGGCGCGCAGGGCGCGCAGGGCGCTCAGGGGGCCCAGGGCGCGCAGGGGGCCCAGGGCGCTCAGGGCGCGGTTGGCCCGCAGGGTCCGCAGGGTGATGTCGGCGCCCAGGGTGCGCAGGGTGCTCAGGGTGCTCAGGGTGCTCAGGGTGCCCAGGGTGCGCAGG